>NZ_LVDR01000019.1:0-87064 GCF_007636515.1 Shewanella sp. MSW
AAGTTCCCCTGCTTTCCCCCGTAGGGCGTATGCGGTATTAGCAGTCGTTTCCAACTGTTATCCCCCACAAATGGGCAAATTCCCAGGCATTACTCACCCGTCCGCCGCTCGTCATCTTCAAAAGCAAGCTTTTGAAATGTTACCGCTCGACTTGCATGTGTTAGGCCTGCCGCCAGCGTTCAATCTGAGCCATGATCAAACTCTTCAATTAAAGTTTTGGTTGATTCCGAAGAATCGACTCAATGAATTCTGTTCGTATGAACACTCTTCATCGAGTTAAATCGTTTTGTCGATTTCTCAATGCCTGTGAGTGTCCACACAGATTGCTTGATATATTGTTAAAGAGCAGTACCGCGATGGTTCCCATCGGGTCAGGGCTGCGTATTCTACGCTTTCCTGCTGCGGCGTCAAGAGGTATTTACCATCTTTTTTCGCCTGTCGTTGAAAGGACTCGAGAGCCTCTTTTCTTCGACCCTGCCACGTCTTTCGCGTTGCCGCTGTGTCGTGTCAGTGGGAGCGCATTATAGGGAGGCCAGCCAATAGCGCAAGAGCTTTTTACTCCCCCTTACACTAAGCGCCTACCTTTTAACCTCGAAGGCCATTTAATAGCCTTTTTGCATAAAAAACTTAGCTTAAAGGTCCTGCTTATGTTTAAAAATGAGAGCAAAGGTCATTTTTTGGGCGTCAGTCTGGTTTAAAGGTAAATAATTCATTACCATAGTCATTGCTTTTAACAGTAATTTATCAATTATTCTTCACAGAGAACATTTCTTATGCAAAAGTCATTTTTGATTGTGTTGGGCATCGCCATTCTGGGCGCGCTTGCGATATACCAACTCATGCCTCAACTGCCTGCATTTTTGGCCTTCCCTGTTGGTGCACTCCTTGCTGCTGCAGTTTATGCATTCACATCCAGTCCAAGCCAGGCTCAAGCTAAAGGACAAGAAACTTACAATGGCCCAACCATGACTCTCTACGTGGGTAACCTCCCTTACAGAGCACACGACACTGAAGTAAAGTTATTATTTGAGGAATACGGTCCAGTGAATTCTGTTCGTTTAGTGAGAGATCGCAAAACCGGCAGACGTAAAGGATTTGGTTTTGTGGAAATGTCAGAGTCCGGCGCTCAAAAGGCGATGACCAAACTAAATGACTTCATATTCCAGGAGCGCACCCTGAAAGTACGTGAAGCCAAATCGCAAGATTCAGATAAACAGGAATAGTAGTCCTACGTCATCACGCTGGTCGAGGTCTTGGCCGTTTGAGCAAAACCATACTCGGCCAGCGTTGATTTCAATCCTTCAGTAATTCTCTCGCTGGTATAAAAAGCCCATTCATTACTTGGTTGATCTAAGTCAGCGGTTTCCTGCTGATATTGCAGTAGATTCTTCACTCTCTTCGCAATCGCCTCACCGGAGTCCAATAACTCAACATAATCACCCAGTATTTGTTGTAGCTCAGGCTTCAGCATAGGAAAGTGAGTGCAGCCAAGCACAAGCACATCTAGTTCACTGTAGATGATAGGTTGCAGTAACTTCTTCATTTCTGCGATATCTATGGCCTGACCAGCCGCCTTGGCCTCTGCTAGCAATACCAGTTCTGAACAACCAAAGAGTTCCACTTGACAGTCGTTGGCAAAGTGATTGATCAGTTCCTTGGTATAAGCCCTTTTGACAGTTCCCGGTGTGGCCAGTAAGCCTATATGCTTTCGCTTGGAGATAGCCGCAGCCGGTTTGATAGCGGGTACAACCCCGACAACAGGAATCGTCAGTTGAGATCTCAACTCGGGAAGAACCAAAGTGCTGGCTGTATTGCAAGCTATGACCACTATCGCGGCATCTATCTGCTTGGCCATGGTAGTAACCAAGTCCACACATCCGTTTATCAACTCTGCTTCCGCGAGCTCACCATAAGGCAAGCGCGCGTTATCAAACAGATAGCAATACTGTCTCAGCGGCAATAGCTTACGGATCTCTTTCAGCACCGATAGGCCACCTATGCCTGAGTCAAAAACCAGTATGGGACGTGACAAATTGAGCCTCTAAACGATATAAGACGAGTCATGGTTTGAAACCACGAAAGCAGATAAGAACTTATTTTTTCACAGCTTGAATAAAAGCACAAAGGAATGAAACTGGACATAAGCGCCACGTAGTATAATATTTGCGCCCCCGGTTTTAAGCCAAGAGTGAATATTATGAATTTAGAAGCAATGGACCCCAATCAATATGACACGCAGTTGGAACAAAAGCGTCTCAAGCTGGAACAGGCCTTTGCCCGCTTCACTCCGCCGGTATTAGAGGTATTTCCCTCGGTACAGAAACACTACCGTATGAGAGCAGAATTCCGGGTTTGGCATGACGGAGATGACCTCTACTACTACATGTTTGACCAACAACAACAAGCCAAGGTTCGTTGCGATCAATTCCTGCCAGCCAGTGCCCTTATCAATCAAATGATGCCAGCACTGATGGCCGAGCTACGCCCCAACAGCATACTGAGACACAAGCTGTTTCAAGTAGACTTCCTCTCTACTCTGTCCGGCGAGATTTTGGTGTCACTGCTGTATCACAAGCAGTTGGATGATAACTGGCTCGATGAAGCCAAGGCGTTGAAACAAAGACTCGGGAAAGAGTTCAAGGTCGATATTATCGGCCGAGCCCGCAAACAGAAGTTTGTCTTAGATAGAGATTTCGTTATCGAACGCCTGCAAGTCAACCAGCAGGAATACATCTATAAACAAGTGGAAAACAGTTTCACCCAGCCTAATGCCCATGTGGCGACCAAAATGCTGGAATGGGCGATAGACTGTACCCGTGACAGTAACGGCGATTTACTTGAACTCTATTGTGGTAATGGCAACTTTTCCATTGCTCTGGCACAGAATTTCACTAAGGTACTGGCAACTGAATTAGCCAAACCTTCTGTCGATTCCGCTCAATACAATATTGAGCAAAACGGCACTGAGAACCTGCAAATAATTCGTATGTCAGCCGAAGAGTTTACTCAAGCCATGACGGGTGAACGTAGCTTCAAACGTCTGGAGGGAATAGACCTCAAGAGTTACGACTGCAACACCATCTTTGTTGACCCACCGCGAGCTGGCCTGGATCCCGAGACCGTCAACTTGGTACAGAGTTATGACTCTATTCTCTATATTTCTTGCAACCCACAAACCCTGGCAATGAATCTCGAACAATTGAGTCAGACTCATGAGATCAGACGCTTTGCCTTGTTTGATCAATTCCCTTATACCGACCATATGGAAGCGGGTGTATTGCTAAAGCGCATTAAATAAAGGTTTCAGAGTTGCCATACTATAACGAGAATAACTCAAGGTACGGCGTGGGGGATATGGAAGCTGAATCGCCACTGATTTCCTAGACGCCTCTCAGTTAGAGAAACTGCGAACAAGTCCCATGTATGCACTGCGTCGGCTTACATGACTAAATGCAAGACGTGGTTCGTAGCAAATGGCCTTAGTCCTTTGCTAGAAACACAACACAGCATTCTGGTCTGTAAGCCACGAACTTCGGGGCCTTCACAGCAACCCGCTCTCTACACAAGAGAACGCCACAAAGGCTTATTCGCACCTTCCTTAGATAAAATAACTGAAAAATAGCTGGTCATTGAGTGGTAAACATTACCCTGAAGAGTTCCAAGTTGGAGCAGTCAAACAGCTTGTTGATCGTAGCCATTCCATCGCAGATGTTGCACATTGCTTAGATATCCCCCCAAGCAATCTAATAAAGCTCAAGCGGCTTTTAATACCATTCCGCATTAAAGTTCAGTCACTTTCGCCCAGTCTCTGGTGCACATCTTTATCACTCGCTTTGTACTGCTGACGCAGTCGTTCCAAGCCTGACTGCAAACATCCACAATGTCCTCATATCCTTTGAAACCGCGATTAGCGAGATGACGTTGGCGTAGCCAACTCCACACCTGTTCGATGGGGTTTAGCTCCGGGGAATAGGACGGCAATTTGAATATCGACAAGTTGGGGATATCAACTGCAATGTCATTGGTATGCCACCCTGCACCATCCATTACCACCACAGCATGTCGTCCTGGTTTAGTTCGGTTGGCGATCAGTTCCAGGTGCTGGCGCATGATGTCCTTATTAACAAACGGCGTGATGATGGCTTCAGTTTCTCCTGTTGCGGGGCAGACTGCGCCGAAGAGGTGCGCGTATTCAAACTGCTGCAGTTTGACGGCACGGGGACGGCTACTCCGTTTTGCCCAAAGTCTTGTCGTTTGGTTTTGCTGACCAAATCAGGCTTCGTCCTGAAACCAAATATCAATCTGGTGTGGTCGTATATGGATAGGTGTGTGAAGGTTAGTTTCCAGAGTAAACTTTTTTAAAAGCGTTCTGCACGCCTTGAGTCTGTTTGGGATGCCTGGAGCGGCTGGTTATCCAGCTGAACCCCATGCCTTTGAGTAGCTTGTAGATATGATTGAGGTGGTACTCGACACCAAACTCACTCAATATGTATTATTGGATATCTGCCCCGGTTAGCCTGCCTCCCTCATTCGATTGTGCTTTGAATTCAATATATCTGGCGAGCCTCCGCTTTTGGTCATAGGACAATGATGGTCTTTTGCCGGGTCGCTGCTTATCTTCAAGCCCTACGAGCCCTTGTTCAAGATAGTTTGAGACCCATGAGTTGACGCTGGATCTTGCCACCTTCAACTGGTTCGCTACTTGAGTACGATTACGGGATTGCAAAAATATGGACACGGCGAGTAACCGCATACGCTTTTGGGGATTTTTTCTTTTTTAGAGAGGCAAAGCAAGCTTTCGGCAGTTTCAGATTTCATGGGCCAACCATAAGTGTTGAGTTGCCTACCATTAGATCAGACTTCAATGCGGATTGGTCTTAGTTTCCATCGGTAAGTTTTTTAAAAGCCGCTTGAGCTTCATCAGATTGCTTGGGGTGTTTTGAACGGCCTTGGCCGGTTTGCGCAAGCACAGTGACCATTATCAATCGATTTTAGCTGGATGATGAGGGTTTGTTGATTTTGCTCGGTATGGACGGCTTCAAAGCCTTCCCAGAGCGCAATGGTAAAGGTAAGATTCGACATCGAGAATGGTTGGGGTTGGTCATTGTTTTTGTTTGGCGACTAAACAATAACTCCAACCGTTTTCGTTTCCAGTCCACACTAATCTGCGATGAACCTTTTTTATTGCCCCTTGTTGGGCCAGAGAGTGAGCGTTATGTCAGTTAAACAGCATCAGGTGATCATTATCGGCGCTGGCGCCGCAGGGTTAATGTGTGCCCTCACTGCCGGGTATCGGGGCCGGGATGTCCTTTTGCTGGATAACGCCAAACAACTGGGGCGCAAAATTCTGATCAGTGGCGGCGGTCGCTGTAACTTCACCAATCAGAACATTGAACCGGGCGCCTACCTCTGCAGTAACCCACACTTCGTCAAGTCGGCGCTGGCTCGTTTCAGCCAGTGGGACTTTATCGCCATGGTCGAGCGGCACGGCATCGATTATCACGAGAAGACCCTTGGACAGCTGTTTTGCGATGACTCGGCCAAAGATATTGTCGATATGTTGACCACAGAGTGCGATTGGGCAGGAGTCAAAATTCAGCTGCGTACCGAAATTCTGTCTGTGGCAGCCACAGATGGTGGTTACAGCCTGCAAACCAGTGAAGGGGAATACCGTTGTAAATCTCTGGTGATAGCCACTGGTGGCTTGTCCATGCCGAAGCTCGGGGCAACACCGTTTGGATTCCGTATCGCCGAGCAGTTTGCCATCAAGGTGCTGCCGACCACTGCCGGGCTGGTTCCCTTTACCTTACAGCCTGAAGACAAGGCCAGGTTTGAAGGCCTGTCCGGCATCAGCTTGCCGGTTATCGCCAAAGCCGAATGCGGCAGGCAGTTTAGAGAGGCCATGCTATTCACCCACAGGGGTTTGTCCGGGCCGGCTGTGCTGCAGATCTCCTCCTACTGGCAGCCAGGCCAGAGTGTGCTGTTTGATTTACTGCCGGACCTGGATTTTGTCGACTGGTGCAAAACAATCACTGCTGAATCACCAAAATTGTCGCTTAAGAATGGACTATCTCGGCTGTTACCTAAGCGCTTGGTTGAGAGGCTGCAGGAGCTGGGTGAATTACCGAACAAGAACTTTAACCAACTGTCCAAGGCAGATGTGGCGGCGCTGGACAGTTATTTCCATTGCTGGCAGATCCAACCCGGCGGCACCGAGGGTTATCGCACCGCCGAGGTGACTCTGGGCGGTGTGGATACCGATGAGTTATCTTCCAAGACCATGGAGGCCAAGCGTCATCCCGGGCTCTATTTTATCGGTGAAGTGGTGGATGTCAGTGGCTGGCTCGGCGGCTATAACTTCCAGTGGGCCTGGAGTTCCGGCTACGCCGCCGGTGAAGTGGTGTAACTGAGATCAATCCAATAAAAAACGGCTGCATTGGCAGCCGTTTTTGCGAGCATCAGTTTGCTTATTCAGCCTTGGCCTTGCTCAAGTGGCGACGGTAGATCAGCAGATAGAGCGCCGGCAGCACAAAGAGCGACAGCACTGGGGCGGTAACCATACCACCGACCATGGGCGCGGCAATCTTCTGCATCACGTCGTTGCCCGAACCTGCGCCCCACATAATAGGGAGCAGACCGAAGAAGATGGTCGCCACCGTCATCGCCTTGGGGCGGATCCGCATTACTGCACCTTCAATCAGGGCGTCCTTGAGGTCTTCCACTCTGTGGTATTCGCCTCTGTCCTGCTTATGCTTGATGGCATTGTTGAGATACACCAGCATGACCACACCAAACTCGGCGGCGACCCCGGCGAGGGCTATCATGCCCACCGCGACAGCGACCGACATATTGTAGTCCAGCAGATACAGCAACCAGGTACTGCCCACCAAGGCGAACGGCAGCGACAGCATTATGATGCTGGCCTGCATGGATGAGCCGAAGGTCATCATCAGCAGAATGAAGATCACCGCTAGCGCCATGGGGATCACTTGCTGCAGTTTGGCATCGACCCGCTGCATATATTCATACTGACCGGCAAAGCTGTAGCTGTACCTGGCAGGCAGATCCAGTTCCTGCTCCAATACCGGCTTGACGGCTTCGATATACTCACCAATGGACGTGCCGTCAATATCGACAAATACCCAGGAGATCAATCGACCATTCTCGCTCTTGAGCATAGGCGCGCCATCAGTGATTTCGATGTCGGCCAGATTGCGCAGCGGCAGATAGTGGCCACTCTTGGTGATCACCGGCAGCTCTCTGAGCTTTTCGATATTGTCACGCAACTCTCTTGGATAGCGCAGGTTGATGGGATAGCGCTCGGCACCTTGAACCGACTCACCGATATTCATGCCGCCAATGGCGTAACGTACTACGTCCTGAATATCGCTCAGGGTCATGCCATATCTGGAGGTCACCTCGAGTTTCGGTGTGATGTCTATGTAGCGGCCGCCACCCACCCGCTCGGCATAGGCCGACTTGGTATGAGGCTGAGCCGATAGAATCGCTTCTATCTGGGCCCCTATCTCCTGCAGTTGATTGACATCGGCGCCGGTGATCTTAATCCCCACTGGTGTCTTGATACCGGTAGACAGCATGTCGATACGGGTCTTGATCGGCTGTACCCAGGCGTTGGTGAGACCGGGCACTTTTACCGTACTTTGCAGCTGAGCAATGATGCCGTCGAGATCCATGCCTTCGCGCCACTGCTCTTTGGGTTTGAGCATTATGGTGGTTTCCAGCATGGTCAATGGCGCAGGATCCGTGGCGGTTTCGGCGCGGCCTACTTTGCCAAACACCCGCGCCACTTCCGGAACGGTTTTGATCAGCCGGTCGGTTTGCTGCAGCACTTCGGCGGCCTTGCTGGCGCTGATGCCCGGCAAGGCTGTTGGCATGTACAGAAGATCCCCTTCCTCGAGCTCTGGCATAAACTCGCTGCCCATATGACTCACTGGATACCAGGCACTGGCCAGCGCCACCAGAGCCGCCAGCAAGGTCAGCTTGGGGAAGCGCAGCACGGCATTGAGCATAGGTTTGTAGATGGCTATCAATACCCGGCTCAGTGGGTTGCTGCTTTCCGAGGGGATCTTGCCGCGGATAAAGAAGCCCATCAGGATAGGCACCAAGGTGATTGACAACACAGCCGCGGCCGCCATGGCAAAGGTTTTGGTATAGGCCAGAGGGCTGAACAGCCTGCCTTCCTGGGCTTCGAGGGCAAATACCGGCACAAAGCTCAGGGTAATGATCAGCAAGGAGAAGAAGAGTGCCGGGCCCACCTCAATAGAGGCTTCGGCGACAATTTTCCAATGCTCTTTGGTGTCGGGTTGGCGCTGATGGTCTTGTTTGAAATGCTCGAGGTGCTTGTGCATATTCTCGATCATCACAATGGCACCATCCACCACGGCCCCGATGGCGATAGCGATACCGCCAAGACTCATGATATTGGCGTTAACCCCCATCTTGTTCATCACAATAAAGGCGATCAGTATCGACAGTGGCAGGGTAATAACGGCCACCAGGGTCGAGCGGGCGTGCAGCAGAAACAGCAAGCAAACAATGCCGACCACTACCATCTCTTCCAACACCTTGTGCAACAAGTTGTCGACTGAGTTTTCAATCAGTTGCGATCTGTCGTAGGTGGGAACTATCTCCACGCCTTCGGGGAGACCCGCCTTGAGTTCTTCCAGCTTGGTTTTCACCGCCTCGATAGTCGCCAGGGCGTTTTCCCCATAGCGCATGACTATGATGCCACCGACGACTTCGCCCTCACCATCGAGCTCGGCTATGCCACGGCGAGATGCCGGGCCCTTGCGTACGGTGGCAACGTCTTTCAGCAGCAGCGGTGTGCCTGAGGGACTGGTGATCCCCAGCGGGATTTCACGAAAGTCCGCCAGTGTTTGACGATAGCCCTTGGCGCGCACCATGTACTCGGCTTCGGCCATCTCCACCACAGAGCCGCCGGCCTCGTTGTTGGCCTTGGTAATCGCCTGCTTGACCGAGGCGATGTCCAGCTTGTAAATCGCCAGCTTGTCCGGCTCCAGCACTATCTGATAGGTCTGTTCCATGCCACCGACAGTGGCGACTTCCGATACCCCGGCAACACTCTGCAATTCCAGCTTCAAATACCAGTCCTGCAAACTCTTGAGTTGCGAAAGGTCCAGATTCCCGCTGCGGTCTACCAGGGCATATTCATAGATCCAACCGACCCCGGAGGCATCGGGCCCCAGTGAGGGTTGCACCCCTTCGGGTAAACGACTGCTTATCTGGCTCAGGTATTCCAATACCCGGGAGCGGGCCCAATAGATGTCGGTGCCATCTTCAAAGATCACATAGACATAGGAGTCACCGAACATGGAATAGCCGCGCACCGTCTTGGCCCCGGGCACGGCCAGCATGGCGGTAGACAAGGGATAGGTCACCTGTTCCTCTACCAGCTTGGGCGCCTGTCCCGGATAGGCGGTTTTGATGATGACCTGCACATCGGACAGATCCGGCAGGGCGTCGAGCGGCGTGGTACGCAGCGCCTGAATCCCCCAAACCGTCACCATCAGGGTGACAATCAGCACCATCACCCTTTGTTTGATGGAGGCTTCAATGATTTTTTTCAGCATGTTGCCTCCTAGTGCTGGTGGCCTGAGCTCAGGCGCATCAGGCTACCCTTGAGACTGGCTTCTGAATCCAACAGGAATTGCCCGGAAATCACCACGTTTTCGCCTTCATGCAGGCCTTCGAGGATCTCTGCCTTACCCTGACTCAACATGCCGACAGTGACCTTTCTGGCACTGAAACTGGCATCATCCTGTTTGACTATGACCCGGTTTTCCTTGCCTGTTTGGATCAATGCTTCCTGAGGGATCACCAAAGTATCGCGTTTCGGGCCACCATAGAGGGAAACCTTGGCCAAGGTCTTGGGCCTGAGCTCCATTGCTTGATCATTGTTGAGTACCACTCTGACTCTCAGGCTGCGGGTGATGGGATCCAGTTCGGGATAGATGTAATCAATCTTGCCTTCTATGCCCTTGAGTCCCATGGCGGGGATATTGACCTCGGCGGTCTGGCCCACTTCCAGCCAGCTCTGCTCGTTTTCAAACACATCGGCAATGACCCAGACCTTGGAGAGGTCAACCAGTGACATGACCTCTGTCTGAGGTTGTATATACATGCCGTCACGCACCGCGAGTTGTTTGACTACGCCGCTTTCGCGGGCGTAGAAAGGAACCCGGTATTGGGTCTTGCCTGTCTTGGCCAGCTGTTTGATCTGCTCTTGGTTCATGCCCAGCAGTTCGAGGCGTAGCCCGGCCTTGCGCAATAGCTCTTGGTAGTTGGCACTGTTGCCTGAGCGTTTCAGCGTCTCCTGGGCCAACAGATAGTCGTCCTGGGCATTGACCAGGTCCGGTGAATAGATCTCGTACAGCAACTGACCTTTCTCGACCCTGTCACCGACAGACTTTACTTTAAGTTTTTCAATCCAGCCGTTGACCCTGGCATGGATATGATTGATTTGGCTCTCGTCATAGTCTATCTGGCCGACTGTTTTGACAAACTTCCACAGCGTGTCCCTTTCCACCTTGGCTACCTTGAGGGCCAAGGCTTGTTGCATCTGGCCTGAGACATCAATCTCAACGGTTTCCGAGTGGCCGCCCATCTCGACTTTTTCCAGATTCATGCCGCAGATGGGGCAGGTGCCGGGCACATCGCTGATGATATGCGAATGCATGGGACAAACATATTTGATGTTACTGCCCTGATCCAGAGGAGCTGGTTTGATCTCCAATGCGGGTTTGCTCTGCTGCATGGCGTGCTGGCTATGGTCATTAGCCTGGTTTTCCGCGGCTTTAGTTTCTGTAGCCAGGGTTTCTGTAGCTTCGGCGTGACCGGCATGGGAACCTGGCTCCTCTTCTTCCTCTTCGACCAGGAACATATTGCATTTGGGGCAACGTCCCGGCTCGTGACTGGTCACTTCCGGATGCATGGGGCAGTAATACTCCTGGGTTGCCGTCCCATGTTGATGATCTTTGTGTTGTTCCTGCCCTTGGGGCTGATTGCCCTGGGCCATTGCCTGCATACTCCATTGCGGGCCGACAGCCAGCACCAGACTAAGCGCACAGGCCAGTCGTTGGCGTTTACGGTTTGAATCGCTCATATGCCTCATCTCCAGCTACAGCTTGTTTAGTGGTGGTGGTGTTTCTGGCCAGCTACAGGCTCAAGATTCATACCACACTTGGGGCAGGAGTCACCTTTCTTGCCTGTCACTTCAGGATGCATGGGACAGTGATAGTCGGCTTGTTGCGGTTTTTCCAGAAACATGCCGCATTTGGGGCAGGAATCGCCTTTGTTACCTGTCACCTCCGGGTGCATGGGGCAGCTATATTCGGCAGTTACCACGGCTTGTTGCTGACCGTGGTGATGATCTCGTTCACTTGCGAAGCTGGCTCTGGCCAGGGTGACAGACAATAGGGCAATAATCAGGACGCTGATAAAGGTTTTCATTGATTCACTCCGTTTGGGATACGCTTTGGCCAGGTGCAACTGTGCACTCTTGGGGCTTATCCCATTAAAAATTTGTATTTATTGTCAGATTTTGGGCACAGGTGTGCCTTGGATATCAAACTATGGGTGGCTTGATTGTCTGGCCGATAGAAACAGAGTGGAAATGAGGCATAGGCGTGGCCACGGCGGCTTCGGGCAGAGACATCACCGGCCAGGAACCGACGGCAATGAGAGTACCCGCTACGGATATCACCAGACAATGGTTACAGTCGCTCTTGCAGAATCCTTTGCCTTCACAACAATGACTCACAGTGTCGGGAAGCACTGTATCAATTTGCGAGTCATCGCAGCAGTGACTGGCATTTGTCTGTTGAGTGTGACAATCCATGGTGGCAGCCATTGAGTGTGCCGTGGAGTCCATTTTTCCGGAATGCGCTTCAGCTATTGGCACCATCCAGTGTCCATTGGTTAGCATACCCTGCCCGAGCAATGCGAGCATGGTAAACAGAACCAGGATGTGGTGGCGAACCGATAGCATCTTGAGCTTGAACTCCAGAGAGAATGGACCCCAATAGTCTACCATGCTTTCAAAAGCTTGCCTTGATATGACTCACATCTGAAGAAGTGTGATGACATTGCTACACTTTTTCCGGCAATCATTGTTAGCAGCATGGTAGAGCCTCTGTCTCATTCCACTCTGAAAACTCAGCGGCGCAGCTGTGCCAACCAGTCGGCCATCAGGCCTCCGTGGGTCATTACCTCGGCAGGAACAGCCTGACCGGCTTCATCAACAACTTGTAACTGTGGACTGCGAATAAAGGCGTTGGCTTCTGCCTCGGTATCCAGAGTCGGTAGCTGCAGTTGCAGACTTTGTTGTTCGGCAACAGTCAGTGTCAGATAAAGAGGACCGGATTTAACCCAAGCGCCCGAGTCATCGGCATTGACGGCAAAAATGTCCCGGTATTTGAGTTCGACAACATGTTTTCCGGCGGCTAACTGGTGGCGGTCAAAGTTGGATACAGCTTGGCCATCAATAGCTTTGATCACCAGATTATCCGGCAGGTTCAACTCGGCTGCGAAACTGCCCGAAGCCATAAACAGGCTGGCAAAGATTAACAGGGCGGCGCTAAAACGAGATGCAGAAATTTTGTATGCAGACATAGTGGGAACTCCCAAAAAATATTCAGATGTAAAAACATTAACTAAAGCTTTGCGGCCGTAAGGCCAGAGTTACATCTGTGCTGAATTGGGAGGGGGTGTTTGCTGTGAGAGTATAGCGGTTTGCAAGCTCCAGCTAGGCAGGGCGATCTGCTGGCTTCCTGTCACCAACAAAGGATGGCCGGCGGTAAGCAGGCTTACCCCTGGTGTGCAGTGGCTGGCACAGTTGCCCATGGTGCCGCAATCCATACCCAGATCGCAGTCTGGGCAATGCTGCTGGCCTTGGCAGCAATCCATATCCATAACCATGCTGGTGGATGCAGATGAGTTCATGGCTGCCATTGACTGATGCTCAGACACTGAAACAGACGCGGCTGCAGGCATCACGGCCTGTCCCAGCGTCATTATCAGTGTCAGTATCAACAGCAAGCTTCTCATCGTTATCCTTTCGTTCTGGTGAAGCACGCAGTCTGTGCTTACCTCAATAGACAGACATCTTGATTAAATAGTTTCGTCTTGTCCAAAATAAAATTGTTCATTACCTCCTTAGCGTCGCCTGGATCACATTTATTGTTTCGAGAATTGGTTGTATGTTAATTATTCGATTGACTATGCTTGATTAAGCGTGTGCCATGCTTTAAGTTTAGGAAAAGTGCATATATGGCATTAACTTAAAATTCAGTCGTCATTAGGCCTTGAGAGTTAGAGCTAAGTCTCATTTTGCACTTTTCGGGTCAGATTAATGAAAGAAAACTGGTTTATAATCAAATTTCAGAACAACGAATAGCTCAATATAGATATAAGAATTTTATTTTGGAGAAGAGTGATGAACTGGCGTGCAATCTTTAAACCCAGCGCAAAGTATTCCATCCTGTCGCTACTGGTCGTCGGCATAGTGATAGGTGTTGTTGGCTACTTCGCTACCCAGCAGACGCTGCATGCAACCAGTACAGATGCGTTCTGTATGACCTGCCACAGCAACCACTCACTGAAAGATGAAGTGTTGGCATCTGCCCACGGTGGTGGTAGTGCCGGTGTTACTGTTCAGTGTCAAGACTGCCACTTGCCTCACGGTCCGGTTGACTATCTGGTGAAGAAGATCATTGTTTCCAAGGATCTCTACGGCTTCCTGACTATCGATGGCTTCAATACTCAGGAGTGGTTGGACGCTAACCGTAAAGAGCAGGCTGATAAAGCACTGAACTACTTCCGTGCCAATGACTCTGCCAACTGTCAGCATTGCCATACCCGCATCTATGAGAACCAGCCTGAAACCATGAAGAAAATGGCTGTTAGAATGCACAGCATGAACTTCAAGAAAGATCCTGAAAGCAGAAAGACCTGCGTGGATTGCCACAAGGGTGTAGCGCATCCTTATCCAAAGGGTTAATCATTTTGAGCTGGAAAAACCGCTGCTTGCAGCGGTTTTTTTATATCTGAAGTGAAGCCGGACTAGCGATCGACAGGCTTGATGGGGGCTGGAGCGATTAAACAAAACACTCGGTGTTTTTTATCTTTGCCAGCGCATCAATAGTCTGTGTTCACCAACGCCAAAATAGTCGGCTTCCAGTCCCAGGTTTTCAAACCCCATGCGGCTGTAGAGATGGCGGGCGGAATTATCCGGCGCTACCGTCAGTAACAGTTCATCGACACAGTGGCTGCAATCATCCAGACAAGCACTGAGTAATTGCTTACCTATCCCTTGACCTTGTTTCGTCGGAGATACAGCCAGCGACAACAGCCAGTGCTGTCCAGGCTTTTCGCTGCTCACCCGCAGCAGGTAACCTACCAGCTGACCGTCGACAAAGCTCCCCAGAAAACCACTGGACCAAGCATCCAATGCCTGACGGAAAAAGAAGTCCGGGTAGCAATGCTCACCGAAGGTTGCCAGTTCCAAGGCCAATACCGCATCCAGATCGGCTCTGGATATTGGTCTTATCTGCATTAGATTAATCTCCGGTCAGTATCTTGTCCCATTCGAGGTTCGGGGAACCGACCACGATAAAGTTGGGGTTTTCCAACGACTCACGCTCGTTGTAGGTCAAGGGTTGCAGTTCAGTATCCATTAATTGACCACCGGCTTCTTCTATGATGATTTGCGCTGCGCCTGTATCCCACTCGCCCGTAGGGCCGACACGTACATAACAATCCGCTCTGCCCTCGGCGACCAGACAGCTCTTGAGCGCAGCGCCACCGAGCGCTACAAGTTCACAATGTTTGGGTTGGTTGAATAGCTTGAGCACGGACTGCGGATCCTGACGGCGACTGACCGCCAGGCGCAGGGCGTTATTCTGTTCTTTCGGTAACAGCTTGCTGTGAATTCGCAGCTCCGTCAGGGAAGTGCGCTTATAAGCTCCGAGTCCCGCGATGGCGTAGTAGCATACTTCGGTCATGGGCGCATAAACTACACCCATAATAGGACGGTTGTGCTCAACCAAGGCGATAATCACCGAGAAATCGCCGCTGCCGGCAATAAATTCTCCGGTGCCATCCAAGGGATCCACCAACCAGTAGCGGCGCCACTGGCTGCGTTCAGAAAGGGGAATATCAGCTGCTTCCTCAGATAATACCGGGATATCCGGTGTCAATGCCTGCAGGCTGCTGCAGATGATATTGTGGGCCGCGATATCGGCCGAGGTGACAGGGGTATTATCTTCCTTGGTTTCCTTGCTGAAACTGCCTTGTTGGTAGATCTGGCGAATTTTCTGCCCTGCTTCCATTGCAATGGCGATAACATGATCTATCAACTCTTCTGGCTTCATAACTACTCCAAACGCTTTCCATCGGATAAGCAAAAGTCAGTGGCCGGGAGTGGCCATTTTTAGGGGGATTCAGTCAGTCTCAGCTGTTTCATCGCCAAAAACAAGGCGCTGACGCTGCGTCCTTCTGAAAAATCATTCATGTCCAGCAGTTCTTGCCAGCGTTCCAGCGGCCAGGGAACCAGCTCTATCGGCTCAGGTTCATCGCCTTCCAGGCGACTCTCATAGAGATCTTCGGCCAGGAAAATTTGCATCTTACTGGCGAAATACCCGGGAGCCAGACTCAACTCCTTCAGCTTGGTCAGTTTACGGGCACCATAGCCTATCTCTTCCTGCAGTTCACGGTTGGCGGCTTCAGCGGCGGTTTCACCCGGGTCGATCAGTCCCTTGGGAAAGCCAAGCTCATAGTTGTGGGTTCCCGCGGCATACTCGCTGCCCAGCAGTAACCACTCACCATTGAGAACCGGCACCACCATAACAGCACCACGGCTGGCACTTTTCATCCGCTCGTAGTGACGTTCCTCTTGATTGGAGAAACGCAGGTGTACCTGTTCTATTTGAAACAGACGACTGCGGGCTACAACTTCGGTGTGCAATATTTCCGGCTTCTTCTGCCGCTCTGTCATAGAGGCCTCTGACGCTGACAAACTGAAAATGTGACTCAGGCTACAATGTTATACCAATTCACACGAAATAACAGAGCTGCAGAGTTTGTCGGGGCGGTGGGGTTTTTCGGATTAATTGATTTGGGTGCAAGCGATTGCGGGTTTTCGCAAGAGTTTTAAACGGGAAAGCTCAACTTGAACAAACGGCAGCCGGGAGGAGCCCGGCTACCTACTTATTTAAAGACCCGGGATTTTGCCGTTGTAATTGATGGGGAAATATCCTTGGGGATCACGCTTGCCCAGAAATGGCAGCGCTTTTTTCAGATCTTCAGACTGAGCCTGAGTCTCACGAATGCGGGCCTTGACCTCAAGTTGTTCATTGGCCTTGAGCAGCAAGGTGCCGGCCACGCCTATGGCGTTTTTCTCCTCATCGGTCGCCAGTTGCACCTGACCGGCAACACACTGCAGGCCGAGTTCTATGTCTCCCAAGGGATATTGACCAAACTGGTTCTTGATGCCGACCCGATTGAGAAATACTTTGCCGCTGAGCGCCTCACACCAAGGCTGGCCTTGTGCCAGAGTATCCAGCAACACAGAGACATCACCGCTCACTTGAGTGCGAAATGGCAGACGACTGCCAGCCAAGAGAAACTCGGCCGGTGCTTCAAAACGCAGCTTCTCAGCGCTGATAGCGCCGGCAGCCAAGGTGACTTGCCCCTTGGCGTTGACGGCACTGGCGCGACTGCCCAGCTGGAAGTCCAGTTTGGCTTTGCCGGTCAGCAGTGCCCAGGGACTGAGCTCCCAGCTCAGCTGCTCCAACTGACGTTGTTGCAGCTTAATGACATCAATACTGCCGCTCCAGATAGTGCCGCTGACGCCACCGAGTTGCAGATTATTTGGCAGAGGCGCTAGCGAAACCGCCAACCTTGCGGGAAAGAGTGCCAGCATAAATGCCAGGTAAATCAGCACACAGAGTATTATTTTACTAATCAGTTTCAAGACTACACCTTACGACTGAGATAACTGGATTCGTCTGACTTTCACCATGCCAGGGCTATCACCTTCGGCCAGATCCAGGCTGTCCAGAGACAATCCCTGTTTCTGTACCAGATCCCCAAGATAGGAGATCAGGCTATCAAAGGGCACTTCATCCATCCAGATCTGGATCTGTTTCCCCTGTGGTGCCATGCGGGTGATCTCTAAGTCATAGCTGGCGGCACTCTGGGTCACCACAGTGCTGAGACTACCCTTGAGAGCCGGTCTGTTGCCGCTCTGTTTGATCCCGGCAATCTTATTGGCCGTCTGTTTCACAAAGCTGAGCATCTGGGTCTGAGCATTGAGGTTATTCTGTGCCTTCTGTTCGGCATTGCTTATCGGTGTCCAGATCCCCCAATAAAGGACCCCGACAGCGACTATTACTGCCATGGCCGCGACCAATTGCTGCTCCCGCTGTGCCAGAGATTCCCACCAGTTACGCAAATTTTCCATTTATTTGCTCCTTAGGGTCAGAGTACTGGTAACCGCATTTTCAGTACTGTTCATTGCCCCTCCCTCGAGATGGAATTGACGCCCGGCCAGCTCTTTGAACTGTTCTATCTGGGCGTAGCTCTTGGCCGTCACCTGCATACGGATTTCATTGCGCCCGGCATCAAATCTTAGGCTGTTGGGTTTGAGATCCGGCACTTGTTTGAATGCACCTTCCAGTCTATCCAGCATGGTAAAAAATTCGCCACCCGAGCCGCTACCCTGCAGGGCTCTGAGTTGAGATTCCAGCTGTGAGCGCAGATTGACTATCCGTGAACTGCCGGGAACCACCTGGCGATAAATGCTTTCGCTCTGGGCCTTCAAGTCATCGGCCTCACTCTGCATCTGATGTATGTTGAGCCCTTTGTTAACCAAGCCAAGCAGCAGGGCAATGGCGGCGACGATTGCCACCCGTTTCCAAAGCAGTAGGTGCTTGCTGTATTCACGCTTGGGAACATAGGGGCCGGATAGCAGATTGATAGGTGACTTGAGCAGCCCTTTGGCCAACACCAGCATGGGCATTTCCAGCGGCATCTGCCGACACTCCAGATCCGGCCATTGAAATTCGGTATAGCAGGCCAGGCTCGGTGCTGTTTGCTGCTCTTCGAGCAACCCGGGCAGTAAGGGTTGCAGCCAGTCCTTGGGCATGCTCATACCCATGCCCTCGGCTGTACGCAGTAAGAGTTGATCTTCATAGGCCATCAGGGCCCAATCACAGTCTTCCCGCTCCAGTGCCAGACAATCCGGTACCATTTTACGCACTTTGAGCCCGGCCTCGTTCAGCCAGGAGAGCCAGTTTTGCATCTGCTCATGGGCAACCACGGCCACACTCAGGCTCTCGCCGCTGCGGGGGCCAACGACAAAGTGCAGCTCATCAACATTCTGGGCCAGGGTATCTTCAAGCAGGAAAGGCAACGCCTTGAGAGCCTGGCGTTGGCCCTTCTCCGGTAGTTCGACCGAAGTGAGCTGAATGGCACTGGCCGGCACCAACACATCGACCGGCCGATTACCGGCTCGTTGCGTCAGGGTCGCCAGCGACCGCGCATCAACCAGCTCTCCCGAGGCAATAATCTCCTGTTCCTGCTCAGACCATACGACCCAGGCGCAGGGCGAGCCCAGGTTTTTGCCTAAACGGATAAATAAGCGTTCACTCACTATTATTCTCCACAATCCCTGGCCTTGGAGGCTTAGGGGCTTGTCCTGTTATTCTTGTCCGCCATATTGCCGGGTCAACACTTCGAGCTGATTCCCACCCACTATATGCAGCATACTTTCCAATCGGAACAGGGCATCATCTACCCTGGCCTTGGCCTCCAGCTTAAAAAACTTACTGTTGACCACAAAACTGGACTTGAGCTGATCATTCTTACTGGCAATCGAGGTCAAAGAACCCAGCGCCCAGAAATCTTCTATTTTGTCGAAGCCCCCCGCTGGGCGCTGGTTAATAATGCTTTCTGCTTCGCCTACCGAGATCTGGTTTTCCAGCATGCCAGCCAGCAGTGCAGCCTGCTCAACCTTGATGGTGTTGACGTTCAACAACTGTCGGTCATTTCCCGGTATGGCGCAAACATAGGGCTTTAAAATGCGATAAGTCTCTTGGTTAAAGCCAAACACAGCCCTGAGTTCACTGCTGTGACTCATTAGCGTGTTGGCCGCCCGGTAAGGGACAACCCGCGCTTCATACTCGGCATCTTCGGCGCCAAAGGGTGAGGCTATCGAATCCTCATCCAGATAATCTTTCAGCGTATGGGTCAGACGTTCGGCACCGAATTCATCCATCCCCAAGGATTCCAGCAATCCTTTGAACTGTCTGGCGGCCAGCGGCATCTTCTGCGGTTGCCCATCTGTCGTCTCTTTGCTGCTGACACTCAAGGCATTGAGGTTAAAACAGCTGCGAAGATCGGAAATGGTGCCGCCGATTTCGCCATTTTCTGCCGGGAGAATGACATCTGCCAGTGCCCAGTATTGTTGCAGATGCACCCGACCTTCAGAGTCATCCAGATCCTGTTTCAATACCTTACGCGCTAACTCTTCGGCCGAAATGGCATACCAGTAAGCTTGGTCATACTGCGCCAGATTTAAGGTTCTGCGCACTGATAACTGATTGCGCCCGGTAATACTGGTCGCCAGCACGGCCACAATCGCTACTATCAGCAGCACCACTATCAGAGCAACCCCTCTTTGTTTGCCTTTCATCAGAGTTCCTCTTTACCTTGGCCTGAGTCGTTACCCTCTTGGCCGTCCGACTCCTGCTGACCACCATCTGTATTAGTGCCGCTGTTGTTATCCCCTTTGTTGGTGTCGCCACCATTGTCGTCCTGTTTGTCGGCTGCCGGGGCTCCAATCGGCAACAGGAATTTGCGGCTGATAACGCCTCTGTCCTCTGTTTCTATCTCTATGGCGATCGCCTTGGGTAACTTGCTTGCATCGGCTTTACGTTGCCACTTGTCCTCGACAAAAAAGGCGTACTTTACCGATAGCACCTTGTCCATCAATACGGTTTTAATCGGCTCGGCGCCGAATTCCGGCTCTGGATAAGGATAGTACCAACGCTCAAGTCGGCCTTCCTGTACTACATAGGCCACAGACTGCAGGCTGCCTCTTGGCAGTAAACCTCCCGGGTTGAGCCACCCGAGACGAAAAAACACCAGCGCCTCGGATTCAGAGTCCAGAATATCAGTCCCGGTTTGAAACACTGTGCTGCCACGGCCGCCTTCCAGTAGCCTGGGAGTACGGGCCACCATCTGGCCCAGATCCCGCTCCAACACCCCAAAGCCCTGCTGCAGGTATTTGAGTTGCTGTGAAAAATCGCGGGTCACCTCATCGTTCTTCAGCACAGTTTGTAATACAGCATTGGCTGCCAGGCCCAACATGGCGAAGATCGCTATGGCGATCAGCATCTCCAGCAGGGTAAAGCCGCTATTCCTGCTTGAGTACATAAGAGTTCACCTGCGCGATGATCCGCTCGAATTTGTCATCATCGCTGACACTGATACGGATCATCCGAAAATTATCATCTGTGGTCTTGACCACCTCTTTGCGCCAATACCAGGTTTGGCCGGCCAGTTCGCTACGACCATCTTTGCGTCCAAGAGCAGGAAAGCCTTTTTCCAACCTGGCATCCACCATCTGGTTATCGGCCACCCACTGTGCCAGGGTGCGCTGTTCCAGAATCGGCATATTGGCAATCTGATCGCCTATGCTCTTGGTAATGGCCACCGCCGCAATGGCAAACACTGCCAGAGCGACTATCACTTCCAGCAACGTCATCCCCTTTTGCCGGGCAAGTTTATTCGAAATCATCGAACCTCCCCAGCTTGAGGCTACCCAGGCTATCACCACTGACCAACACCTCAACGGTTTCGCCCAGGCTGTCGCTGGCAATAAAGCTCAGCTCGAAAGCTGTCATTTCGCCACTTGGCAACAGCATGATCTGCGGCTCGGGAAACTTCTTTTTGTCCGCGTCCGATTCTTCGATAAAGGGCTCGTCGAACCAGGAGTCCTGCTCTTCATCTTCCTGCACCAAAGGCAGGCCTTCGAGCTCGACCGACAGTTTGATGCCTTCCGGCAACTGCTTTTCGGCCAGTAGCCTGTCCTGCTCCAGCGGTTGCCATTTGTTCTCTTTAAACAGCACGAAGTGGTACTTGTCCTTGTCCACCACTATGCCGATAAACTGGCCACTGAGTACGGTTTCATCCAGTACTGTCTCGGTGGCCGCCATAAATCTCTGCGCCTCACGGGTTAACTGTTGCTTGGGACCGCTGTCCCCCATTGTCATGGTCACAGCCGTAGCTGCCAGCCCCATCAGCAGCACTACCAACATCACTTCCAGCAGGGTAAAACCCCGTGAGTGCTTGTTTTGCATCTTATTGGAAATCTTGCAGATTCCAGTTGCCTATATCGTCTTCTGTGCCGGGCTGGCTATCAGGGCCTGAGCTGAAGACGTCAATCTTGCCGTGTTCGCCCGGGCTCATCAGTAGATAAGGATTACCCCAGGGATCCATAGGCAGACGCTTAACGTAGCCTCCGTCGCGGTAGTTACGTGGCTCAGGAGAAATGGTCGGCTTCTGGACCAGAGCTTCCAGTCCCTGTTCGGTTGTGGGGTACACGCTGTTGTCCAGCTTGTACATGTCCAGCTGGTTTTCCAATGCGACTATGTCAGACACCGCCTTTTGTTGGTCGGCCTTGTCCTTGTTACCCATCAGATTGGGTACCACCATGGAGGCCAAGATCCCCAGGATCACTATCACCACCATCACTTCCAACAGGGTAAAACCTTTCTGTCTGTTGTTGCTTTGCATTAACTTACTTCCTCCTAAAAAATCTCACATGGCTGCGGTGAAATAAGACTCAGCCACTAATCATATTGTTGAGCGCCAATATCGGTTGCAAAATTGCCAGAACAATAAACAACACTATCCCGGCCATACTCACCACCAACAGAGGTTCGAACACCCCCAAGGCGATATTGACGTTGGACTCGAACTCCCTGTCCTGGTTATCTGCGGCGCGCTCCAGCATCTGCTCCAGTTCACCACTCTTCTCACCCGAGGCTATCATATACAACATCATCGGCGGGAACAGCTTGGTATTAGTCAGTGCCGCTCCCAGACTGGTTCCCTCACGCACTCTGGCCGTGGCCTCTTCCACTGCCTGACGTACCCGCACATTCAGCAAGACCTCACTGGCAATCCGCATGCCATCAAGCAGCGGCACTGAACTGGCACTGAGGATACTCAAGGTTCGGGCAAAGCGTGACGTATTCAGCCCCTTACTGACTTTGCCCACCACAGGCAAACGTAGCAACAGCTTGTGATACTTGAGTTTGAAGGCGGGTTTGGTGAGCATCTTCTGAAACAGCAGCGCCAGCAATACTATGGCGCCGAGGACGAATAGCCCGTAATGCTGGACAAAGTCAGAGGCGGCAATCAAAAACTGAGTGGTACCGGGTAACTCCTGGCCCATATGTTCAAATTGACCAACTACTTTGGGCACTACGGCCGCCAGCAGCACGGCGATAACGCCGATAGCCACTGTGGTCAGCACTATGGGGTAGATCATCGCCTGGGTCAGCTTAGTCTTGAGCTGTTGGCGCCGCTCCGTGTAGTCCGCCAGGCGATTGAGCACCACTTCCAAATGGCCGGACTTTTCACCCGAGGCCACCATGGCGCGGTAGAGATCATCAAACACATGGGGAAACTCGGCCATGGAGTCGGCCAGCGAGTAGCCTTCCACCACTCGCGAGCGTACCGCCATCACCATGGAGGCGAGACGGTCTTTTTCGCACTGTTGGCCTACGGCCTTGAGGGCTTCTTCCACCGGCAAACCGGCAGCGACCAGAGTTGCTATCTGGCGGGTGATCAGCGCCAGTTCAGCCACAGAGATCTTCTTGCGCCGCGCCAACCAACTGCCACTGCTGGCCTTGGCTTCTTTTTCGGTGACCGGGGCGATATCCAGCGGCATCAGCTTCTGTTCACGCAGCTGACTGCGGGCCAGTCTGGCGGTATCGGCTTCGATAACCCCTTTGACCTGCTTTCCGGCTTGATTGAGCGCCTTATACTCGAATGCCGCCATGAATTACTCCTCGCGGGTCACGCGCAGCACTTCTTCCAGGGTAGTGATCCCCGCCAGCACCTTGACCATGCCATCATGGCGAATGCTGGGGTTGTGCTGACGAATATATTTTTCAATCGCCAGTTCGCCACGGCCACCGTGGATGAGTTCGCGGACGTTGTCGTCCACCAGCAGCAGTTCATGGATCCCGGTACGGCCACGATAGCCGTTATGGCCACAGCTCTTGCAGCCCTTGGCGCGATAGATCACCGCATCTTCATCGCCTATGCCCAGGAGCTCACGTTCGCGGGCATCCGGGGTATGGGCTTCCTTACACTCGTTGCATAGAGTCCGCACCAGGCGCTGGGCCAGCACCCCCAGCAGACTGGAAGACACCAGGAAAGGCTCAACGCCCATGTCCTGCAAACGGGTAATGGCACCGGAAGCCGTGTTGGTGTGCAAGGTAGAGATCACCAGGTGGCCGGTGAGTGAGGCCTGCACCGCTATCTGCGCCGTTTCCAGGTCACGGATTTCCCCTATCATCACCACATCAGGATCCTGACGCAAAATGGCTCGCAAGCCGCGGGCGAAGGTCATATCCACCTTGGTGTTGACCTGGGTCTGGCCTATGCCTTCCAGCTCGTATTCAATTGGGTCTTCAACTGTGAGTATGTTGATGTCGTTGTGATTGATTTCGGTTAGACCGGCATAGAGGGTAGTACTCTTGCCCGAACCCGTAGGGCCGGTGACCAGAATAATGCCGTGAGGTTTACGGATCAGTTCATCGAACTGGTGGCGAATACTGTCTTTCATTCCCAGTTGTGCCAAGTCCAGATTGCCAGCGTTCTTGTCCAGCAGACGCAGTACGACCCGCTCGCCGTGGCTCGATGGCATGGTCGATACCCGGACATCCACAGCGCGGCCACCGATACGCAGTGAGATCCGGCCATCCTGCGGCACCCGCTTTTCGGCGATATCCAAACGGGCCATAACCTTGATCCGCGATACCAGGAGCGAAGAAAGCTTACGGTTCGGCTTGAGTACTTCCTTGAGCACGCCATCAACCCGGAAACGCACCACCAGCTGCTTCTCATAGGTTTCAATATGAATATCCGAAGCTTCCTCTTTGATGGCTTCGGACAATAAGGCGTTGATCAGCTTGATGATGGGCGCATCATCTTCTCCTTCCAGCAGATCTTCGGTCTGCGGCATCTCTTCTGCCAGGGTAAAGAGATCCATCTCATTGCCTATGTCTTCCATCAGCTGCTGCGCCTCGGAAGAGTTACTCTGATAGGCCTGAGTCAGGTAGCGCTCAAACTCATGGGCTTCCAGTTTGTGCAGCGGCAGTTCCTGGCCGGCATAGCGACGCACCTCAAACAACACAGACAAAGGCGTTGCCTGGGTGTAATAGAGGGTCAGCCGTTCATCTTGGCCTTTACTGAGCACCAGGTTGTATCTGTGAGCAAAGGCAAACGGCAGCCGCTCACGGCTGCTTGAGTGAAACAGCTCGTCACTTTCAGCCTCGGCGGTCAGCGCCAGTTCACTGGAAACCTGGGCCAGATCGTCTGTTGGCGGCTGGACTTCAGTCATCGGCTTCGTCCTGCTTGTTTTCTTCCAAGGTCTTCAGGGTGGAGTCTGTTTTACGCATCTTGGTATCCAGTCCCTTACCCTGCTTGTAACGATCGAGGATCTCATTGACTTCGGGTGGCAGGTATTCTTCCTGGCTCCACTCTTCCAGCATGGGCACATCAGTCCTTGGCATCAGGTTGATACCACGTTCCTGCTGTTCCAGCTGCAGGGCTCGGAAGTAGTTGTATTTACGGCCGGCAATGCCTTCCATGGTGACACCATCACGGATGATGGTCGGCTTGATAAATACCATCAGGTTCTTTTTCTTCTTGCCGCTGCTGGATGACTTGAACAGATGCCCCAGAATCGGGATATCGCCCAGGAAAGGTACTTTCTGGACGCTTTCCTGTACCTCTTCATTAATTAGCCCCCCCAGCACCACGATTTGACCCGAGTCGGCCATTACGGTAGTCGTCAGGCGGCGGGTGGCAAAGGTCACGTCCACATTGGTCTTGCCGTTGATGCCGGAGACTTCCTGCTCAATGGTGAGCTTGACGGCATTGCCTTCGTTGATCTGCGGCACTACCTTGAGCTTAACCCCGACTTCTTTGCGTTCAACGGTTTGGAATGGGTTGCTGTTGCCATTGCTGGAGTTCTGCGCGCCAGTAAGGATGGGCACTTCGTCACCGACGATGAAGGAGGCTTCCTGGTTGTCCAGGGTGGTAATAGAAGGGGTCGCCAATACGTTGGAGTTGGTATCGCTGGACACCGCCTGTATCAGAGCGCCAAAGTCGCCCATGGTCACACCCCAGGCCATGCCGTTTACCTTACCGAGCGCCTGGGCCAACAGGGTGATATCGCCCTTGGTGTCAGGGTTATCGGTACAGGTCAGGTTGTCACCCGAACCGGTACAGGTCTGGGAGGCTTTCTTGTCCTGCGCATTCCAGATACCCGCACCAATTTCACCTATGGTGGGTCCCAGGTTGTTGAACTGAGTACCACCACCGGCCTCTGTGGCCCATTGGATACCGAAGCCCACATCATCCCCTTCGGCGACCTCGACTATGATGGCCTCCACCAGTACCTGGGCGCGGCGGATATCCAATTGGTTGATCACGCTCTCCAGGGTACGCATCTGATCTGGCTCAGCGCTGATCACCAGGGCATTGGTGTCTTCATGGGCCATGATATTGATTTCATTGCGGCGTTTACCGCCGGCGCTGCCGGGGGCTGGTGCTGCACCATCTTTCGCTTCCAGTTTTTGGGCAAACCCTGTCAGCACTTCCACCAGGTCTTCGGCCTTGGCATAACGCAGATAACGCACCTTGGTATTGCCTGTGCTGGCCTGTTCGGCATCGAGGCGATGAATAAGCTCTACTACCCGCTGACGACTGCGTTCATCACCACTGACCACCACGGCGTTGATCCGCTCATCGGCCACCACCTTGGGCGCTTGGCCCGGTAGCTGTGCCTGGTTGGCACTGGCGCGATAGAGGGTATCTATGATCCGCACCATCTCACCGGCAGAAGCGTATTCCAAGGGCACCACCTGCACTTCAGTGTCACCCTGCTTGTCTACCCGGCGCACGATTTCCACTAGCTTGTTGACCACATTGGCGCGGCCGGTGATCATCAATACATTGGAAGGATCATAGTTGACCACGTTGCCGCCACCGGCATTGTCATTGAGCTGACGCAGCAAAGGTGCCAGTTGCTTGGCTTCTGTGTTGTACAGCGCCACTATGCGGGTCACCATCTCGTCGCCAAGACCCGGGGTATTGTCATCGGCAACCCGAATCGAAGAGGTCTTGGCGTCTTTGTCTTTAATCACCTTGATGACATTGTTTTCCAGCTCGACCACAGCATAGCCGTAGACC
Organism: Shewanella sp. MSW; assembly: GCF_007636515.1. Classification (NCBI taxonomy): domain Bacteria; kingdom Pseudomonadati; phylum Pseudomonadota; class Gammaproteobacteria; order Alteromonadales; family Shewanellaceae; genus Shewanella; species Shewanella sp. MSW. The sequence continues at coordinate 26,536 of NZ_LVDR01000019.1, forward strand.
TGCAGCACGTTGAGGAAAAATTGGTAATATTGCTCGTCGTTGAGCATGTCATAGCTGCGGACGTTGATTTTGCCGCGAATAGTGGGATCGACAATGATGGTCTTGTTGAGGTTTTTACCAACTATGTTGATAAACTCCTGAATATCTGTGCCTTTAAAGTTTGCCGCATATTGCTCAGACCAAGCGCTTGGCTGGGTCAGCAAGGCCGCGGTAGCTACCAGACCAGCGATAAGCTTGGTTCGAATCCGTTTATTGTTCATTATTGTGCTTTCCTCTAAACCTGCTTTATTGCGGCAAACTGAACATGATTTCAACCAACTGACCTTCGCGCTCTACCATCACAGAGACTTCGGTCAGCTCCGGCAACTGGCCCATCACCTCCAGCGCCTGACTCATATCAGTTAAATCATAACCATTGATGGATTTTGCCAGGTCATTGGGCTGGAACCCGGCATCCTTGAATAATCCGGCATCTTTGCCCGGATTGAGTCTGTACCCTTGCACTTCGCCATCCTTTTGAACCGGTGAAATTGCCAGGTAATCGGTAATCTTGCTGGGATCGGCCAGCAACTCATCGCGGGAAGCCACCAACTCGCGGCCAATGTCGGCATCACGGCGGTCAACCTTGGTCACGTCACCACCGCTGCGGGCCTGTTGCAGCTGAGCATTGGCTTGTGACTGAGTAGTATATTGCAGGCCGTCGAGCATCAGGGTTTCGTAACGACCGGCATTGGTAATAATGATACGGTCGGCATACACCTCTTTCAGCGATGCTGAGGTGCCCTTGATCTTATCGCCCAGACTGTAGGTTTCCTGGCTGCCTTGAGACTCGATAATCGCCAGGCCTTTCTGCTCGGCGCTGGACGCCACCACCCCGGTCAACAGAATCGACAGTGACGTTTTGGGCGCATCTGTGATCATTTCAGTTGAGACTTCTTTAGGCTTGGTGCTGCTGGCGTCTTTTTTGCCGAACAGCGCCAAACCATTGATACCGCTGATATCGACATTCTGTGATTGGGGACCAGACACCGGGGTTGGTGTCCAGTTGGCAGTCGGTTTTCCTGTTGGGATCAGTTTCCAGCTAATCTGTGCCGTCAAATACAGAACCAATAGCAACAATAGCCAAAACACGGCGGTGCTGGCGGGTTTTTGCGGTATGCTGCCCGTCTTGGCGATAATCTTATCCAATAAATCCATATTTTCCGGACCCTCTAATCAGGTCTCTGTTCTGATTATAATAGTGAATGAAACCTTCGCCATGCTAACTCACACTCTTGTTTGCAACAAGACCATAACAGGGGGTTGGTTGGCGAAAATTGTACGATTATGCTACCTTTGCGCGCCTGGAAAGGGTGTGAAGCGCTCCACTGTTTAACCCCGTATTGGCGGCTTGGACAAGGGGTTTATCCCCGAGTTGTGAGCTCATCCCCTTTTTCAATTATGACAGGAGTATCCATGGCCAATAGCAATGACAACGCCGAGGCGGTCCGGCTCGATAAATGGCTCTGGGCGGCGCGCTTTTACAAGACCCGCGCCCTGGCCAAAGAGATGATCAACGGCGGTAAAGTACATTACAACGGTCAAAGAGCCAAATCCAGCAAGCTGGCAGAAGTCGGTGCGCGCATTAGGTTACGCCAGGGATATGACGAAAAAGAGATCGTCATAAAAAAAGTTTCCGGTGTCCGTCAGGGAGCGGCTATCGCCCAGAGCCTGTACGAAGAAACGCCGCAGAGCATACAAAAACGGGAAAGCAATGCTGAAGCCAGAAGGCTCAACATATTGCATAATCCGGCGCCCGATACCAAGCCGGATAAGAAACAGCGGCGGCAAATCATTCGCTTCCGCGAGACCTGAATTAACTGTGAGAAACCCAATGAACCAAGATACTCTCCATCGCTATCTGTTTGATAACGCTGATGTAAGGGGTGAACTGGCCCAACTTGGTGACAGCTATCGCCAGATAATTAGCACCCATGATTACCCGGAGCGCCTTAAGGTACTGCTGGGTGAATTGCTGGCGGCGACTTCGCTGCTGACGGCAACACTGAAATTTGAAGGTGATATCAGTGTACAGCTGCAGGGGCAGGGTGGTCCGGTGTCACTGGCGGTGATCAACGGCAATAACCGTCAGGAATTAAGGGGCGTTGCCCGCTGGCAAGGCGAGATTGTCACAGATGCAACACTGGATCAGCTCTTTGGCCAAGGTTATATGGTCATCACCCTGACTCCGACCGAAGGTGAGCGTTATCAAGGGGTAGTGGCCCTGGATAAGCCCAGCATCGCAGAATGTCTTGAGAGCTACTTTGCCCAGTCGGAGCAATTGCCTACAGGTATTTGGTTATTTGCCAATGGTGAACATGCCGCCGGTATGCTGTTGCAGGTATTGCCGAGTGAGCAGAGTGAAAATACCGAGTTTGAACACCTGACTCAGCTGACCGCTACTATTAAAGCTGAAGAATTGTTCAGCCTGCCGGCTACTGAAGTCCTGCACCGTCTTTACCATCAGGAGCAGGTACGGTTGTTCGACCCAGTAAGCGTCAGCTTCAAGTGTACCTGTTCCCGTGAGCGCAGCGCTGCAGCGATCCGCACCCTGGCGAAGGAAGAGATAGACGCTATCATTCAGGAGAAGGGGCTGGTGGAGATGGGCTGTGAATATTGCAACAGTCACTACCGCTTCGATGCCATCGATATCGAAGCCATCTTTGCCAACAGTCAGACACCTAATACTCCCCAATAACGGGGGCAATATTCAGTTGTTTTTAAGAGAGCGAGTGATCGCTCTCTTTTTTTTGTCATTTTTCAGAACGTGCTCACACTTTAGCCGCGGCTTAAGTTACAATCGCGCCAACCCGACAGCAGACCGGGACTATATCAGACCTCATAATAGATGGAGACCTTACTTATGGCGGCAGAAGCAAACCGCATTCAACTCAACCTCAACAGTGCCCAACTGGTCGAGCAGGCAATTCTGCGCGGTGAAGGCAGATTAACAGCTAACGGTGCTCTGGTGGCTCAGACCGGCGAGCGCACCGGCCGTTCCCCCGCCGACCGTTTTATCGTCAAGGAGCCGGGTACCGAGGCTGATATCGAGTGGGGCGTGGTCAACCAGGCGTTTGAACCTCAGAAGTTTGCCGCCCTGTGGGAGCAAGTCGAAGCCTATCTGGCCGACAAACAAGTATTTGTCTCTGAGCTGGAAGTCGGCGCCGATGCCGAACACTACCTGCCTATCAGAGTCACGACCGAATACGCCTGGCACCAATTGTTTGCCCGTAATCTGTTTATCGTACCTGAGCACTATAACCAGAGCCACAAACCCGAGTGGCAGATCATCAACGCCCCAGGCTTTGTCTGCTCACCCGAGCGCGATGGCACTAACTCGGACGGTGCAGTGATCATCAACTTCGCCGAGCGTAAGGTACTGCTGGCCGGTATGCGCTATGCCGGTGAAATGAAAAAATCCATGTTCTCGGTACAAAACTTCCTGCTGCCGGCCAAAGATGTACTGCCTATGCATTGCTCGGCCAACGTCGGCAAAGATGGCGACACAACTCTCTTCTTTGGTCTTTCAGGTACAGGCAAGACTACATTGTCTGCCGATCCCAAGCGTTTTCTGATCGGTGATGATGAACACGGCTGGGCTGAAGGCGGCGTCTTCAATATTGAAGGCGGCTGCTATGCCAAGTGTATCGATCTCAGTCAGAAGAATGAGCCGGTGATCTGGGATGCGATTCGCTTCGGTACTGTGCTGGAAAACGTGGTGCTGGATGCTCAGCGAGTGCCTGACTACAAGGATGCCAGCCTGACCGAGAACACTCGCGCCGCTTACCCACTGGAGCATATTGCCCAGCGTAAGGAAGATAATCGTGGTAACGAGCCTCACGCCGTGGTGTTCCTCACCTGTGATGTTTCCGGCGTCTTGCCTCCGGTAGCCAAACTTAGCAAGGAGCAGGCAGCTTATCACTTCCTCTCGGGGTATACCGCCAAGGTAGGTTCCACCGAAGTGGGCTCAACCGCCGCGATTCAGTCGACTTTCTCCACCTGTTTCGGTGCTCCCTTCTTCCCTCGTCCTGCCGGGGTTTATGCCGAGCTGTTGATGAAGCGTATCCAAGCCTTCGGCAGCCAAGTTTACCTGGTGAACACAGGTTGGACCGGCGGCCCTTATGGCGTCGGCAAACGTTTCGACATTCCTGTCACCCGCGCCATAGTGGATGCCATCGTCAGCGGTGAACTCAAAGAAGTGCCGACCGAACATATCGAGCAGTTGAATCTGGATGTCCCGGTTGCCATTCCCGGCGTCGACAGCGCGCTGCTCAATCCGGTCAACACTTGGGCTGACAAGGAAGAATACGCCAAGTATGCCAAACAGTTGGCTGAATCTTTCCAGAGCAACTTCGCTAAGTATCAGGTCTCCGATGCCATTAAGGCTGCCGGTCCTAAAGCTTGATGACAGCAGTAAATGATAAAAACGGCTCCTGAATGGAGCCGTTTTTATTGGCCAATTCCTGCTCTTGTCATAAAAGGGATTTAGTCTATTCAATGGACTCGCAAAGACTTAGTGCTTTCGGGGGGTTGTGATCACCCCAAAGGCTAAGGAAAATGCACCTTCAAATTTAATTAATCACGGACGATCAAATGGTTAAACCAAAGTATCTCGCAGTACTTCTTAGCGCCACGCTGCTTTCCGCCTGCGGTAATTCCGACTCAGATGACAACCAACCACCTGTGACCAAGGATATCAGTGTTCTGGGACAGGTCAGTTATTTGGGGGCTGTAGCTGGTGCTGATGTTTGCGCCGATCTCAATCGTAACTTGTCTTGTGATGCCGATGAGCCCACAACAACAACCGACAGCGACGGCAAGTATCAGCTCGATTGGCGCAGCGATGAGCCTACTCCCGATTATTATCTGCTGGCCAGCTGGATAGCGCAGACCAGCGACAACCCCCCGGTCAAACAGCAGCACAATAAGCAGAGTGTCACTGCCCGAACCGCTGATGACGGCAGCCTGATGCTCTTTGCCCTGAACCAGCATACGGGCGCCATCAACCTGGTAACCCATTTGGAATTCAGTCGTTTCCAGCAGATGTTGCAGGCGGGCATTAGTGATGCCAAGCGCGATTCCCTGCTTAAGGAACTCAGGCAGTTATATTCTCTGCTGTTCGCCACTGAAGGCAAGACCCCCTACCAGATCCCAGCCGAGGTCACAGCAGCGCCGACCTTTGCCGAGGCCTTCTGGCTACTGCAACATATTCACGCTTTGACAGCAGCTCAGATAGAAAAGCTTCTCGGGGAAGGTAATCATGAGGCAATTCTGGCGGCCGAACAGACCCTGGCTATGACTCTGAATGAGCTGCGACACTTGATTGCTGCCAGTGGTCAGACAGCGGCGACATTCCTGGCAACAGATCCCCAAGAGGTGCGGAGCAAGGTAAACAACGCCATGGTGGTCCTGGGTTATCTGGAGCCTCAGGATGATAAAACCATGAACGACAATGACTGGGTGATAGTGCTCAATGGTTTGATGGAGGATGATGAGCAAGCTCATCTGCTGGATTTGGGGCTGAGTGGCGCACAGGAGTTTTTCTCCCTGCAATATGGTGACCCCTCAAAATTTTTGATCGGTAGTGTCAACCAAGGCAAGGTTTTGGCCCAGGATATTCCTCTGGGAGATGAAGTCGCTTCCGAGTGCTGGAATACCCAAATGGAGCGCTGGATAAATGCCGAACGCAAGGATCAAGGCTATCGCCCAAGCGCGCCGGTTATCGAAGGCAATCAACTGCACACCTTCTATGATGGTACTCAGGTGCCAATCACTATGCAGGTGGACAAGTACCAGACCGGCGATGAAGACTGGCAAAGCTTGTTGGCAGGCACCCCGGCTGTCCTGCAGTTAGCCAAGCTCGAATGGCCTGGGCAGGTTTACCGCATCTGGACAGCGCAGCAAGCCGATGTGATGTGTCGCAATGAAGAGTTTGTTTCCTGGGAGATGCCGGTTGCCAACGCCGAAGCTCTCGACTCCAGGGCCTTGATTACCCTCTTTTGGCCTATAGCAACAGAGGATGAAATTACCCTGGATGGCGAACAGCGTTTTACGCTTAACTTTGGCGATGCCCCTGAAAGCTACGAGTGGCAGCTAATCCAGAGCCCGAGTGGTGCGCCTTTGTTGCAGATCACTGAGCTGCTGGACAATCCTGAGTTGGCCGACAAGGTTTTACCCAGTGAATATTTGATCCAAGGTGGCCAACTCATTGAAGTGGATATCTACCGTGCCTTTGATTTCGATGCCGGCAGGCAGCAGTTACGACTCACCTACGAGCAAAGCTTCAGCGAGCCCTTGTATCAACATCTGAAGCAATTGGCACAGGCTAATTGAATACGGTGTGATGGAAGTGAATGTTTGTTGCTATCGCCTTCAATGAAGGAATCGCGATAAAAAAACGGCCCTTACGGGCCGTTTTGAGTTCTGGGGAGATAGATGAGTTGTTTGGCGGCTTAGTTGGCGGCAGCCTGCTGACCGGCGATACGGCCAAAGACAATGATGTCAGTATAGGCGTTGCCACCCAGGCGGTTGGTACCGTGAGTCAAACCTGTCACTTCACCGGCGGCAAACAGACCTGGGATTACCTTGCCTTGTTCATTCAGCACGTGGGTCTTGGTATCTGTTACCAGACCACCCATGGTGTGGTGTACTGATGGCGTGGCTTTCAGGATCCAATATGGGCCCTTGCTCAAGTCCACCAACCCGGCTCTGTGGTTGAAGGCTTCATCCTTACCGGTTTTCGCATAGTGGTTCACATCTTTGATGGTCTTCTTGAGGTTTTCCAGCGGAATGTTGAATACCTTGGCGGCTTCTTCAATGCTGTCTACTTCATACATCAGACCACGGCTGGTGAAGTCTTTGTATTCACCCTGGTGCATACCAATGGTACCGGCTACATCATCAATGTCCTTGTTCCACAGAACATAGGTGTAACGACCGGGTTGTTCCAGAATCGCATGGGAGATCACGTCGCGACGTTCCAGCTCTTCCACAAAGCGCTCACCGTTTTGGTTGACCAGAATCGCGCCAAAGAAACGGGAGTCGGCGATCAGGGCAATGGCTCCTGTCTCTGGGTTACAGATAGGGTAGGTTTGGATATAGCCCAGGTTACGGGTGTCGGCATGGATCTTCTCACCCATGACAATACCGTCACCTGTACCACCTGAAATACCTGTTGTACCGTAACGCTCATCCAGCTCTGGGTTGTATTGCTTGCGCATAGCCACGTTGGCAGAGAAACCACCGGTAGCGACAACAACACCGCGCTTGGCATGATAAGTGATCTTCTTGCCGTTCTTGGTCGCCTCAACACCGACCACACGGCCATTGTTGTCCATCAGCAGACGGTCGGCGGTAGTGTTGGTGTGAATAGGCAGACCGACTTCTTCGGCTTTCTTGGCAAACTTGCCGATCACTTCGGCGCCCGTGTGGCCTTTGGGGATCAGGGCGCGCTTGACGCTGTGACCACCAAACTGGAACAACTGGTTGGGATAGAACTCAACCTTAACATAGTCACGCAGCCATTCGGCGGCATTGACGGCATTGTCCACCATCACCTTGACCATCTCAGGGTCACCCTTGAAGTCGCCCCCTTTGAGTGTGTCTTGGATAAACAGCTCTTTGGAGTCGGTAATCTCCATGTTTTTCTGTACCCAGCTACCGGCTACGTTCATTTCGGCGCCGGAGATCAGTGAGTTACCACCTATGATGGGCATTTTTTCAATGATAACGGCAGAAGCACCGGCTTCCATGGCCTCCAGACCGGCACTGAAACCGGCGCCGCCTGAACCTATCACGACTACGTCATAGGTGTATTCGGCTGGTGTCAAAGCTTCATTATGCTTGGCCGTGGCACTTGCGGCTACCAGGGTCACCCCGGCAGCTTCAATACTGGCGGCTACGGCTTTCTTGAGAGCATCTGAGGTCACGGTTGCACCGGAAACCCCGTCAACTTCTACAGAGTTGTTATCTATAATGGCTTGCTTTACATCTTTGAATGCGGCGGCGGCCAACACAGGGTTTTCTTTCTGCTTCAGCACGTCGATAGCCACAATACGGCCATCCTGAATGCTGGTTTCAACCTGGATCTCACCATGCTTGCCCTGGGCAGTCCCCTGACTCTTGATGATCTCATGGGTCACCTGACAGCCGGTAATCACCACGGCAGTGGATACGGCCACGCCCAAAACGGATTTGTTCAACTGCATATTCAGTTCCTGTCGATTAAAAAAGGGAGCTTGGCTCCATTGTTAAAACTGGTATCCGAAAGCCAACCCATACTCGATACCGTCGTTGTACTGTGCGCCCCAGCTATCGTACTGAGTCAGGTGCAACTTGCCGTAGAAGGCATCGGTAAAGTGGGTCTGCCACCCTAGAATGATCTGGTGCCCATAGCTGTCGTAACTAAACAGCTTTTGGTGCTCTTCGTCCCTGTCTATCTGCGCTTCGTAGTTGACGGATAAGTTGTGCTTCAATCCGGCAAAACTCAGCGGGTATTTGGCGTTGAGCACCAGGGCGTAACCTGAAATGTCATTGAAGTTCTCATCTGTTGGTGAGAAATGACCAAAGGTATAGTTGAAGCCAACCCCATAGTTCAGTGCCAAATTGCCAAACTTACTGTTGTGCGTAACCCCCAGATAAAGGTTGTCTTCGACCAGAGTCTCACTGGCAGAGATAAAGTTCTGGGCCCAAAAGTTAAAGCCGCTTTCACCCAGTTTGTGCTCTATGATTGCCAATGCCTTTAGAGTGGTTTTACCATCTTCATTCTTCTGGTTTTCTGCGACTTCCCCCGGATTCTCCAGCTTGATATTGGCGAAATAACTGCCCCAATCGGCCAAACCCAAATGATTTAACTTGAGAAAGGGTTGGTTAAAGACGCCAGGGTTATCATCTTCGGTATCACTGGTATAAAATTTATAACCAAGATCCAGGCTGGTTTTGGTCACATCGGCCTGCACATTGGCAGAAAATGCCATAGCCAGTGCCACCCCACTCAACAACCATTTTGAGTTCATAATATTTCCTCAGACAAATAAAATGCCAAGTAATTGAAAACTTTAAACACATGAATTAGACGAGGAAATAATAATTAATTGTTGCCAATAACTGCTGTGATCTTGGTCGATTACAATCCTTAAAAAAATAAACTCTGTGGTTTAAGGAAGTAGGTGATAAGAGAACATAAATTAAGTGAAAATTCCGTCAAATAAATAAAAAAGAGACAGCGAAAGCCATCTCTTTTTAAAATGGTAATAAAATATAAGCCTAACTCACATTTTCCTTTAATCTGTAATTTCTATCTCGGCAATAAACATTTGTGGAGTTCTATATTCCTTGAACTGCCAGCCCAGTTGTTTCGCCAGCCGTTTGACCAACATTAGTCCCAGACCAAAGCCTCCCAGACTATCCTGTAAGGTCGAGTTACTGACCCTGATATGTTTACCTCTCTGCTCCACTTTGACCTCACCTGTGCCATGTTCGAGTGCGTTGCGTAGCAGATTATTGAGCATGATGGACAGAGGCTCTTTCAGCACCTGAAGTTGGGTATCGTCACAGTCCAACTGAATCATGCCCTGCTTGCCCTGAGCATGTTCCTGCTCGGCGGCCAACTGTTGCAGCAATTCAGCCGGCATCAAAGGTTGTTTCTCCAGCTGAGTGCTGCTCTTGTTGGTGAGCCAAAGCAGAGTTTCTATGATGGATTTCATCTGCGCTGTCGCTTGGCTGGCGGCCAGTACTGGCCCGGTCAACTTGCCCTTTTGCAAGGTGAGCAGCTCAAAGGATGACTGGCAGATAGCCACAGGCGTGCGCAGTTCGTGGCTGGCAAAGCGCAGGAAGTTGAGCTCCCTCTGCTGCGCTTTTTGTAATTGCTGCAACGAAGTATTGAGCGCATCCACTATCGATTGCAGCTCGGCATAGCCTTGTTTGGGAAAACTGAAGCCATTCATGCTTTGCCAGTCGTGTTGCTTGATCGCCTGACTGATTTTGTGCACCGGAGTGATTACCTGTTTTTGCATGTGAAACGCCAGGCTGGCCACCACCCCGAAGGTCATCACTATCAGCAATAAAATGGCGGTCATGTTCTTGGGTGCAAAGACAAGATCATGGGTGGCATCATAATGTAGCCATAGATACAGCGGCTGGCCTGAAGCCGTGTAGTGGACACTTAAGGCATCGATATAGGGGCCATCGAGATGCTGGTAGCGGATGCCGGTTTCTGCAGTGGGAGGCTGAAAGTCATTGATGGCTTTTATCTTATCCGGTACCCGCTGCCAGTCGGCAAATACACTGATGTTGTCGGTATCCAGCTCGGTACTGCCTTGGGTAAATACCGCCTCGGCTGCCTGGCCTGCGTTATGCAAGGTGATTTCATGCATGGAAAACATGCCGGTGCACATCATGCAAAGGGGGATGATGCTATTGATGGCCAGAGTGACCGCCAGAAAAATAAGCCCATAAATTTGATAGCTGCGCTTGAGACTGAACTTGGGCATCATCTTCAGTCACTCCTCAGGCAGAGTCCTACCCCGCGAATAGTGTGGATTAACTGGCTGTCGAACGGCTTATCCACTACCCGTCGCAACAGATGCAAATGGCTGCGCAAGCTGTCGCTGTCCGGGGGACAATCGGGCCAGAGCATACGTTCTATCTCTTCCCGCTCCACGGTTTCCGGGCTGCGGCGAGCCAGCAAAGCCAGTATCTGCCAGCCGGTGCGGCTTAGAGATAACTGCTGCCCTTGGCGATAAGCCTCGTGTTTACCAAAGTCCATTTCCAACTCACCCAATTGTAGTTTTGGCGGTGCTGGACGGCGCTGAGCCACTACCTTGATGCGGGCGACCAGCTCCTCCATGGCGAAGGGCTTAATAAGATAATCGTCGGCGCCGGCATCAAAGCCGCTCAATCTGTCATCCAGACCACTGCGGGCGGTGAGCATGATCACCGGCGTGGTCATACACTGGGCCTTCCAGCCCTGGCATGCTCGCACACCGTCCCCGTCAGGCAAGTTGAGATCCAGCACCACCACATCAAAATGCTGCTGTCTCAGCAGTTCATTGGCTTGAGCCAAGGTTTCGGCATAGTCACATTCAATACCCTTTATCGCCAGGTATTGAATGATATTGTTTGCCAACAGACGATTATCTTCGACCAGCAGTATTAACATGTCAGATCAACTCAAATTGATGGGCCAGATGGATTAGATTTGCCCTGTTGCTGGCACCCAGTTTTTTACGCATTGACTCCATATGGTATTCAACCCCACGGACACTAATGTGCAGTCGATCAGAGATCTCATGATTTTGCAGTCCGGTTGCCGCCATTCGCAGCACTTTTCTGGCGTTGGCCTTGAAGATCCGGCTTTGCAGAAACGGATTGAATCTCTGCCTGTCATGTTCAAACAATAGACTCTGAGCCAAGATCAGGGTCTGTTGCAAACGCTCAGGTTGCGGATCCGGATGACCTGAACCCAACAGCATAAAACGGCCAAACCAAGTCGGGTTGGCATAGCTGGGCACGGGGAAGCTCAGAACAGTGTCATAACCATGTTTGGCGAACAGGACTTTTACCGGGTCATCCTCTTGCCAGCGGTAACACCAGGCTTTGTTTGCGCATAAAGACTCGGCGAAATTATTGTCGCTGCGGGCATAGTGTTCCAGATAGTACTGTTGCAGGGTTGCTATCCGACAGGAGGACGCCAGTGACGCGATTGGCCTTCGTAGCCACACGGGGGCGAATAGGCCTTGATTTCCCGGGTGCTCCAAATACTCCCTGGCGTTGCTTGGCAGCCCTTGAAACCAAAACCCCTGGAATCCTTGCGCGGCAATCAAAGGACCGACGGTTTGCAGCACTTGCCTTAAACTGCTCTCTGCTTCTGTGAGTGCAGTCTTGTTCAATACTGTACTCATGCGATTACTCCTCAAGAACAAGAATCAAAGCCAAAATAACCCAGGCTATGAAGTGAACAAAGATAGTTGAAACAGATATATAGGCTAGGCTACAAAAATGTAACTCTATGTAAAGTCGTCGGTTATTTTGACGTTATTTTGACATCGATTGTTCTATGATGCCAAAACAAGCAGCAAGTTGGATATAGCGTACGCTTGACTTTAAAGCGACAGCTATGGCGCTCAAGAGCGCTAAACATCTTCCCGTATCGGTTACACGGTCGAGCAACAGTCCGCATCAGTTCTCCACCACCAAGCTGGCTCATTATGTCAGAGTCCAAGGCATCTGACTCAGTGCCCGAAAACCCATTGAGCAAAGGCTATTCCCGGTTCTCTCAACATAGAGCCCCGGAGGTCAATCCTATCGGGGCTTGGTTTTCTTGGAACTTCATCAGGAATTGCGTTGAGGCCTCGACATCCGGGGTAAACAACCTGTTTGCGCAGCGCCTTTAATAGTTGCTCATTCTGGGGTGACAACTGCCTGTGATTCACTTTCTTCTGCAGATCCAGCGCCTGGGCCACCTGCATCAGCTCAAAGCCATAGATACGTGCCACGCCATCCACTACCTTGCTGAGATTCTTACCGGCCTGGAAGCCGACGCAGAGCACACATGGGACTTGTTCGCACTTTCCCTTATTAATGTGAATGCCAAAAGCACCATTGATAATTAAAACGGCCGTCACATTAAAATACTACTTTACCTATATAAGCTATTTGTCCAGCCGTTAATGATCACTGGTATAGATATAAAATTCTTTTTTAATTTTCTTAGTTAAGAAATTACAACACAGAAAATAACTTAAGAAGCGAGATTAGATATTTATTCAGACTGGACTGCAAATATGTAAATTACTGCCCTTGAATGCCATTTTTTGACATTACTTTGACGAAACAAAATTTAGGGAGGGGCAGTTTGCTTTCATTGCTATAACCACAAAATAAAGAGAGAGTCACTCCGGGTGACTTGCAGGGTTGAGTAAATTGGTTAAAGATAGAGCGCTTCAACAATAACAATATTCTGTATCCCGGAGCCTTTCATGCGCATGCTGTCCCTGCTCTGGCTCGCTGTCGCGACGTTCCCCGGCGCCGCACTTGCCGAACCAGCCACCCAAGCCAACACCTATATCAATGATGCCATTTTGCCGCCGCTCAAATCCTGGAGTGGTGCCAGCGAGGCCTTAATGCGTGCAGCCGACGACGGCTGGGCCACGCCTTTTGAGCAATCCGGCGGTATTGAAAGCCCAAGCTATCAGCAGACCTTTGCCTGGCTGGATAGGCTGATGACCCAAAGCAATAAGCTCAACAAGGTGAGCCTGGGCAAGAGCCCCCAGGGCCGTGATATCTGGATGATAGTGGCCAGCGCCGAAGGTGCCGCCACCCCGGCACAGCTGAGACGCAACCATAAGCCCAATATTCTGGTGCAAGCCGGGATCCACTCGGGTGAAATTGACGGCAAGGATGCCGGCATGATGTTATTGCGGGATATCATAGTCGGCGACAAGGCCGAGCTGTTGGAACAGGTCAACCTGCTGTTTGTACCTATTTTCAGTGTCGATGCGCACGAGCGCTCCAGCCAAAGCAACCGGGTTAATCAACGCGGCCCACTGAGCATGGGCTGGCGAACCACCAGCCAAAACATCAACCTCAATCGTGACTACGCCAAGGCCGACAGCATAGAGATGCAACACATGCTGACCGCCATCAACGACTGGCAGCCACAGCTGTATATCGATGTGCATGTCACCGACGGTATCGATTACCAATATGATGTGACCTTTGGTTACAACCTGTCTCAGGGGCTGAGCCCCGCCGGCTACAACTGGCTGCAACAGGAGTATCGCCCGGCGATAGAACAGGCGCTGACCCAGGCAGGTCATATCCCGGGACCTCTGGTCTTCGCCTTGGACAATACTGACTTGATCAAGGGCATGTCACTGTGGAATGCTTCGGCCCGTTATTCCAACGGCTATGGCGATGCCAGACACCTACCGACCATATTGATTGAAAACCACAGCCTCAAGCCGTTTCGGCAACGGGTGCTGGGCACTTATGTGATGCTGGAGCAAACCCTCAAGACGGTGGGGGCCAAAGCGACCAAGCTGCGTGCGGCGATAGAGAAAGACAAGTACCGCTACCCACGGCTGGTGACCCTGACCTGGAAGTCACAAAAGCAGCAGCAGGGCTGGGATTTCAAAGGCATAGACTACCAATTGGAACAGAGCCCCATTTCGGGCAAACAAGTGGTGCGTTGGACCGGCGAGTCCAAGCTGTATCCCAACCTGCCGGTAATAGGTAATACAGAGGCGGATATCCGGGTCAGCCGCCCGGCCGCTTACTATATTCCGCCCCAGTGGCAAGAGGCGATTGCCAAGCTATCGCTGCACGGCATTCGCATGACTCGCCTGGAACAACCTCAAACACTGAAGTTGCAACAATATCGCCTCAGCGACCCCCAGTTTGCCGCCAGTGACTATGAAGGCCGCCAGAGAGTCAGTGCCAAGGCCAAACTGGAAAAGGTTGAGCTCACCTTGCCTGTCGGCACGGTCAAGATAAGCACTGAGCAGCCGCTCGGCGATCTGGCGATGATATTGCTGGAGCCGCAATCGCCCGACTCACTGCTGCAGTGGGGCCTGTTCAACACCATATTCACCCGCACCGAGTATATTGAGGACTATGCGGTTGAACCTCTGGCACAACAGATGCTGGCCAATTCCAAAGCGCTCCAGGCCGAATTTGACCAGGCGCTCAAAGACCCGGCCTTTGCCGCCGATGCCAAGGCCAGGCTGCGTTGGTTCTACGAGCGCAGCCCTTACTATGACAAGGCTTACCTGGCGTATCCCGTCTATCGCGCCAGATAGGCCCTGACAATAAGCAATCCCGGAGTCGAGCGATGAAACCGCAGAATGAGTTACAGGGAGGCTGCCTGTGCGGCGCCATACGTTATCGCCTCGAGGGTGAACCGTTCGATGCCGACCACTGTTACTGCAGTCAATGCCGCAAGAGCACAGGGGCTGTGGTGGGCAGTTGGATGGACTTCAGGCTGGAGCAACTCACCTGGCAGGGGGAAGCCGTGCGGCAATATGCCTCCTCGGCCAAGATCCGCCGCGGCTTTTGCCCAAACTGCGGCACCAGCCTGAGTTATCGCAGTCTCGATCATCCCGAGTTTATCAGCTTGAGCATTGCTTCTTTGGATGACCCAGACAGAGTGGTGCCCAGATATCATATCTACTGCGCCGACAAACCCGCCTGGTTGGAGATTAGCGACGATTGCCCCCGTTATCCCGCTAATCGCAGTCAAGGCGACTAGCCGTCGGCAGAACCTTTATTGCACAATAAAAAAATCCGCTCAGTGGCGGATTTTTGTCATTGATTGCGCCAAAGATTACATATCACAAGGCTTCAGCGGTTTACGCAGCTGCGCCCGGACATTATCCATACCGGAATAAAACTCTTTCATCATCAGCAGACCCATCATCTTGCCGTTGTCTGTGATGATCAGCTCATCCGGATTTTTAGGATCATTCTTGATAGCGCCAATCAATTTCATCGAGCTCATCTCTTTGAACAGGGCTGTGTCCAGATTAACGCCAAAGGTATCGCGGAAATACTTGCGCGACAGACGACCGGAGAACATCCCGAGCAAGAAACGATACTGCATCACATCTTTCTTGCTGTACTGCTTTTGCTGCTCAACACCCATCTTGCCACTGGCGATCCGCTCCTGATACTTGCGCAGCGAGAAAGTATTCACATGCAGGGTATCGTTAAGGAAACTGAATGAGCCTGAACCCACACCCAAGTATTCGTCGTAGTCGATTACGTATTCGTCAAAGCCTTCATCGTTGGCCTTACCAAAGGCCCAGGCCGACAACTGGTTGTACTGGCCATTAAGGGTATTGAGGATCATTCGGTACTGGTTGGCCATATCGGCCTGAGGCGCCGCCAGTTTCCCTTTGACGCTCTTGCGGGTCTGGTGGGTGATCATCAAGGGATAAGTGGTGATCTGGCGCGGATCCAGTCTGGAAGCCATATCCAAGTCATGTTGGATCACTTCGTCTGTCTGACCGCGGAAACCGAAGATCAGATCGACGTTGATAATCGGAAACAGCTCTTTGGCGGCCATGATCTTGTCGAATGTCTGCTGGCCGGTACCGAACTTTTCCAACCTGTCTGTCATCTTGAGGATGTCATCATTGAAGCTCTGCACCCCGATGGACATGCGGTCAACCAAGCCCTTGAGCTGTTTAAAGCCAGGGCTGTCCAGGTGTTGGGGATCCGATTCACAGGAGACTTCCTTGATGGAAGGGAACAGGGTCTTGGCATACTCGATAGTACGCGCCAGCTCATCTTCAAGCACTGTTGTAGTGCCGCCACCTATGTACATGGACTCGAAGTCGTAGCCCAACTGCTTGACCATATCCATCTCTTTACGCAGCGCCACAAAATAAGCGCGGGCCTTGTCTTCCTTGAACAGGAAACGATGGAAGGTACAGTAAGAGCAAAGCGTGTGGCAGAAAGGGATATGGGCATAGAGCATGTATTTCTTGCCCTCTACCGGTGCCGGCATTACATCCGCAGAAATAGTGTCCAGCCTCAGGTTCTTATCAACATAGTACTGCATCACCCGCTCCATAGCCCCCAGCATCCAGTTGGGTACTGTGATATTGGCTTGGTATGGGGTGACCAGTTGGCGATCGAGAGTTTGGATAATTGACGACATAAGGCTTCCTGTTAGTTTTGCTAATCCTTAGATACCACAATCAGTTAGATTATTTCCAAGGTACTGCCAGCTGTTTGTAGACTACCTCCTGTGGAGTAGTTAAAACGTGAACTGGCTAGAAGATAACAATACCTATCAGTATCGGAAGTGATGTTTTGTTAAGCAGATCATGTTTTAGCATTAACGGATGAAAAATCAACCTTTCGAGGGGTGTCTTTACATCAGGCAGCAAAAAGGGGTCCTTAGACCCCTTATATTCAGTTGAGCTTAAACTGTCTGACCACGCTGGAGAGCTGATCTTTGGCTGCTGCCAGTGCCGCTGTGCTGCTGAGAGTCGCCTTGCCGCTCTGATTTAGCTCCTCAACCATTTCGCGAATGACGCTGAGGTTGCGGGTAATCTCTTCAGAAACCGAACTTTGCTCTTCGGCGGCCGTAGCTATCTGAGTGCTGAGGCCATTGATATCGAACACATGCTCGGTCAGCCCCTGCAGACTTTCGGCCACCAGTGTTGTGGTATCGGCCGTTGCCTGACAGCTTTGGCGGGTACGATTCATGGCATTGACCGCCGAATCGGCGCCTTGACGCAGCTGCTCTAACATATTGTTGATCTCTGAAGTGCTGGCCTGGGTGCGTGCTGCCAATGCCCTGACTTCATCGGCCACTACGGCAAAGCCGCGCCCTTGTTCACCGGCACGGGCCGCTTCAATGGCCGCATTCAGTGCCAACAGGTTGGTTTGCTCGGCAATCTCGCCTATTACGTCCAGTACGCCGGCAATTCTGCGGGTGCTCTCATCCATCTCGGCTATGGTCTGGGAGGCACAGTCGACTTCGCTGACCAGCGCCATCACATTGTTGGAAGCCTGTTCGACCGCCTGACGGGATTCATTTCCTTGAGCTCTGGCCTTATCGGTCAACTGCGCTGCTGAAGCAGCATCGTTGGCAACCCCTTGGGCGGTAGCACTCATCTCTTCAACTGCGGTGACGACCTGGTCGGTTTCCAAGGCGTGGGCCTGCAATGCGGCCGAGTTGGACTCAGACTGCACATTGAGCTCACCGACCTGTTGCGCCATATGTTCAGAAGCTTGGGCAATGTCGCGGATCATGACTTGTAATCTGTCGCTGAGCTGGTCCAGATCGGCTGCGAGGGTGCAGAGTTCATTCTTGCCCTGGATCCCTATCTTGTGGGTCAGATCCCCTACAGCCAGCTTGGCGACAGATTGCTGGATCCGGCTGACAATAGCCACCAGATGGCGGCTCATTAAGAGTGCCATCAGCAGGGAGGTCACTATGGCAAACAGGATAAGTCCGAGCAAAATGGCTTCGGTATTATCTACCTCGGAAACCGTCATTTCGCCTAATTCCTGGTTACGCTTGGTTATCTGCGCCACCAGTTGATTGATCTCGGCACTTACCTCAGGGCCCAGATCTCGCCTTACCGGCGTCAGGACCGGCTCTGTGCCGGTTCGCTCAGCCAATGCTAATTCATCGAAATAGAGGCGGGCGTATTTGTCGATCCCGGGTTTGAGAACGGCGATTCGCGCGCCGGCATCGCTCATAAAGGCAGTGTCGAATTGGCTCAGGCGGGCTATCAGGTTATGCACCTTATCCTGATGCATGCGTACTCCTTGAGTGTTGTGCACTAAGGAAGCCAATCGCAGTTGATAGAACTCCTCGCGGATCCCGGCGAAAGTTTCGGTCAGGCTGTTGTTGTTCACCAGACGTTCGCTGGCGTCATTGAGTTGGAAAAATGCACGATAAGCAAAGATGCCGATCACTATCAGTAGCACACTGGACAGCAAAGACGGCAGCATGGATAGCATGCTGGTTCGAGTATTATTGATCATGATGGTATCTGATTGAGTGAAGGGAAATTGTGTAAGTTTGTTACGTTTGTAGAAGTATTTTACATGCGGGTGATTAAATAAGCAATTTACCACAAACAGCCTTGCCGCCATCAAGTGGTTATCTTTAAAGTATTTTGTTCTATTTTTGGATGTATGTTTTGCGTTAAAGAGGGATGTTGGTTAATCATATTTTTGTATTGCTGTGTAATTATGTTACTTTTCGCTGTGTGCCGATGGGAAAATAAGCGCTAGATTAAAATAAATTAATCTTAAAAAACAGTTGATTAAGAATTTAAGCCAACAAAGTAGCTTTATGTTTCTCTTTAGTTGGAATAAGTGCGGAATATAAAAAAATCACCTTGATATTTTTCATTATTGATAAAAAAGCCGTGTCGATTGACACGGCTTTTCAGTAGACAGAGTGCTGACCTTAGTCTCTGTATTTCAGAGTACCGTTGGCCTTGATCTCGTCATACCACAGGTTGTGGTGTTGAGTGGCCCAGTTTTCATCACAGTAACCGGAAATCATACACTCCATACCACCTTCAGACATAACAGTCGCCATGAAGATATGCACTATGGAGAAGGCACAGATGATGATGGCACTGATTGAGTGCAATACCAGAGCAATCAGGCTCAGGGTACGGCTGGGTTCAAACAGGTTGGGGAACAACAGCAGCATGCCTGAAGCAGAGATGATCAGCCCAAAGAAAGCAAAGGCCCAGAACCACATCTTCTCACCGGCATTGGCAAAGCCGGCATCAGGGTGTTTGCCCTTGAAAGGCCCGAAGTTGATGTAACCGCCCACTACCATGAACCACTTGACGTCATACATCTTGGGCAACTGGTTCTTGGCCCACAACAGCGTCATCAGTGCCCAGCCGAACATGAAGGGAATCGCCATCACGTCGTGCACTTGCTTGGCGCCATTGACCATTGATGCCCAGAAGCCTTCACCCAGATACGGCTGGAAGAAGAAACGCCCTGCCAGCAGCACCAAGCCGGTGAGGATCAGCAGTAAGCAGGGAATTGCCCCCAGCCAATGAATGCTCACATCAAACTTGGACCAGCGATGCACCATCTTGCCGGAGAAACCATGGTGCAGTTTGGAAATACCATTAACCATGATAAATAGGGCAAAGATGATGATCATACCGAACAATGCCAGCATCAACCCCGGTGCCAGCCAGTCGCTGCGAAGTTCCAGTACCCGCAGATCATAGGTGTTGATCGGCTGGTTGTGGAACTGACTGTCGGATGTTGTATAACCCGTTGCTCCATCTTTGAGCTGAGCCCAGATCTGGGCATCGCTCGCTTGTGGTTCCACAGGTGCATCGGCACCATTGGCGAAGCATACGGCGCTGAACATGAGCGCAATAGCCAAGCCTATGTGTTTGAACCATTTGTTCATATTAACCTCTCTCACCGGCCCAGCTAAGCCGGGCCGGATATTCGTGCCGTCTGTTACTTCCAGGCGCCGTTTTCGGCACCGCGATAAGCCACACGCTCACGGTAGATGCCGGAAACCACTTCCGCATCACCGGCCAGCAGGGCCTTGGTTGCACAGAGTTCGGCGCACATAGGCAACTTGCCTTCCGCAATACGGTTGGCACCGTATTTCTGACGCTCAGCGTCCGAATGGTTTTCTTCAGGACCACCGGCACAGAAGGTACACTTGTCCATCTTGCCGCGGGAGCCGAAAGCACCTGATTTCGGGAACTGAGGTGCGCCGAATGGACAGGCATAGAGACAGTAACCACAACCGATACAGGTATCTTTGTTGTGCAGCACTATGCCGTCTTCGGTGCGGTAGAAGCAGTTGGCAGGACATACGGCCATACAAGGCGCGTCGCTGCAATGCATACAAGCCACAGAGATAGAGGCCTCGCCGGGCTGACCATCCTTGATGGTCACCACGCGGCGACGTTGGATACCCCACTCGAGAGCGGAGTCGTTTTCGTTTTTACAAGCGGTGACACAGCCATTACATTCAATGCAGCGCTTGGTATCACACAGAAATTTCATTGTAGCCATAGTGGCAATTCTCCTCGCTTAAGCTGCACTTATGCTTTGACGATCTGACAAAGCGACGCCTTGGTTTCCTGCATCTGAGTCACTGGGTCATAACCATAGGTCAGCGCAGTGTTACAGGATTCGCCCAATACGTAAGGCACTGTGCCTTCCGGATAGTTGGGCTCCAGGCTCTCGCCGTGCATGATCCCGGCAAAGTGGTAAGGCATCCAGGTCACACCAGGTTTAACCCTTGGGGTCACCATGGCCTGAACCAGTATCCGGCCGCCTTCGGCGCCTTCCAGCCATACCTTCTCACCGTCACGGATACCGCGGTCGGCAGCGTCACCAGGGTTGATCTCAACGAACATCTCCTGCTGTAGCTCTGCCAGCCATGGGTTGGCACGTGATTCTTCACCACCACCCTCGTATTCCACCAGACGACCGGAAGTCAGTACCAGTGGGTACTTGCCACTGACATCTTTCTCCTGGATAGACTTGTACAGAGTCGGTAGACGATGTACTTGCATGTCGTCATAAGTTGGATACTTGGCTACCAGATCGCGACGGGCTGTGTACAGCGGCTCGCGGTGTACTGGCACCTGATCAGGGAAGGTCCACACAATACAACGGGCCTTGGCGTTACCGTATGGGATACAACCGTGCTTGATGGCAACCCGGACAATACCGCCGGAAAGGTCGGTCTTCCAGTTCTTGCCTTCGGCTTCGGCTTTCTCTTCGGCAGTCAGCTCGTCCCACCAGCCCAATTGCTTGAGCAGCTTGTCGGAGAATTCAGGATAGCCGTCCTGGATTTCAGCACCTTTGGAGAAGGAGCCTTCGGCCAGCAGGTTCTTGCCTTGATATTCCACACCGTAACGGGCACGGAAGTTACCGCCGCCGTCTTTGACGTGCTTGCTTGTGTTATAGAGGATCTGGGTACCTGGGTGCTTCATCTCAGGTGTACCCCAACATGGCCAAGGCAGACCATAAGTTTCGCCCTTGCATGGGCCACCTTCGGCTTCCAGAGTCTTGTTGGAGAAAGTGCCCCAGTTCATGGTGTGAGCCTTAATACGCTCAGGGCTCTGGCCGGACATACCGATAGTCCACATACCGCGGTTGATTTCGCGGGTGATGTCTTCGATCAGAGGCAAACCATTTTCTTTCTTGATACGCTTGGTGTACTGCTCGGCGAAGCCCAGTTTCTGTGCCAGACGATACATGATTTCAATATCTGTCTTGGACTCAAACAACGGCTCGATAACCTGTTCACGCCATTGGATAGAACGGCCTGAGTTGGAGATGGAACCACGGGTCTCAAACTGAGTCGCGGCAGGCAGCAGGTAGACGCCATCCTTACGACGGTGCATAACACCGGCCATAGTTGGGAATGGGTCAACAACAACGACTGTATCCATCTTGTCCAGTGCATCACGCACGTCGCGCTGACGGGTTTCAGTGTTGACTGACTGACCCCAGAAGAAGGCCAGGCGTACGTTGTCTTTCTGTGCCAGCTTTTGCTTGTCTTCCAGCACACCGTCGTGCCAACGGGAGCAAGGAATACCCGGAGTCGTCATAGGTTCGCGGCCCAGGTAAGTCCCCTGGTCGAAGCGGCTCTTCATCCACTCCATATCCAGATCCCATACGTGGGTCCAGTGTTGCCATGCCGCAGTGGTCAGGCCGTAGTAACCAGGCAGGTTATCGAACAGCAGACCCAGGTCGGTAGCGCCCTGTACGTTATCGTGACCACGGAAGATGTTGGTACCACCACCGGAAACACCCATGTTACCCAGAGCCAGCTGCAGGATACAGTAAGCACGGGTGTTGGCATTACCTACGTGGTGCTGGGTACCACCCATACACCAAACCACAGTGCCTGGACGGTTATCGGCCATCATCTTGGCGGCTTGGTACAGGTACTCTTCGCTACAGCCAGTGATGTTGGCCACTTCTTTAGGTGGGAACTTCTTGGCTTCTGCACGGATGGTTTCCATCTCGAACACACGTTCTTTGATGAAGGTCTTGTCTTCCCAGCCGTTTTCGAAGATATGCCACAACATACCGTAGATAAATGGAATGTCGGTACCCGGACGGATAGAGCAATGCAGGTCGGCATGAGCTGCGGTGCGGGAGAAGCGTGGATCAACCACGATCAACTTGGCATTGTTCTTCTCTTTGGCGATCAGAATGTGCTGCATGGAAACAGGGTGTGCTTCAGCAGGGTTGGCACCAATGAAGAAGATGGCGCGGGCATTCTGAATGTCGTTGAAAGAGTTGGTTTGCGCACCATAGCCCCAGGTGTTGGCCACACCGGCT
This sequence comes from Shewanella sp. MSW, assembly GCF_007636515.1. Classification (NCBI taxonomy): domain Bacteria; kingdom Pseudomonadati; phylum Pseudomonadota; class Gammaproteobacteria; order Alteromonadales; family Shewanellaceae; genus Shewanella; species Shewanella sp. MSW. The sequence continues at coordinate 49,402 of NZ_LVDR01000019.1, forward strand.
ACAGTGGTAGAGTGACAAATACGGGCTGAGTGGTCGACGTTGTTGGTACCCCACATGGCAGCCAGCTTACGATACATGTAGCAGCCTTCGTTGGAGAACTTGGCACTACCCATAAAGTAAACAGAATCAGGGCCTGATTCCTGGCGGATCTTCAGCATCTTGTCACCAACTTCGTTGATGGCCTGATCCCAGCTGATACGCTTCCACTTACCGCCTTCAAGCTTCATTGGGTACTTGAGACGTTTCTCACCATGACCGTGCTCGCGCAGTGCAGCACCTTTGGCACAGTGACCACCGGCGTTGAATGGGTGATCGAAGGCAGGCTCCTGACCAGTCCAAACACCGTTTTGTACTTCGGCATACAGACCGCAACCTACGGCACAGGCACTACAAATGGTGCGTTTTACTTCTATAGGCGCATCATGAGGTACATCTTTGGCTTCGGCGCGACGTATCATGCCGGTACCCAGCATAGAGGCGGCAGCGATACCACCGGCAGTAATACCGGCATTTTTCATAAACTGACGACGGCTGATCCCCAGTTTGGGTTTGTCGGCCTTAGGGGCGACATTGGATGTGCGAGTTAACTTCATCGCTTGAGATCTCCTGGATTAGCTACGCAGGCTGTTGTAATAGCTGCGGATATGCGCTGTTTCGTGATAGCCCTTTGTCGCGGACTTCGCTTCAACAGGCTCACTGGCCTGAGCGGCATTCACCCCTGTTGCAGCAATCGCGGCACCCGCGGCACTGCCTATGGTGATAGCCTTCAGCAGGGATCTGCGGTTCAGATCTGGCTTCTGGTCTTTCATTTTCGCTCCTGATAATTTTCCCCCGCGCTGCGGGTGACTCGACACTTTTTTGTGCACTCCAGCCTATTAACAACTCAAGCTGCGCTTATGTACAAAAAAGGTAAAAAATCCGTTATATATGAATGGAGTCCTTCTTTAAGCATGGGCAATATAAGGCTTTGCAAGAGTATGGGTTTTGATCTGGGACAGTTTGAATGTAAGCCCCATGGGAGCGGCTGTTTAAAGCGTTAACTGCTTCAAACTTTCAATAAAAGGAAAATAGCGAAAGTATCAGGAGAGTGTGGATTCTGAAGTAAATGATGTTAAAAAACGGATCATAAAAAAACACCCCGGCAGGCCGGGGTGTTTGCAGTCTTAAATCAGCTCAGGGGACTCAATTTTCGCGATATTTGAGCGTACCGTTGGCCTTGATTTCGTCGTACCAGACATTGTGGTGCTGCATCGCCCAGTTTTCATCACAATAACCTGACTTCATGCACTCCATACCACCTTCAGATAGTACGGTCGCCATCCAGATATGCACTATGGTGAAGGCGATGATCAGAATTGCACTGATACCATGCACCAACAGCGCCGCCATTGAGGCTTCGCGGGGCAAATCCAGGTTAGGCAACACCATCATGATGCCGGAAATGCTGATAAACAGGCCGAAAATGGCCAGGGTCCAGAACCACATCTTCTCACCGGCGTTGGCAAAACCCGAATCCGGGTGCTTACCCTTGAAGGGGCCGAAGTTGATGTAGCCTCCCACCAGCATGAACCACTTGAGGTCATAGCTCTTGAACAGCTGATCCGGCATCCATTTCACCACCAATACCGCCCAAGAGACGATAAACAGTGGCCCGACCCAATCGTGGATCGTCTTGGAGCCATAGATCAGTGCCGCCCAAATATCGCCACTGACATAGGGTTGCAGTACATGCTTGCCCAACATGATGTTGAGCCCGGTGAAGATCAGGATAAGACAACTGATCGCCACTACCCAGTGGATGATCAGGTCAGCCTTACTCCAGCGGAACACCAACTTACCGGAAAAGCCGTGATGCAGCTTGGATGGGCCATTCACCAGGTAAAAGAGCACGAACGCCCCAAACACGCCGACTACGGCTATCGCCATAACGGGTGTCAGGTACTGATTGCGCAACTCCTTGCCCTGATTGCCGGCCACGTTGATCAGCACGCCGGTTTCAACACCTTTGGCTGTGGTATAGCCGGATTCACCGGATTTTACCGCGCGCCAAAGATCGGCCTCACTGGTTTGCGCCTGTTGCTGGCTCGACTGTTCATCGGCGGCCATGGCTGTGGAAGCAAACCCCAGCCCGGCAACCAATACCAGCAGAGCGAACAGACTGCGCAGTGATTTGATTAACATAGTCACTCCTCGTCAGGGTGGGCCTTAGCCCACCCTCGCTCTGTCTCAGTTGATCTCACCGGTCTTGGGATTGTAGCCCCAAATGACATCAGGGTTACCCCGGGCGGCCATCCGCTCACGATAGATATTGGATACCACTTCCGCGTCACCGGCCAGCAGCGCCTTGGTGGAGCAAAGCTCGGCACACATAGGCAGCTTACCTTCGGCGATACGGTTGGCACCGTACTTCTTGCGCTCGGCTTCAGAGAAGTTTTCCTCTGGGCCACCGGCACAGAATGTACATTTATCCATCTTGCCGCGACTGCCGAAGGCGGTCTTTTTCGGGAACTGAGGCGCCCCGAAAGGACAGGCATAGAAGCAGTAGCCACAACCGATACAGGTATCTTTGTTGTGCAGCACTATGCCATCGTCAGTGCGGTAGAAGCAGTCTGCAGGACAAACCGCCATACAAGGCGCGTCGGTACAATGCATACAGGCAACTGAAATGGACGCTTCACCGGGCTGACCATCATTGATGGTTACCACGCGGCGACGCTGGATACCCCACTCGAGCGCGGAGTCGTTTTCGTTTTTACAGGCTGTGACGCAACCGTTACACTCGATGCAGCGCTTGGTGTCACATAAGAATTTCATGACTGCCATAATGGCTTATCTCCTCATCAAGTACGGTTAGGCTTTGGTGATCTGACACAGGCTGGATTTGGTTTCCTGCATTTGTGTCACCACATCATAGCCGTAAGTCAGAACCGTGTTAGCCGATTCACCTTGAACGTAAGGTACTGTACCTTCCGGATAGTTCTTCACCAGGCTCTCGCCTTCGAAGATACCGGCGAAGTGGTACGGCATGAAACATTCACCGTTGATCACCCTTGGTGTTACCATGGCCTTAACCTTGATCTTGGCGCCTTCAGGGCTGTGTACCCAAACATCGTCGCCATCGCGTAGACCGCGGTCGGCAGCATCTCCTGGGCTGATTTCGATAAACATCTCTTGCTGCAACTCGGCCAACCAAGGGTTGGAACGGGTTTCTTCACCACCGCCTTCATATTCCACCAGACGACCAGAGGTCAGTGCCAGCGGGAAGTCTTTGGAGAAGTCCTTGTCCTGAATTGACTTGTACAGGGTCGGCAGACGCGCCACCATACGGTCTTCGTAGGTGGGGTACTTGGCGACCAGGTCTCGACGAGGCGTGTACAGAGGTTCACGGTGCAACGGAATGTCGTCCGGGAAGTTCCATACGATACAACGAGCCTTGGCGTTACCATAAGGGATACAGCCGTGAGCTATGGCCACACGCTGAATGCCACCGGAAATATCGGTTTTCCAGTTTTTGCCTTCGGCGTGTTTCTTCTCTTCTTCGGTCAGGTCATCCCACCAACCCAGCTGCTTGAGCATCTTGTCGGTGAACTCAGGGTAACCGTCCTGAATCTCACTGCCTTTGGAGAAGGAACCTTCGGCAAGTATGTTGTTGCCATTGTGCTCAACACCGTAACGGGCACGGAAGTTACCACCGCCGTTGCGGACTTCACGGTCAGTACGATAGAGGATTTGAGTCCCTGGATGCTTCATCTCAGGTGTGCCCCAACATGGCCATGGCAGACCATAAGTTTCACCCTTGGCTGGGCCGCCGGGTGCTTCGAGGGTATCGAAGTCGAAGGTACCCCAGTTTTCCTGGTGCATCTTCAGACGCTCAGGGCTCTGACCTGTGTAACCTATGGTCCACATACCGCGGTTGAACTCGCGGGTGACATCTTCAACCAGCGGCTCTTCACCGTTGACCTTGATGTGCTTACAGAACTCTTTCTCAACGCCCCACTTCTTGGCCAGCTTGTACATGATCACATGGTCAGGCAGCGATTCGAACAGAGGGTCGATGACCTGAGAACGCCACTGCAGTGAACGGTTGGAAGCTGACACAGAACCATAGGTTTCAAACTGAGTCGCGGCAGGCAGCAGGTAAACGCCATCTTTACGCTGGTGCATAACACCGGCCATGGTTGGGAATGGGTCAACGACGACCACAGTGTCCATCTTGTTCAGTGCTTCACGCACCTCGCGGCCACGGGTTTCGGTGTTGACAGACTGACCCCAGAAGAAGGCCAGACGGATATTGTCTTTCTGGGCAATCTTGTTCTTGTCTTCCAGCACACCGTCGTGCCAGCGGGAACAAGGAATACCGGCTGAAGTCTGTGGCTTCTGGCCCAGATACTCACCTTGGTCGAAACGGCTGTTGACCCAGGCAGGATCCAGATCCCACACATTGCACCAGTGCGCCCAGGCGCCGGTAGTCAGACCATAGTAACCAGGCAGGTTATCGAACAGCAGACCAAAGTCAGTAGCACCCTGTACGTTGTCGTGACCACGGAAGATGTTGGTACCGCCACCGGAAACACCCATATTACCCAGGGCCAACTGCAGGATACAGTAAGCACGGGTATTGGCGTTCCCCACGTGGTGCTGAGTACCACCCATACACCAAACAATAGTGCCGGGCTTGTGTTCGGCCATCATCTTGGCGACGCGACGCATCTGAGCTTCACCGACACCGGCAACATGCTCAACCTCGGCAGGGTTGTACTTCTTCACCTCTTCGCGGATACGTTCCATGCCGTAAACACGCTGATCGATAAAGCTCTGATCTTCCCAGCCGTTTTCGAAGATATGCCACAGCAGACCGTAGATGAAAGGAATGTCGGTACCGGGACGGATATGCACGTACTCGTCAGACTTGGCTGCAGTACGGGTGAAACGTGGATCAACCACTATGACTTTGGCACCGCGCTCTTTACCTACCAGAATGTGTTGCATCGCCACAGGGTGAGCTTCACTGGGGTTGGAGCCGATAAACAGCATGCACTTGGCATTGTGCATATCGTTGAAGGAGTTGGTTTGCGCACCATAGCCCCAGGTGTTGGCCACACCGGCTACAGTGGTAGAGTGACAAATACGCGCCGAGTGGTCGACGTTGTTGGTGCCCCACATGGCTGCGAGTTTGCGGTACAGGTAAGACTGTTCGTTGGAGAACTTGGCACTACCCATGAAGTATACAGAGTCAGGGCCGGATTCTTCGCGGATCTTCAGCATCTTGTCGCCGACTTCGTTGATAGCCTGCTCCCAGCTGAGACGCTTCCACTTGCCGCCTTCAAGTTTCATTGGATACTTGAGACGTTTCTCACCATGGCCGTGCTCACGCAGTGACGCGCCCTTGGCACAGTGACCACCGCGGTTGAATGGATGGTCCACGGCAGGCTCCTGCCCGGTCCAAACACCGTTTTGAACTTCGGCGTAAATGCCGCAACCCACTGAGCAGTGAGAGCAGATAGTACGCTTCACTTCGGTAGGGGCATCATGAGGAACATCTTTGGCTTTGGCTTTACGCATCATTCCTGCGCCCAGCATAGATGCTGCGGCAATCCCACCGGTAGCCAAACCGGCAGACTTAAGGAACTGACGACGATTCAGACCCAGAGCGGGCTTTGCAGCCACCGCGGCCTGGTCTGTTTTGCGGGTTAATCGCATCACATACTCTCCTTATCGTTATTTGTTACGCAGTGAGGCGTAATAATTGCGCACATGGTCAGTCTCACGGTAGCCCTCACCCTTTGGCACTTCTGGTGCTTCAGGCTTAGCCGCCAAGGCTTGACCACTGACAGTCGCAACCGCGCCTGCCGCACTGCCGATCGCCAATGCCTTGAGCAGTTGACGACGACCCATGTCGGAAGCTTGCTTCTTCATAGTGTCTCCTCGTGTTGAAGGTAGACGGGGGAAACTCCCCCGCATGCTTTAGCCCGTGTTGCCACGGGCAAATTCTTAGGCCAGCTCACTGGCCTTGGGCTGGATCTGTACCGCCGGGGTTTCCACCACAGGCGTGCTCAGCACCAGCTGTTCAAACTCATTGATTTCGGTTTCAAAGAAGGCCCGGCCGAGTTGAGCCACCACGGCGTAAAACGCGGCGGAGGGACAACGGGACAAGGTATCGAAGAAACGTATGATCCAGCTGCCGATATGGCGGCGGTAGAAGGCCAGTTGCTGGTGGGCCGGAGCTTCCAGCAGCAGTATGCCCATTACCTCGCACAGAGCGGCGACATGATCTTCCGGTTCCTTGACATTTTCTTCGCGCTCGAAGCCCAGTTGCATCAGGTCCTGACGCAGCAGAGCCAAGGGCTTGTCCATCAGCGAACCTGTCATAAACCAGCTACCGTAGGGCAGGATTTCCCCTGAGCCTACGCCGAGGAAGATGTTGAAATACTCATCTTCCAGCTGGTTACTGTCGAATTGTACGGCCGCCAACTTGAGCGCCAACCAGGCCTTGGTCATCTCACTGTCGTCATTGGCGTCGACTTCGAGGTCGCCAAGAAAACTCAGCAATTCCGGGCTGGGGTGGCGCCTTAACAGCGCCGCCAGCAGCTGATAGATATCTGCTCTAAGCTGATCGTTTTCTGATACTTCTCTTACTGTTTCGGTCATAGCGGATCTCTTATCTCAGTTGCTTTTCCGGATCCTGGAGTATGTCTTCAAACATATCCTTCACCCGGCAATCACCACACATCTTTAAGCGCTCTATGTTGGCGCTGAAAGCGCTGTGGCTTCCGACCATATCCAGCATCCGGTGCACCATAGACTGGGTCGCGAACGGCGCTCCACAACGAATACATTCGAACGGAGCTTCTTCTTTCAGGATCCGGCGCTGCTGCCGTGCAGCCTTATCCAGATTGACCTGAGGAGTCAGGCTGATCACCTTCTCCGGGCAGGCAGCCTCACATAGGCCACACTGCACACAATCCTGCTCGACAAAATACAGTGCCGGAGTGTCGCCACCGTCGGTCAGCGCCTGGGTAGGGCAGGTCGCGACACAGGACATACACAAGGTGCACTTGTCGGCATTGATATTCACCAGGCCATAGGGGATATTGCCCATGGTCAGTTGAGTATCAACATTGGCTGCTTGCTCATTGAGATGGTCGATAGCAGCGTACAGCTGGGTGCGCTTGTTACCCTCAGAGAGCACAGCAGGTACTATCACGGGCCAGTCCAGACTTACATCCAGTATAGGCCAGAGATTGGCAAGCTCGGCTTCGTCGATAACCCGAATCCTTTGAGGCTGTCCCATCTCATCCAAAATGGCATTGGCCAATCCCAGTTCGCCCTTGAGCATCTGGGTCAGGGTAGGGGCCGTAGCGCTGGTGTTGAGGATCAACACCTGGCGCGCTCCCCAAGCCAGAGAAGCCATCCAGTGATCCATGCTGGCCACAGTGACTTCTTCCAGTGCCACAGGTAGAACCTCGCCCGGCAACTCGTAATTGATCAAGGCGCCACCCTGTCCCATGTCGTGGAACAGCACTACAGGCGCGGTTTGTGCCTGTTCGCGGAAGCGGGAAATCAACTTATTCAGGTATGAATGCAGCGCCTGAGGGGTTGGCTGGTCGTAGGCAATGGCCCCGGTTGGACAGGCATTGGTACAGCTGCCGGCGCCGTGGCACAGATAGGGGTCTATCTCAATCTGCTTGGCCACGCTCTTGATAGCATCGGCCGGACAGAAGTTGAGGCAGCGGTTACAACCATTATTGCCGTTGCGATTGTGGGCACAGAGATCGGCGTTGACCTTGACATAGCGAGGCTTGTCAAACTGGCCGATCATCTGGGGCAATTCCTGCAAGGCTTCGGCTAATTTCTGCGGATCCTGACCCACATAGAAATAGCCGGGTGGCAGCATTTCCAACTGAATTTGCGGCTCGCGGCTCAGGTCGAGGATCAGGTCAAAATGCGGCTTGCGCAGCGCAACCACACTGAGCTCGGCGGTGCCATTGTCATGTTCGACACTCACCTGGAATTGACCGAGGAAGCCTTTGATGCCAATCAGCTTGTTGTAGTAGCTCTCAACATCTTCGGCGGCAGCCATTACGGCTTCGAGATGGGCCTCTTCCTGGCTGGTGATCGGCTCGTTGGCCAAGATCACTCTGCCGGCCATGGCAGACAGTTTATCTGCCGCCAGCCGGGCCAGATCCTCAGGGCCTATCACAAGGACATTCCCTTCTGTGGTGTAACTTACGGTCGGCGGGATCAGGTTTTGCAGAATCTGAGTCTGCTGGCTGACCTCACGACGCACCTGCCGCAGCGCTTGCTGGGCGGGGTTATTGCTCACACTATTGTTCACTTTGCGTTCCTGAACAGTTTATGGCGATGGCCGTATTCTTTATCTTGCTGCTTTTATTATTGATTTACAGCTTGCTATAGCCTGAATACAGCAATTCACATACCAAATTTATGGGCATTAAAGGCTGTTAAACTGACGTCAAACAACCGGCTTATGAGTTTCGGCTTCTGCATCTGTGGCATTTTGGGCCTCTGCAGTCACATCTCCGTCCAAATTGTCCGTTGGTGACTGTGGCGCAGATTGTTCGGCTAACTGCGGGGGGGCGGCCTCTGCCTCGGTTGCTGAAGTCTCTGCTTCGGCCAGGGCTTCTTCAGCCTCTTCCGGTTCCTCTTTTTCCAGCACGTGACGGAACACCTTCTTGGCCAATTCGGCCGAGGCTTCAGCGCTTAGCTTGGGCTGGTTGCTGTAATCGAGGGCGTACTCGAGCAAGCCGTCGATTTCGTTGAAGTGAGGTTGCTTCCACAGGGTGCGCAACGCGGCGGTCTTCACTGCCGGGTCGACATTCTTGGCCATAAAACTGGCGAAGCTGCCACCAACCTCGATACCACTGGGGTCGGGTAAGTCTTCGGCGGTCAGCAGTTTCTCTTCCTGGGTCTCGGTTTCTGGAAGGGGGTCGAGCGCGGTCTGAGTTTCCGGCTCTGCCTCTGCAACGGCTTCCGCTTGAGGAGGAATTTCTTGCAGCGGTTCATCGACAGGGGTTTCACCTTCCTGTACTTGCTGCTTGCGTAGCGCCCAGCGGCTCAGGAATCCACTCTTTTCGGCCATCAGTGCCTCCGAATGTTGTCTTCGGCCAATTCCTTGCGGCGGTTAACATGTTTGCGTCTGTGTGCGGTGATTTCCACTTCACCGTGACGGGTTATGAAGGCTTCAATCCAGCAGGCGATTGCCTCCGGCATCGGCATGTTCAGCACTGGGGTATCTCCTTCGAGACAGCCGGCTGCGACATTTTGGTCGGCGGAGATGGCGGCCGGGATCCAGTTGCCCTCTACATCTTCGTCACAGACGATGTAAAGCATGGGATTGTCCATATCTAGGTTAAGGCGGTAACTGGCACGCTCATCACGAAACAACTCCAGTAGGACCAGCTTGGCTCCGGGCGGCGCCTCATGGGTAGCGGGCACGATTTGGTCCAGCTCCCAGCTGATGGATGTCCAACGACCGACCTGTTTCTCCACTTTTTTCAGTGAAACGTACATGGGCCATACGCTTTCGGAATGTTGCATACTGACTCTCCCTCCCGATGGGATTATTTTCGGGCATAAGTAAGATCTCTAAGTCTTTGCAATTTTAGTGCCAGTTGCCATTTGAGAAATAAGTTTGAACTTGATCATCTATTTAAGGCTAAAAATAGGACATTTTGTCCAATATGCAATCTGGTTTGGGACATTCATGACCTGAGTGCCGCCGGCGCTTGCTGCGGATCACGCATTTTGCAGCCTGAATCCTGTGACGGTATAAATATTGCTATGCTGTGGCCCATGCTCTCTGTGAAGGTTCGATAATGACAAGTGCCAAACCCCAATTGATCAAGACCAATACCCAGGTACCTTTGACCATTGCCGTAACTGCGGTCGATGAGAATGGTCAGTTGCAGGAAAAGTTTGTTGCCTGTGAAAGGCCGCTGACGGTTTACCTCAACTGGCGACCAATAGTCACCCTGATGACCCTGGGCGCAAGAGCCGAGGCCCTGGCACTGGGTTACCTAAAGAATCAAGGCTTTATCAATGATGTATCGCAACTGGAATCTGTGATTGTTGACTGGGATGTGGCTTCCGCGGCCGTGATCACCCGGGAGCAGACTGAGGATCTGGACGCCAAACTGGCCGACAAGACAGTCACCACAGGCTGTGGCCAGGGCACTGTCTTCGGCGGCTTTATGGAAGGATTGGACGATATAGTCCTGCCGCAACCAAAACTGAAACAGAGCATGCTTTACTCACTGTTGAAAAACATCAGTGAATACAATCAGACATACAAGAATGCCGGTGCTGTTCACGGCTGTGGTCTGTGTGAAGCGGATAAGATAAAGTCCTTTGTCGAAGATGTCGGTCGCCATAACGCAGTCGATACTCTGGCCGGTGAGATGTGGCTGGAGCAAGACAGGGGCGACAACAAGATTTTCTACACTACGGGGCGACTTACTTCCGAAATGGTTATCAAGGTCGCCAAGATGGGGATCCCTGTGCTTTTGTCCCGCAGTGGTGTTACCCAGATGGGTCTGGAATTGGCGCAGAAGCTGGGGATCACTATGGTCGCCCGCGCTAAAGGGCGCCATTTCCTGGTGTACAATGGCGCCGATAATATTGAGTTTGATGCCAGCAATCCACGCTGATACCCAAGATACCAAGGAGAAGTGATGACGGAGCCCAGTGAACTTGTCTATATGAGCGCCAAGCAGGTGGCCGAGTATCTGGACCTCAATGAAAAAAAGGTCTATGCCATGGCTAACGAACGTATGCTGCCGGCGACCAAAATCACAGGTAAGTGGCTGTTTCCAAAGATACTAATCGACCGTTGGATCATGGATTCCTGCCACAGTGGTATGTTGACCGATCGTTTGCTGATCACCGGCAGTGATGACCCCTTGTTATCGATGCAGGTGGCCAGGCTGATGGCTCAGGTTGGCAGTCGAGAACTTATTAGCTACAGCGCTACAGGTTCCCGCCTGGGGCTGGAGCTCTTGTCCAAGGGCTACGCCGATGTCTGTACCTTGCATTGGGGCAGTTTGGAGGAGCGTAATATCCGCCATACGGCGCTGCTGAAGGGGTATCCCAACCACCAGCAATGGATCATGGTTCACGGCTATAACCGCCAGCAGGGGTTGATAGTGCGGCCGGATATGCACCACAGGTGTCAGGAAGAGAGCAAGGTGTTGCAACTCTCCTGGCGCTGGGTCACCCGCCAGGGCGGTGCCGGCAGCCAGCAACATCTGGAACATTGGCTGTTGAAACAGGGTGCCAAGCTTGAGCAGCTCAACTCAGTACTCACCGCCTTCAGTGAGCGGGAGTTAGCCGGTTATATCGCCCGGGGGGATGCCGATATAGGCTTCGGTTGTCAGGCTGTCGCCATGGAGAGTGGCCTGAGCTTTGTGCCCTTGGTGACTGAGTCTTTCGACTTTGTCATGCCGCAAGGGATCTACTTCCGCCGCCAGTTGCAGCAGCTGTTCAAGATGCTCGGCGGCAGCCACACCCGGCAGATGGCTGCTCTACTCGGTGGTTACGATCTCACCGATTGCGGCCGGTTACTGTGGAGTCCGGAGTAGCTCGATTTCTCAATCCAATTTGAGGCCTGCCGTTGGTGGGCCTCAAGCCTTGAACTTCCACCACTGACATCTGGCGGCAGCATCGAAGAAACTCCAGGCCAACACCCGGGTTTGTTTATTGCCCTGTTGCATCTCCAATATCTTGACCTCTTTGGCGCCAAGTTGCTTTAACGCCTGCTGGCAGGGGTTGAGGTTGTCACCCTTGGACACCAAAGAAGAAAACCACAGCACTTGTCCACCATATTCACGGCTTTCGTGAATCATACGCAGCAAGAAGCCCAACTCGCCACCATCGCACCAAAGCTCGGCCTGACAACCGCCGAAGTTGAGTTTGGGCTCCTGACTCTGATGTTGCTCGCCGCGACTTGCCGCCAGATTGCGCTGTTTGCGTTCGCTGCCACTGCGGGCATCGGCGGCCGAAGCATGAAAAGGAGGGTTACAGAGGCTGAAATCAAAACACTCCCTGCTCTGCAAAAGACCATGAAATATCTGCTCTGGCTTGGGCTGCAACCGCAGTTCTATGGCGCTGGCCAGCTTGGGATTGTGCAGTAATACGCCGGCGACATTATCCAGCGCCACAGGGTTAATATCGGCGCCGACAAACTGCCAGCCGTAGACACTTGAGCCCAGCAAGGGGTAGATGCCATTGGCTCCCGTTCCTATATCCAGGCCGCGAATACGCCGGCCTTGGGGGATCTTACCGCCTTCTGCCAGCAGATCGGCGATATGGTGCAAATAGTCTACACGCCCGGGAATGGGGGGGCACAGATAGCCCTCGGGCAATTGCCAACCCTGGATATGGTAATGGTGCTGCAATAAGGCGGCATTAAGGGCCAAAACAGCTTGAGGCTCGGCAAAGGGAATCGAAACCTGGCCATAATCTGTGGTGATAAGATGAGGCGCGAGCGCTGGGTAACTGGCTGCCAGGGCGGCAAAGTCATAGCCCTGGCGGTGCAGGTTGCGCGGGTGCAAGCCCTTGTCTTTGGCTTTCCCGCCCGTTTTAACCGAGGTTTTGCCGGCCGTCGTCTTTGGCGGCGTTTTATTAACCTTTTTCTTTACCTCGGTCCTGGCCTTGCCTTTCGAGGTGTTGAGCCGACGCTTTTTTACCTCAGTCATACAGGTATTTGGTAAACAGCAGATTCACTACCAGCGCCCGACCGGTTTCCTGTTCCAGCAAACGATTGACTGTGTCGTAACATTCGCGACGGATCTCTTCCCTGCCGGTAAGCGACTTGACCCTGTCCTCGGGTTGGTTACCGAGAATCTCCACTATCGCGGCCCGCAGCAGGGGATCATGGTGTTGCAAGGCTACCAAGTCCTGAGGGTCTTTCACCATCAGTTCAACACTGATGCGCACAAACCCCAGCTTCTTACGATTGGAGATATAGTTGGTCACTATTTCAGGTTCAAAGCCATAGTAGGCATAGGTGTCTTCGGCGGGCTTTTCATCGGCCGCCATCACAGGCTGCAACATGCCGGCCAGCATAAAAAACAACAGTGTCAAAACGCGTTTCATATTGAGTATCAAGCTCCCGTAACTTGTGCAGACGCCCCTTGCGATCTATCTGCTTGTGGGCAAGCGTGATAGACTCCCGAGTTGTAATATTGTACCGGGTATCTGATGAGTGTGACCAGTTTAAGCTTTCCTTATGGTGAATCAATTCAGTGGTTTTCGCCAGAGCAATCACAACAACTTCCCGCAGCACCATTGCATGATTGGCTGCTGGCGACCGGTAGTCTCACCAAGAGACTCAAGAGCTGCTGCAACCACTTTGAAGTCAAACTGCTCGGTGAAGCCATGCTGTCCACCGCCGCTCAGGAATGGCAGGGTAAGGAGCACAAAGCCATCTGGATCAGAGAGGTGTTACTCTGCCTGGATGGCACTCCCTGGGTCTTTGGCCGCACCCTGATCCCGGCAAAGCTGCTGGAGCAACAGCAGCGACTGGGAAAGTTGGGTACCCGCCCCCTGGGAGAGCTGTTATTCGGTGATATCGGCTTTGAACCCGGTGCCATAGAAGTCGCCAGTTTCGATAACCATTCACGGGTCGCTTCCCTCGCAGATTCACTGTCGCAATCCACCACAGAGGCAATATGGGGCAGAAGACGTTATTTTCACTTTCAGGAGCAGCAACTGATTGTTGGTGAAATCTTCCTGCCGGCGGCGGTTGCCGCCATCAATCAAGGCCAACTTACGCCTTGAGCAAGGGCTTGTAATCCCTCTATTGAACGACCAAAAACACAAGGGACGCTTGAGCGTCCCTTATTTCTGTCAGTGCCTGCGCCGCCAGGCGATCAGCGCCAGCCCCAATAGGCTCAGGCCGCCGAGGCTACCGCCACCGCCGCCGGAACTGCTTTCAGTTGTATTGGGCACGACCGGATTGGAGACCACCAGAGTGCGACTATTGCTGCTCTGATTATTCTGTGAGTCGGTCACAACCAGGCGCACACTGTAACTGCCTGCCGCACTGTAGGTATGTGAGGGAGAAGCGATAGTGCTGCTCTGGCCGTCACCAAAGTGCCACTGATAACTGAGTTCACCGTTGCCACCGCGACTGAGGTTATTGAACTGCACGGTTAAACCTGTACCACTGATATCGAACAGTGCCGACAGAGGAATGCTAACCGTCAGCTGCAAGCTGGTCACGGTTTGCCGATTATTGGCGTCTGTCACAGTCAGTGTGACTGTGTAGTTGCCGGACTCACTGTAACTGTATTGAGGCGTCGCTTGGGTACTGCTGGCGCCGCCGACCCCAAAATCCCACAGGTAGGTGTAAGGCGCAGTACCGCCACTGAGATTAGCGCTGAAACTGACATTGCCCCCCTCCTGCTGCGCTGAAATGCTGGCACTGAGTTCTGTGCCGCTGCTGTCGCTGCGTTTACTCACCAACAGTAGCGCCTGGCTGCTGTCTTGCTCCTGGGTCAAAAGCTGCACCATAAGACCCAGCTGGGGCAACACCAGACCGGCCTGAGGCTTAAGCGGCGCGCTGTAGTCGTCGCTGTCATCAAACAGGCTATTGTTGCCAAGATGGGGGTCACCGAAAAACGCCGACTGTGGATAAATACTGAAGCTGGCATCACGAACCTGCACATCGGTATCACGGTTGCCGATCAGGTTTTGATCCGCATCCACCACCCCAATGAGGCCGTATCCCGGATGTTCAGCCACCTTGTTGTCGCTGTAGGCCAGGTTTTCATACCACACCAAGAGTCCCGGTTCATAGCTATCTTGTTGCAGTCCGCTATCAACACCCTGATAGTTACGCAGTTGCAGCAGGTAACGCCGCGGCGCTCCCGGGCGGGTATCGTCGGTGCGGACAAAGCCGGAAAGTACCACAGTCTTGAGAGCTGTTTCGGCATTATCGCTGTAGATAAGCTTGCCATCACTCTCGAGACGTAAGTCATCGACGGCAAAGCCATAGCCACCGACCGCTTCATCGGTACGATACACCAGGCTTATTTGCTTGCTCATTCCGGCGTATGCGCTAAGGTCGAAATTCAATTCCTGCCAGCCTTGTTCCCCTTCACCACCGGATAAGGCCGCCGAGTCACCACTGATAATATTGGCGGCATTGTTGATACTGTTACTGCTCTTGGTATGGCTTCCAGCCAATGGCACCCCATCCACCAGCAGTTGCACATAGTCATAGTCCTGCTCTATCTGCCAATGGGCCTTCATCTTCAGTGTTAGCTTGGTACTCATGGGCAGTTGCAGCTCGAACGACATGGCGTTGTTGAGCTGATCGCCCTGATTCGAATAGTACTGGTATTGCCCCTGATAGGCCTGAGTAAAGGCGATGGAGTCGGACGGCAGCTTGATGGCCAGCTGGTTTACGCCACTGCTATTGGCATGCTCAAGCGACACTTGAGTGCCGTTGCTATCCAGTGCTTGATAATCCAGGGTTTGTTCGCTGACCCAGCGGCCCTTGTATCTGTCCTGTAGAAATGAGCGGGCGTAGGGGCTGAAACCACTGGGCTGGGAGCCTCTTGGGGAACCTGCCCAGCTGCCGCCGGACATCAGAGACCAGAGACCTACAGGCGAGCCATCGCTGGCTTCGGCACTGGTGTCATACTCATCCGGTAAACCGAGATCGTGACCAAATTCATGGGTACAAACACCTGTTCCGGCATCCAGCGGCTGAATGGTGTAACCGAACAGACGCATATTACTGCCGGGAATAGCCTGACCATATTGACCGGGCGCCGAGGGCACAAAGAATCTGTGTGACCAGATGGCATCATCGCCGAGCATACCGCCACCGGCCTCTTCGCCTATGCTGGAATGGAAGATCATCACATGATCCAAAATCCCATCGGCTTCATCCAGGTTGCCGTCAGCGTCGATATCATAAGGATCTTCAATATCATACTGCGCCAACTCAGCGGCGCTCATGCTGGCTACTGCAGCCGCGACCGCTTCTTCCACCAATTCAGTGGCGGCAGTGTCGTCATTGTTGTTATTTGGGTCGTTGGCACCATAGTAGGCGGCATTTTGGCTGGCTCTAAACCAGCCTTTCACATCGCCGCTGAAGAAAAAGCTCTGGCCGGAAACCGCTTGATAATATTGATAGGCAGAGGGCAGAGTTTGCCCCTGAGGTCCTGGGAAACCTGCCTCGGAAAACAACAAACCACGGTAATGGGCTACCGAGTAGTTGGCGTAATACATTTCGGTATCGCCGGGACTCAGGCGATTGTTGTTATAGGGCAAATCGGGAAAATCCACCAGCACGGCCAACACCTTGACCCGCTTGGTCACATCGGTATCGGCTACCCGCGACTGTGCCCGCATTAACTTGCTTTGACGCAGGCTGTTGCTTCGCGCCTGTTGCAGCAGTTGTTGTTCTCTGGCCTTAAGCACTTGTGCGGCCTTGCTGCCCGCTCCGGTAGATTTGGCGATGTAGGCTGCCAGCGCTTGTTGCCGCTCCTCTTCTGAGGCGTCGGCATCGAGTTCACCGCGTTTCTCCAGCCAGTAGAGGATCTGCTCTTTGTTGATCACTCCGGGATCCGCCGGAGCCGTGGCGGCCAGAGCATTGGATATGCCAAAGAGACAAGCAGCCCCCAGGGCCAATACCGACTTCAAACTCATGACTTTGGCTCCTTGATACAGTTTTCAAACTTCTGATTGCGCTGCTGAATATACTCAGAGACCTTAGCTTCGGCCTCTTGTTCACTCATTTGCTGAGTGATGATGTTGCGCTCGATTAGACTGGCTTTAATTTTAGCCCGATTTACCACAGGTGCCCCACTGCCACAGGGCAACAAAGGTTTAACCGCGCGGTTTTTATCCGCAATGGCATCGATTTCGCCATCGTTCCCTGCCTGACAGGCACCCAGAAACAAGCAGATCGCAAGAGTTGAGGGCAGTCGCACAGGCAACACCTTGTTGTTAACAGAGATGGTACAGAAGATTAACAGCGGCTGTTAAGATTGCACAGCAGAAAATCGCGGCCAATTCGCCTCATTCAGCGATTATTCAGCCTCAGACAACAAACCTTCGCTATAAAGCAACAATAAGACCGAGGCCGACCAGCTGAAGTTGGTGCCATGCAGTCCTTCACCGCTGAGTGGATGGTAGTTTTCCCGTATCGGCAGATCCCGGCTATCGGCGGCGATGGCCTCCAGCAAGCGCCGCGACATTGCACTTGCCTGCTGCCGGTAACCGTAATGCTGCAATCCCTTGATGGCAAAGAAGGCCTGATCCAGCCATACCGGCCCGCGCCAGTATCTGTCGGGAGCAAACTCCGGGCTGTCGCGGCTCACGCTCGGAAACGGCACCTGGGTACCGAAGACTTCTGGCCTAAGTTGTTGCTTTACCACCGCATCTGCCTGCTCAGGCGAAGCGACACTGGCCCACAACGGGATCCAACCTTCAGTGCCCTTATTGCCGCGGAGCAATCGCCGCTTGCCCTCGGCATCGAAACGTACATCGTAGAAGAAACCGCTGGCAGGGTCGTAAAAGGCCTGCCGAATCGCTTGTCCCAACCGCTGGGCCTGTTGCCGCAGTTGCATCGCCTCGGCTTCCCGTCCCAGCAGACTGGCCATTTGTGCCAGATATTGCTTATCGGCATAGAGAAATGCATTGAGATCGACACTCTCCTGATTGAGAGAGTAGCCGAGTAAACGCCCTTTGGTGTCGCGGTTTTCCAGTACCTGCAGGCTGTTATCGGCATCGAATCTGGGCGCATTGTCCATCCCGGACTCCCAGGCTGCCGCCTGAATGATGGCATCACGATTAAGTGCCCCGGGCTCACCGTGCAACGGATGCAGATTGGCGCCATATTCTGCCAAACCATTGCCGTCATGATCCCGGTTGCGATACCACCAGGCATGCAGGGCCATCAGTCTTGGGTAGAGCTCGGCGACAAATGCCTTATCACCGTCCTGAAGGTAGATCTCCCATACGGCCCAGGCTGCCAGTGGCGGTTTGCCATTCCGCTCATTCCAGTTGCCGCCGTCACCGCCGCGGGCCGCATCTTGGTTGTAAAACACCGCATCCGGCATGTTGCCGGCATCCTGAGGTCTGACGGGATCTTGCTCATCAAATTGATAGTCAAACATCGCCCGCACATTGGACTTGGCAAGCCAGGGCTCGACACGCGCCAAGGCTACCGCCTGTTTCCAGCTATCCCATGCCCAGATACCATTGAACCATTGATAGGTGACCGAAGGCGTTATCCCGTGGTGACGCAGGGCACCTGCCGGGCTGCGCCAGTTATGTGCCAGGGTGCTGATGGCTCTGGCCGCCATGCGCTTTTGCCCCAAGTCACCATCGGCCAACTTGGCCAGACGCCAACCCCAGCGACTATGGTTGCGCTCGGCGCTCTGCAATAACTTCGGCCACTGCAGCGGCTTTGCCTCTGCTGCGGTGTGAAAATACTGCTGGGCACTGAGAAAACTGCGCCGCTCTGAGGGAGCCAGGTTCAGCACTTCAGAACTGGCTCGGTAGCCCCGAGTGCCACGCTCTTCCAGAAAGGTGGGTTCACGGAAGCTTAAGCGGAATTTGGCATCATCGAGCAGCAGCGACCAGGTTTTTCTCAGTGGCCGAAACTGCCACTCCAGTTGATTGGTCGCAAATTGTCTGTCGGCAATCCAGGGCTTGCCTACCGCCTTGTCGAAGGGCTCTCCCTGCCACTGCAATTGCCACTGACCGGCTCGGGAGCCAGTATTTTCCAGCACAGTCTCAATCAGTGAGCTGCGCTCATCGGCAAAATAGAGCCTGGTGCTGAGGCTGAGATCTTGCCAGCGATATTCCTGATACAGGCCATCCGGGCGACTGAACAGACGTCTCTCCGCTTCGGCAAAATTCTTAGCCAGCCCTGTGCTCAACTCCAATACGCTGAGGTGCTGCAAGCTTGGCGCCAGATGCAGGCTGTATTCCTGGGCGATGATCAAGGGGCCGGTGAAGCTGCCATAAAATGCAGGATTATCCGGTAGGTGATATCCATGCCAAGCCCCCATATCCATGTACACAGCGGGGATCTTCAGATTCCCGGCGGCGTCCCGCTCCAGCGCTTGCTGCGGCGTGCCTTGATAGGGCAAGAGATTGTCATAATCTCCGGCGCTCAGACTCAAAGCACAGATCAGGGCACAACTAAGCACTTTTACCTCGACTCAACAAAAGGATTAACAACTCAGGGATTCAAATATCGGGAGACACCATCGAGGAACATCTGCACCGAGATCATCACCAGCACCATGCCCATCAGACGCTCGACCGCCGTGAGCCCCTTGTCGCCCAACACCCGGGTAAATAACTTATAAAACATCAAGATAACCACGCTGGCGCCCCAGGCCGCCACCAGAGCTATGGTCCAGTCGCCCATACGGCTGCTATCCGTATGGGCCAGCAGTATCAGTGCCGCCAAAATCGAAGGACCGGCCATCAGCGGAATCGCCATCGGCACAATGAAGGGCTCTTCACCGGCAGCCAGGCCCACCACCCCACCGGGTTGGGGGAAGATCATCCTGATGGCTATCAGGAACAGAATAATGCCGCCGGCAATGCTGACCGATTCTGACTTGAGGTTGAGGAAACTCAGGATGGCTTCACCGGCATATAGAAATAACAGCATGATCAACAAGGCAAAAATAAGCTCACGGATCAACACTCGACGGCGTTTCTTGGGCTCGATATGACGCAATATAGAGGCAAAGATAGGCAAGTTGCCCAAGGGATCCATAATAAGAAACAGCATTACGGCAGCCGACAGAGTATCCATAAATATCCATTCACCAATACAACAACATAGAGTCGACTATTGTATAACTTTTTAGTCACCGGCTGTGGACTTTTATCTGTGGTCTCGGGGGGAAAATCCTTCAAGGTAAATTCCAGGTAACGGCACTGCTCATTTGCCCGGCTACTGGTATACTATGGCGTTCTCTAAACTTCAGCCGTGAAATACATGCTCTATCTTGTCGCCAGTTTTATCGCCCTGCTCCTGGGCCCGCTGTTTTACCGCTATTTCTCTTCAGGCAGCGGTTTGCAGAAGGGCTTGGACGGCTTTATTTTTGTTTCTCTTGGCGGCCTGGTATTGATCCATATCCTACCGGAACTGCTGGAGCATGGCGGCATACTGGCGATCATCTTCGTGATCCTCGGCCTTTGGGGACCCAGTGCCAGTGAGAAGTTGTTTCATCGCTACTCAGAGATCACCCATAACCTGACCCTCACGCTGGGGATCGGCGGCTTGTTGTTGCACACCATCACAGATGGCGGCGCCATGGTGCTGGCACAACAGGAAGGCAACTCCAGCCTGCTGGCGCTTGGGGTGATCATGCACAGGCTACCCGTGGGCCTGGCGATTTGGTGGTTGCTCAAACCCCAGGTAGGTACCCGTTGGGCCAGTCTGGTGTTGCTGGCCATGATGGCGCTGACATCTGTGGGCTACTTCGCCGGCGAGCAGCTGCTCAGCCATCTGAGCCTGGATAATACCGTGTACCTGCAAGCCTTTGTCACAGGCTCTATTTTGCATGTGGTGCTGCATCAGCCCCACGGCCATGAGCAGCAGACCCCAAGCAGCAAATATGAATATCAGGCCGGCATAGGCAGCCTGCTGGGGATAGGCCTGTTGGCATTGCTGCTGATGATGGATTCCGGCGGCCACCAACACGCTCACCATGACCACAGCACAGATCAACTGCTGCACTGGTTGCTGTTACTGGCTCCGGTATTGCTGGCGGCCTACGCCTTGGCCAGCATACGTTTTGCCGCAGGTTTGTCTCCTACTCAAGCTTCGCTGCCGGGACGCTGGGTTCAACGTCTCGCCGGCCCTGAAGCCTTGTTGCTGACCTTGGTGCTGCTGGGCTGGCAGTTTGCCCTGCTGCAGACCCTCGCACTCGCCGCACTGGGACTGTTTTTGAGTTATGCCCGCATTGAATTGACCGATCCCCACCCCAAGGTGCCGCAGTCCGCCTGGCATTTTGGCTTCACTCATCTGGTGGATAGAAGCGCGCCCTGGATCTTGCTTAGTTTGATCCTCGCCAATCTGATAGGTCATCCGTCAGTGCCACTGTCGCATCCGGTGGCACAAGTGCTGGTGCTGGCCTTGCTGTTTCTGCCGCTGCGTTTCTGTAATCTGGGCGCCGCCGTGCTGGCGATGTCACTGGCCTACAGCGGCTGGAGCCCCTTGGCAGTAGCCTTGACCCTGATAGCCGCACCTGTGCTTAACCTGTCACAACTCAAGTTGATGAACTGGAGTCAACGGCTCGGTATGTTGTTGCTGTTATCCATTCTGCTTAGCGGCATTGCCTGGTGGCAACCACAGTGGCGTGAGCTGGGCGATCTACCGAAAGAGATAAGCTACCCGGCACTGACGTTGCTGTGTCTGCTTTACTCCAGTAGCATACTGCGTCAGGGGCCACGTAAGTTTTTACGGGGTATGTGGCTGGTCAAAGGCCATAGCCATGACCACGGCTCGGGGCAGCACAACGACTCAGGCCACAACCATGGTTCACATAGCCATGGTTCACATAGTCACGGTTCGAGCAGCCATGACTCACACAGACATGCTCACCATAATGGCCACGAGCATCAAGACAAAGGCTCTCACTGATTTAACCCTGTTAATTGGCGCCTTTGTTGGCTAACTTGTGGGATAAGCCCGCATTTAGACCCGGCATAAGGACAGCCCATGTGCATTCTGTTTCTGGCACTGGATCAGCATCCGGATTATCCGCTGATCCTCTGCGCCAACCGCGATGAGTTTCATCACAGGCCCACAGCCCCGGCACATTTTTGGCCGCCACAGCAGCAACTGCTGGCGGGTAAGGATCTGCAGGCAGGTGGGACCTGGCTTGGCTGTAATCGTTTGGGAATGGTGGCCGGCCTCACCAATATCCGTCAGTCAATCTCTCAGCCGGATGGTATGCGCAGCCGCGGGGAACTGGTGCTCAAGGCGCTCAATAGCCAAACCCCAATAGAGCCGCAATGGCTCAGTGACCACAGCGACAACTACAATCCTTTCAATCTGGTTTTCGGCCAGGGCAAGCGCCTTTGGTGTTATCACAGCCCGGATAAGTCATTGCGGTGCTTGAACAGGGGTTTTCACGCCATCAGCAATGGCGCCTTGGATGAAATCTGGCCCAAGATGGCCCGCGGCGAGCAGGTGTTGGAGCGGTTGATTAGCCAATCGGCCAAGCCGGATATAGATAGGCTGCTGGCAATAATGCGTGATGAGACTCCAGCGCCGGACATCAGCCTGCCAAACACAGGAGTCAGCCTGGAATGGGAGCGACGTCTGTCATCCATCTATATTCGCCACCCGGAATACGGCACCCGGGCCACCAGCCTGATATTCATCTCCCGCGAAGGGACACTGAACTTTTACGAAGCCAGGTATGATGGCAAGGGGCGACAACTGGGGTTGGAGCAGTTCAGTTTTGCGCTGACAAACGCGGAGCCACTATGCTGATGGCGCCGCGGATCTGCCCAAGCTGATAACCTCTGGCGCTGTCATCCGGGTAGTGCTCATCCAATGCGGTTTTGACCTCGGGCGCCAATTGGCTGCCGTGACAGGTGAGGCAAAGCGGCGCTACGCCCTGGGCCTTCATAAAACGCAGCTGTGACTCGGTCTGGGCAACATGGCTCAAGGTTTGCGGATCTTCACCGGCTGCGGCCCGCTGATCGAATGACAACAATACCTGTCGCTGCCAGGCTTCTGGCTCGGCTGCCGGATTACGGGGTTTCAAGCTGACACGTTTTACCTGCCAACCGCTCTCGGCAGAGAGTTGGCGGGCGATTTCCGGCGCCTTATGGGAACAAACTTCGATAGCCGCCACCGGGCCACCTTCGGCCAGGGCTTGCTGCAGTTGCGGCTTGAGTGTTTGGGCAAAACGCTTGGCCAGCGCGGCCGCTTCGGTGTTGAAGTCTGCCGCTGTTGGCTCTGCCACGGCTTGATTCACCAGCGCAAAGGCCAGCAAGGCGGTCAGTGTGGGTTTTAACATAGGGTGCTCCATTAGATTTTTTTAATGGATTGATATTAGATAAATCTAATTCCCTATGCAAGTCAGGATGAATGATCGTGAGTGATTACCCAATGGTCGTCTTTCTTTTCCAACAGCAGGGTAAAGACTCCGGATGGGCTGTCCTTTTGTCTGAGCAAGACCCAGCGACCGGCCACCAAGGCAGAATAGTTACTCAACATCTGCACATCCTTGAGCTCCAGCTTGAGCTGGCCCATAGTCGCGCGATTCGGATAGCTACGTTTATAGGCGGCCAGCATCTTGTCCCAGCCATATTTGAACTCGCCTTTGGAGACAAACCTCAGCTTGGGATCGTGCCAGTAACCCAGCATATAGGCATCAATATTTCCCTGATTCCAGGCTTGTTGCTGACGATTGATCAGCTCGGTAATTTCATCTGTCGGTACCGCTTTAGCCGGAGCGATTGCAAGTAGCAGTACTGACAGGAGTCCAAAGATTAACTTTTTCATATTCCCTCCTTGCACTCTCCCGGAACCAGGCCAGGAAACCGTGCCGACATAGGCGTTGAGCTTCTATACAGATACTAACCTATTTGGCCCTGGATAAGGAAAGAACCGGGTAAACATTGTCTTAGTAGATTGTAAGCAAATCCACCGCGCGTTTTGAACAAACTTACGTCACGGCGATTTATAGCCAATGACGAGTCCTTGGCAAGATGTAGAACCCAGGCTTGCACAAAAGAGATAATACTGAAATTATATTTTCCCTCAGGCCTCTGCTTGGGAAAGTGCTGCCTATGTTCAGACTCCTAAGCTAATCAAGGTTGGACTGGCGGCCCACCCTAAACACTTTTGAACTATACCTTTAATCAACTCAAGGTTTGGCAACTCTCTATGTTTAAAAAAATCTGCCAATGGCTGCTGGCTCAGTTCGGCTGGCAAATTCGCGGACAACTGCCCGACTCCCCGCAATACCTGGTGATAGTGGCGCCCCATACCAGTAACTGGGACTTCATTATCGGCGTACTCGCCCGTGGAGCTCTGGCGGTGAAGATCCACTTTCTCGGTAAGCATCAACTCTTTATTCCGCCTTGGGGCTGGTTTTTCAGGGCCATAGGTGGCAGGCCGGTAGACAGGCGCAAGAACAATAATCTGGTCGATGCGGTCAGCGACTTGTATCGCCTGGATCGCAACTTTAAGCTGGCGCTGGCGCCGGAGGGCACTCGCAGCCCGGTGAAACGCTGGAAGACAGGTTTCTACCATATCGCATCCAAGGCGGGGGTGCCGATTGTGGCAGTGGGGCTGGACTTTGGTCAGAAGGCGGTGGTGATCAATCAACCCTTGATACCGAGTGCTGACATGCAGCAAGACATGGATCAGCTTATCGCCTTCTATCGCGGCATTCGCGGCCGCTTCCCCAAGGCGATCCCGGACTATTCAGCGGAAAAGTGAATCTTGTTCGGCAGGCGTCTCAGGACTATAGTGACGCTTAACCGAAAACTTTGTATACAAAATTATGGATCACCAGACCTTCCTGTTGTACCTGTTTGCGATCTTATTGATAGCCATTTCTCCCGGCCCGATCGCCATGTTGTCTATTTCTCACGGGATCCATTTTGGTAAACGCCGCAGTCTGGCAACGGCCTTGGGGAGTGTCAGTGCGGCACTGCTGTTGATGTTGGCCTCCATCGCCGGGCTGAGCGCCTTGCTGCATGCCAGCGAATACGGCTTTACCCTGCTCAAATGGTGCGGTGCCGCCTACCTTATGTATCTGGGAATTAAGCTGCTGCTCACCAAGCCCCATGCGGCCGAGCAGAGTGTTGGCCCCAAGGGACATGGTCATCCTCTCAGTCTGTTCCGGCAGGCGTTTCTGGTGGGGATCAGCAACCCCAAGGATCTGCTGTTTTTCGCCGCTCTGTTTCCACAATTTATCGATGTGACTGCGCCGCAGGGGCCACAACTGGCAGTATTGGCTTCCACCTGGGCCTTGGTAGACTTCAGCTTTGTGATGATTTACGCCTCTATGGCCAGTGTGTTGGCTTCATGGCTGAAGCGCAGTCAACGCTTGCATTGGCTGGATCGTGTCAGTGGCGGGGTGTTTGTCACCCTCGCCACTGTATTGGCCGTTAAAGATTAGGGGAGCGCTTTAGGGGAGGTGCGAATAAGCCTATGTAGGCTTATTTGCGCCGGCTCCATTATCTTTTAAGCTGCGGATATCATTGCCGGTAGGGCCCTGGAAGGCACGCAGATCGAACTGCGGCAAGATGGCAAAGATATGATCGAAGATATCCGACTGAATATCTTCATAATATGTCCAGCGGGTATCATTGGTGAAGATATACAGTTCGATCGGCAGCCCTTCAGTCGTAGGCGCCAATTGCCGCACCATCAGGGTCATCTCCTTGTGTACCTTGTCGTGGTGCTTGAGATACTCCAGCAGGTAGGCTCTGAAGGTCCCCACATTGGTCAGCCTGCGACCATTGACCGGCATTTCGATATCCGACACTTTCGCATTACATTCAGTGATCTCATGGATTTTCTTCGGCAGGTATTCTTTCAACAGGTTGATCTTCTCCAGCTTCTTCCTGTCTTCTTCGGTCAGGAAACGTATGCTGTTGATATCTATGTTGACTGAACGTTTGATTCGGCGACCGCCTGACTCGGACATGCCACGCCAGTTGCGGAAGGCATCGGATACCAGCGCATAGGCCGGGATCATGGTGATGGTCTTGTCCCAGTTGCGAACCTTGACTGTTGTCAGCGATACCTCTTCCACCGCGCCATCGGCGCCGTATTTATCCATCTGGATCCAGTCGCCTGTGCTGACCATACGGTTAGCCGCCAGCTGAATACCGGCAACAAACCCCAGAATGGTGTCCTTGAACACCAACATCACCAAACCTGTGGCGACACCCAAGCCGCTGAGGAAGTAGACAGGAGACTGGTTGGCGAGCACAGAGATGGAAATAATGATGGCGACAAAGAACAGGAACAGCTTGATCAGCTGCACAAAGCTCTTCACCGGTAGACGACGGCTAATCAGCTTAACGTCTGCCACCTCGTTGACCGCATCCAATGCCGAATAGGCGGCGCGGATCAGCAAGACGACCAGCCAGACACTGAGCAGCCTGTCGACCAGTCCGGCCAACAGTTTATGATCTGTCAGTGCTATGGGGATCAGCAGGTTGAGCACCAGCGCCGGCACCAGCATCGCCAGCTTTTCCAGCACTCTGTGGCGCATAAAGATATCGTCCCAGGTGACTTTGGAACGTTGAATCACCAGGTTCATCGCCCGTACTACGCCGCGACGCACAATAAAATAAGCCAAACCTGCCAGCAGCAGGCAGGCGAGCACCATGAGCGAAGTGGACAAACCATCGGCTGGTTGGCTGTTGATCCCCAGCTGTGACAACCAGTGTGACAGTTCGAATCTTAAGTCTTTGTCCAAGTTATCCAAAATTAACCTCTCAGAGAAAAATCACTCATCCCGGCCCACAACCCAGGCCAGGTTGCAGAGTAACATACAGGTGTTAACTTTGGCTGAACAGTCGATCCCATCCTCGTTGGAAAGTGTGCGCTTAATCACCTTTCAAGGTGAGTACTATTTTGGTTCCCAGCGGCTGTTGGAAGTGCTCCAGGTGATCTATGGGAAGCCCGGAAATTGATAATTGTCTGTGATTGTACCAGTCGAGTTTCAACTCATCGTGGCGACCGGATACCACCAGCAGACCGGGGAAGCGGCGTCCCGAGTCCAGATCGGTCAAGCTTAAGTGGCTCTGCCAGTGCTTACGTCCATGCAGACTGCAGTTGGAAAAGCTGACGTCGGCCTGCCAATCTTTATTCGGTGACCAGCTGCTGAGCAGTATTGACTCTTGGCAATGCTCGCTATGGTCAGGTAGTTTGCCTACCCAACCTGCCACATGGAACAGACTCCATGAGGCCAGCAACAGGTAAAAGCATCCTCCGCCAAATTGCAGAGCCTTCGACAACCAGGCCTTGGTATTCGACGGCATACCCTCTCCAAACTATCAGATAGACTAAGAGCGGGATCATATAGTGGGGTATGTTGTAAGTAAACGCTGACCAATGAGTTACAAACTCGGTGATTGTTTCATTGAATGGTTTAATTCGCCACACAGCCGGCTGGATGTGTCATAGGACTCTTCACCGCAGCCAAAGTATAAGAGATGATAATGCCCTTTATCTTCCGGTATACCCAGCGCCAAAGTTGCCTGCAAGACAATTCTGACCCCTTTTACAGTCAAGGCTGACATATTAGCGGGCAATAACTTCACTTTCTTGCCAAGGACTTGGTCATTTGCTGCGAACTATGTCTTACATTCCAGTCTGTAAGCCGACGCAGAGCACACATGGGGCTTGTTCGCACCTTTCCTGGACAAAGGCACTTGAACATACTTCCCGTGGATTGCCGTATGCCAGGAAAGCAAGTTTATGTTTTTCGTCATTGCCAGCCCAGGTAAGCCCGGTTATTGTTGACGCCAGGATCCAGCCAAGCGCAAGCGAATTTTTTCATGTTGAAACAGAACCTTTTCAAACCCGGCTTCGCCGTCAGTGCTCTGGCGTTGCTATTGAGCTCAAGTTTTGCCGTTGCCGAACCGGCCCAGGTGGCCGAAGTTACTCTGGAAAATGGCGCCAGAGTCATACTCAAAGATGATTTTACCTGGGAATATGTGCTTACAGAGGCGGTGATCAGCGCCGCCGAACCCGAAACTGTGACTGAAGATGTGGTGGCCGAGATATCGAATACCGCAGCCAATACCGGCACCCATACTGTCGCAGTGGCGCCCAAGTCCGAGGTAAACCCAGCCGCCACGGCTGAGCAACTGACCCAGAGCGCCATGACCACTCCCGGACTGCTTGGCAAGACTGCCAGGGAAGGGGTCAGCGTTTCTCTGCTGCAGACGCAGTGGCAAGGTGACAAACTGGGCCTGACCTTCGAACTCGGCAGTAACAGCAGTGAAGATATGGTTGGCGTACTGATCAGTGTCAGCTTTTATAACGATCAGGGGCGCAAGATGAAAGAAGAGGAGCTACAGGTTTGGCGTGCCATCAAGCGTATGCCGGAAACCTATCTGCGCAAGGGCCAGCAGCGGCAATCCTCGGTGATCTGGATTGAAGGGGTAGATAAAAACCAGTGGCAGAAGCAGCTGTTGAATCTGAAGATCACTGAACTGGATGCCTGGTAACACGTCATTGATTTATTTTAATAAACAAAGAGCGCCAGTTGGCGCTCTTTGTATTTCATATACGGACTTTTGTCCCTAAGGTGCCCAAGGGCCCTCAGACCCTTCCAGCGATTCCCGGCTCAGAGGCTGCTTGGCAGCAACTCCTTTGGCAGATAGGCGTTATAGCGCCCACTCGCCAGCAGCTCAGTGGCCTTGGTGATATCCGGACCGAAGTATCTGTCCTTGTCATAGAAGGTAACCCGCTCGCGCAGTTCAGCCTTGGCCTTGGCTACTGCCTGGCTTGGCTGCAGCGGCGCCCGGAAATCCAACCCTTGGGCCGCAGCCAGCAGTTCCACTGCCAGCACGCCGCGGGTGTTTTCCGCCATATCCTTGAGCCTGCGGGCGGCAAAGGTCGCCATGGAAACATGATCTTCCTGGTTGGCCGAGGTCGGCAAGCTGTCGACAGAGGCCGGATGAGCAAAGGTCTTGTTTTCACTGGCCAGTGCCGCGGCTGTCACCTGGGCAATCATAAAGCCCGAGTTAACCCCACCGTTTTCCACCAAGAATGGCGGCAGCTTGGAAAGATTGGAGTCGATCAGCAGCGCAATGCGGCGCTCACTGATGGCCCCCAGCTCGGCAATCGCCAGTGCCAGATTATCCGCCGCCATGGCCACAGGTTCGGCATGGAAGTTACCGCCTGAGATGATCTCGCCGGTATCTTCAAACACCAGTGGGTTATCTGTTACGCCGTTGGCTTCAATTTCCAGCACTTCGGCCGCCTGACGGATCTGCGTCAGGCAAGCGCCCATCACCTGTGGCTGACAGCGCAGAGAGTAGGGATCCTGCACCTTTTCACAATTGGCGTGTGACTCGGCAATCTCGGAGCCGCTCCCCAGCAGATGACGGAATACTGCCGCCGAGTCTATTTGGCCCTTTTGACCGCGCACCGCATGAATTCTCGGGTCGAACGGGCTGCGACTGCCCATGGCCGCCTCGACACTCATGGCGCCGACCACAGAGCCGGCGGCAAACAGGTCCTCGGCATGGAACAAGCCCTCCAGTGCCAGCGCCGTCGATGCCTGGGTGCCGTTGAGCAGGGCCAGGCCCTCTTTGGCAGCCAATTCAATCGGTTTCAGCCCGGCGATACTCAAGCCCTCAATGGCGGGCATGATACGCCCCTGATAACGCACTTCGCCCTCGCCGATGATCGGCAGACACATGTGCGACAGCGGCGCCAAGTCGCCCGAGGCCCCCACTGAGCCCTTCTCGGGTACGCAAGGGTAGACACCGGCATTGACCAGGGCGATCAGGAAGTTGATCACCTCGAGACGGATCCCGGAAAACCCGCGGGACAGTGAGTTGATCTTCAACACCATCATCAGCCGCACGGTTTCATCGCGCATCAATTGGCCGGTACCGGCGGCGTGGGACAACACGATAGAGCGCTGCAACAGTTCCAGATCCGCCGGGGCAATCTTGGTGTTGGCCAACAGGCCAAAGCCGGTGTTGATGCCGTAAACCGTGCGGCCCTCATCCAGTACTTTTTGCACCACGGCGGCGCTGCTGTTGATGGCCGCCAGCGATTCCGGGTGCAATTGCAGCTGGGTTGGCGCGCGGCTGATGCTGCGCAGTTCAGACAGGGTCAGGCTTCCCGGTGTCAGAGTGATTTGAGTGGTCATCATCAGTCCTCCAACATAGGCAGATCCAGGCCCTGCTCTTTGGCGCAGCGCTTGGCAATCTCATAGCCGGCATCGGCATGACGCATCACGCCCGTGGCCGGATCGTTCCACAATACCCGGGATACCCGCTTGGCAGCGGCGTCGCTGCCGTCACAGAGGATCACTACCCCGGAGTGCTGACTGAAGCCCATGCCGACACCCCCACCATGGTGCAGCGACACCCAGGTGGCGCCACCGGCAGTATTGAGCAGTGCATTGAGCAGCGGCCAGTCGGAGACGGCATCCGAGCCATCGAGCATGGATTCGGTTTCCCGGTTGGGACTGGCCACAGAGCCGGAATCCAGGTGATCCCTGCCGATGACCACAGGCGCCGACAGCTCGCCGTTTTTCACCATTTCGTTGAAGGCCAGCGCCAGACGGGCGCGGTCTTTGAGGCCAACCCAGCAGATACGGGCCGGCAGCCCCTGGAAAGCGATACGTTCACGGGCCATATCCAGCCAGTTGTGCAGGTGTGGGTCGTCCGGGATCAGCTCTTTCACCTTCTGATCTGTCTTGTAGATATCCTCAGGGTCACCACTGAGCGCCGCCCAGCGGAACGGGCCAATGCCTTCACAGAACAGCGGCCTGATATAGGCGGGAACAAAACCGGGGAAATCGAAGGCGTTGGCCATTCCTTCGTCAAACGCCATCTGGCGGATGTTATTGCCATAGTCTAGGGTCGCGGCGCCGCGGCTTTGCAGCGCCAACATGGCCTGAACCTGCACCGCCATGGAAGCCTTGGCGGCCTTGACCACAGCGGCCTCGTCTTTGAGGCGCATCTCCTTGGCCTGCTCCAGCGTCCACCCCTGAGGCAGATAGCCATTCAGCGGATCGTGCGCCGAAGTTTGGTCTGTCACCACATCCGGAGTAATGCCGCGCTCAACCAGTTCACTGAAGATATCGGCGGCATTGCCCAGCAAACCCACGGAAACCGGCTTGCCCTCGGCCTTGGCTGCTTGCAGCATCGCCAGTGCCTCGTCCAGGCTGTGGGCCTTCTTGTCCAGATAACGGGTACGCAGACGAAAATCGATACGGGTCTCGTCCACTTCACAGGCCAGCACAGAGAAGCCGGCCATGGTACCAGCCAGAGGCTGGGCACCGCCCATACCGCCCAGGCCACCGGTCAGGATCCAGCGGCCCTTGGCGTCACCGTCGAAATGCTGCTTGGCCACGGCCACAAAGGTTTCGTAGGTGCCCTGGACTATGCCTTGGGTGCCTATGTAGATCCAGGAGCCGGCGGTCATCTGGCCATACATAGCCAACCCTTGCTTGTCCAGCTCGTTGAAGTGTTCCCAGTTGGCCCAGTGGGGTACCAGGTTGGAGTTGGCGATCAGCACCCTGGGGGCATCGCTGTGGGTCTTGAATACTCCCACCGGCTTGCCGGATTGCACCAGCAAGGTTTCATCTTCTTCCAGACGCTTGAGCACCTCGACGATTTTATCGAAACACTGCCAATCGCGGGCGGCGCGGCCTATACCGCCGTAAACCACCAGATCCTCGGGGCGCTCGGCCACATCCGGATGCAGGTTGTTCATCAGCATTCTGAGCGGCGCTTCGGTCTGCCAGCTCTTACAGTTCAGAGTGGTGCCGGTCGGCGCAATGATTTTGCGCGCCGGATCATGTCTCTTATCCATAAACTTCCATTCCTCTGTTGCTTGTCTTGTGGTTTATTTTGTTGTTTTTATTTAGGTTTATGTTCGCCTCTGAAGGTCAAGTGCCCTCCGAGACGGAAGCGGCTGCCGGGATGGATCAGCCGGGCAAAACTCACCACCCCCTGGCGTGACCAAGTGCGGCGCAGTATCTGTAAACAGGGCTCGCTGGCGGGGATCGCCAAACGGGCGCGTATCTGTTCATTGGCGACTATCGCCTCTATGGTGTGGCGTGCCTCGGTCAAAGGCGCCACCTGCGACAGATATTCATGAGGGGTCTGCAAATTGAAATCCTGCTGCAGATAGTCGGGGATTAACTGAGGGTTTACAAAGCGCTCCTCGAGCTGTAGCGGCAGCCCCTCTTCACAATGCACCAGCACCGAGTAAAACACCCGGCTGCCGGTCTCCAGTCCCAGGGCGATGGCGATAGGCGCCAAGGCCTCTATGGCGGTCAGCTCCAACACCTGCACGCTGTAACCATGGCCGCGGGCCTTGATCTCATCGGCAATATTGCGGATAGACAACATGGATGACTGCGACTTGAACTCGGCCACAAAGGTACCCAGCCCCTGACTGCGCTCCAGCACGCCGTTGTCCACCAGCTCGGTCAATGCCCGTCTGGCCGTCATCCGGCTGCACTCAAACAGCTCCGCCAGTTGGTTTTCGGAAGGCACCCTGGAGTGCTCCACCCATTCACCCGACTCAATGCGGTCTGAGATGTACTGTTTAATGCGGGCGAACTTGGCTGTGCTCATCGAATCGACTCTGTGTTGGTTTCAATCTGCTGAAAAACTCGGCTATAATCCTAGCTTGTATATACAAGTAAATACAAGTTAGCTCACAAAATCACAACAATTGCCATCATTAAGGCAAGCGTAAGGCAAACAACAAGGAGCAAGCATGTCCTGGGATCAGGTTTGGATAGATATCAATATTGCCACTATGGACCCTTCTGTATCAGAGGCTTATGGCGCCATCACCGACGCGGCCCTGGCAGTAAAAGACGGCAAAATAGCCTGGATTGGCAAGCGCAGCGAACTGCCTGCCTTCGACGTGCTGGCAACTCCGGTTTACAAGGGCAAAGGCGGCTGGCTGACGCCCGGGTTGATAGATGCCCATACCCATTTGGTGTTTGCCGGTAACCGCGCCAACGAGTTCGAGCTGCGTCTCAAGGGTGCCAGCTATGAAGAAATCGCCCGTGCCGGTGGCGGCATTATCAGCACGGTTAAGGCCTGCCGTGAGGCCAGCGAGGCCGAGCTGTTCGACGAGGCTCGCCGCCGCCTCAACGCCCTGGCCAAGGAAGGGGTTACTACGGTGGAGATAAAGTCGGGCTACGGGCTGGAAACCGCCACCGAACTCAAGTTGCTCAGGGTCGCCCGCGAGCTGGGCAAACACCACCATGTGGATGTGGTCACCACCTTCCTGGGCGCCCACGCCTTCCCGGCCGAATATCAAGGCCGGGAGCAGGAATATGTGCAACTGGTAATCGAGGAGATGCTACCTCTGGTATTGGCGGAAGATCTCGCCGATGCCGTGGATGTGTTTTGTGAAAATATCGCCTTCGACCTGCAACAGACAGAAGCCATTCTCAGCGCCGCCAAGGCCAAAGGGCTGGATATCAAGTTGCACGCCGAGCAGCTCTCCAACATGGGCGGCTCAATACTGGCCGCCCGTCTGGGGGCCAAGTCTGTGGATCATATCGAGTATCTGGATGAAGCCGGGGTCAAGGCCCTGGCCGAGAGCGGCACCTGCGCCACCTTGTTGCCCGGCGCCTTTTACTTCCTGCGGGAAACCCAACTGCCACCGATAGCCTTGCTGCGCCAATATCAGGTGCCCATGGTGCTGGCCAGCGACTTCAACCCGGGGACTTCCCCCATCTGCTCAACCCTGTTGATGCTCAACCTGGGCTGCACCCTATTCCGCCTGACGCCGGAAGAAGCCTTGGCCGGTGTCACCCGCAACGCCGCCCGCGCCCTGGGTCGTGAACAGCGCATAGGCATGCTGCGCCAGGGAATGGATGCCGACTTCTGCCTGTGGCGGATCTCAACTCCAGCCGAACTCGCCTACAGCTACGGCGTGAATCCGTTGGTGGATGTCATCAAGGGGGGCAAACTTATTCATCAATAAGTTTGGCAAGTGATTGGATGGCAGGTCACCGACCTGCTGTCGGCTTGCGCACCGACATCCCAGCGCCAGGGAATAGCTGACAGATTGTCCTAAATTGGTTTTGCCCCATTCCGTACTATCAAAGCGACTTAAGCTCGCAATGACCAACCAATCTTTAGCAAATTTTAGTAATGTCACAGAATGACAATAGAAACTAGTCTTTACCTCTAATGAAGTATCGGAATGGGGCGAAAGTGAAGTTTTACGTTCCACTAAAGCAATTGTCAGTCAACTTTAGCTTATATCGGTCAACTCCACTCTCATAACAAAACACCTCATTGCCATGAGGGAGGGTTTTGGCTTCAAGCATTTTTAATGCAGCTATTCACACAACTCCAAATCGCCACTCCGTTTTAATTTCTGTTTAAAAAACTAATAATATCATGTATATAAAATTAAATTCGTAGTTGTAAATTAGTCTTGGTATGTATACTCGTATTTTAAATTATGATGGTATTTACAAAAATAAGTAGTATTATACTGTGTAAATAAACATATATTAGAGGCTAGGTATGACTCGCTCGGATAGTGTAGATATTTCTAGTATGGATGCTGTCACTTGGCTGCGACAGTTAGAAGATAAGAGTGTAGATCTTGTTATCACGGATCCCCCGTATCAGTCACTGGAAAAACATCGAAAAGTTGGTACAACAACTCGATTGAAAGTTAGTAAATCTTCAAGCAATCAGTGGTTTGATATTTTTCCAAACAATCGTTTTGAAGAGTTATTAAACGAGATTTATCGTGTACTAAAGAAAAACTCACACTTCTATTTATTTTGTGATCAAGAAACAATGTTTGTTGTTAAACCAATAGCAGAACGCATTGGTTTTAAATTCTGGAAGCCAATTGTTTGGGATAAGATGGCTATGGGAATGGGGTACCACTATAGGGCAAGATACGAATTTATTCTTTTTTTTGAAAAAGGAAAAAAGAAACTTAATGACTTATCTATCCCTGATATTCTACAAGAAAAGAGAATTCTTAGAGGCTACCCCACTGAAAAACCAGTCAATGTAGCTAAGACGCTCATTATTCAGAGCACTAACGAACAAGATTTGGTTATAGTTCCTTTTTGTGGGGCAGGTTTTGTGGGCTGTGCCTCCGAACAACTTAATAGACAGTTCAGAGGCAATGATTTAAATATCGACGCAGTTGGAATTGCTAAAGATAGAATAATAGCTATCCGTAATTCTAAGGCTTAAATGACTTGAACTCTTTCACCCAAGATTTAAGTGTTTGAGCTCTTCTTCTCGCTGTATTTTCACTTAGTCCATTGCAATACTCTATAAGGAAATCAGCAGCAGTATTCTCATCAACCTCATAGATAGAGCTAACTTCTTGTGTTTTCATCCACAAAAAGCCACAGTCAGATAGCTCGAATTGCTTAGCAATAGTATTGATGAAATTAGCGTCAGATTGTTTCTCTGCTGCCATAAATCCAATTGGTGTAAGTAATGAATAATCATATATAAGATTTAAAAGCTTACACGCATCTCGATAGTAACTTACCTGTCTAGGCGTTACTCCTAACGTAATATCCGTTACTTGTTCTTTGTTGTTAAGCAAGTCAATGTATGATTTTATTGTTTTAAGAGAATCTGCTTGTGGTACCATTGTACTATCTAAATATACACCAAGCATGTCATCAACTTTTGGCACTACTGAATTAACGAATTCTGGTGTTAAAGCAAAAATAATATCTGTTGAGTTTTCATCAATTATTTCTAATGTTATAGATTTTGATAAAATAATGTCAAATAATCTACGCACTAATCGTAAATCGATTTTCTTATCATCGATGAAATGAAGAAATTTTTCTTTGCTTGATAATTCAAACAAAGGCGTTAGTGCCAAATTAGATTTATCTTCTTCAATTTTTGTTTTTATTCTGTAAGAGAACGAACCGACGATTGCATCATGTGCAAGCATTGATACTGAAACATCATATTTTTTCAAATAAGTTGAAATAAAATCTACAAAATAATCTAATGATTGAGCCAATGTTGATGATTCAAGTTTGCCACTTTTTTGGTCTATTCTAATTTTATGGGTGTGCTTTCTGACACCATCATAATTAATATTGCTTGAGATAAATACGTTTTTATCAGGAAGTGAATATTGAAGCTTACTTACCTTAATTAAATTTTCTTTCAAAGAGAAATCTGAAACATTAATTTCTATTAAGTATGCTTTCGCCGATGCATTTGGCTTTATCATTTCAACAATCGAAATGTCTTTTTGCTCTAATTTATTAACTCTTTCGCTAGATGTAGGAATAACAATCCATTTGTCAAACTCATCAGGAGCAGAACATACAGGACATCCAAAACACTTTCTGAGCTGCAAGGAAGCTCGTTGCAGGGGCAGTCTCTGATAAATAACGACGTATTTTTGGAAGTAGGCTCTCTGAGACGAGTAATTTGCATGCTTCATACAAAAACTGCAGTTACCAGGCAGGCCAACGGCAGGCTTAAGCCTGTTTCTGTAAAATCACCAACGATCTAAGGTTAATGGGGATGTATTGCTTGGCTTTGTTGCTTACCCCGGCACCATTTACCACCATATTTGGCCTTCATTACAACATACAGGACATCCAAAACACTTTCTGAGCTGCAAGGAAGCTCGTTGCAGGGGTCAGTCTCTGATAAGTAACGACAGAAAAGATTTGGCTGTCCTGTCTTTCCCTTTTCCAACTACTCAGTGCTAATAGAATTGCACCAATTCCCCCCTCGGTGTCGCCGAAAGCCGTTGG
Organism: Shewanella sp. MSW; assembly: GCF_007636515.1. NCBI lineage: Bacteria > Pseudomonadati > Pseudomonadota > Gammaproteobacteria > Alteromonadales > Shewanellaceae > Shewanella > Shewanella sp. MSW. Next base: position 85,893 of record NZ_LVDR01000019.1, read on the forward strand.
CGCAAATAACGTGGCTGAGGGGCTTTCGACACCGTGTGGGGCGGCAAGGGAACATACAGGACAGCCAAAACACTTTCTGAGCCGCAAGGAAGCTCGTTGCAGGGGCAGTCTCTGATAAATAACGACGTATTTTTGGAAGTAGGCTCTCTGAGACGAGTAATTTGCATGCTTCATACAAAAACTGCAGTTACCAGGCAGGCCAACGGCAGGCTTAAGCCTGTTTATGCAAAATCACCAAGGGGTTAAGGTTAATGGGGATGTATTGCTTGGCTTTGTTGCTTGCCCCGGCACCATTTACCACCATATTTGGCCTTCATGGCACACATTGCATCCCATCGGTACCAAACATACAGGACATCCAAAACACTTTCTGAGCCGCAAGGAAGCACCTTGCAGGGGTCAGTCTCTGATAAATAACGACGGATTTTTGGAAGTAGGCTCTCTGAGATGAGTAATCTGCGAGATTCATGCAAAAACTGCGGTTGCCAAGCATGCCAACGGCAGGCTTAAGCCTGTTTCTGCAAAATCACCAACGATCTAAGGTTAATGGGGATGTATTGCTTGGCTTTGTTGCTTACCCCGGCACCATTTACCACCATATTTGGCCTTCATGGCACACATTGCATCCCATCGGCCACTCATACCACTGTACTGACGGCGAAACTCTTTGGCGGAAGTTATCCAGGCATCGTCGCTGATACCAAGCTCAAGCAGTAGTTTGGGTCTGGAACAGGCAATAAAGCCACGCTTGTCTTCCCGCACCGCCCGGCCAGTCCAATCAATTAACTCCAGATAGTCGGCAAAGTGAAATGGGATGCCGCTTTGTTCGGCGGCAGTGGCTGCACCATCAAATTGCAGCAGTGGCTTAATTGAAGCATTGGTGGTTGCAGGCTCAGCAACTTCTCCTATGCGCTCCTGAATGGATGTGTAATCAGAAGTTTGCAGCGAATCTGCAATACCGGCGCGAATGGGATTTAAATCCACGTACATCATGCAGGCCAGCAGCGCCTGTTCATCGAGCAGTGCCTGCGACTTAAAACGTCCTTCCCAGAATACGCCCTTGCAACCATCTTCTCGATTGGCCTTGCGGGCGATATCTTCGTTTAAACAGCGCATAAACCAACTGATACTGCCAAGGCGTTCCTGCCAATCGCTAATCAGCGTATCCAGCA
>NZ_LVDR01000020.1:0-78364 GCF_007636515.1 Shewanella sp. MSW
TGGTCATCAAGTCCTGGCGCAACAAGTGGGCGCTGTTATCGACCTATTTTAAGTACCCGGAATACGTGCGTAAGGCTATCTACACCACGAACGCGGTTGAGGCCGTACATCGTCAGTTTCGTAAACTGACGAAAACCAAGGGTGGTTTTGCCAACGAGAACAGTTTACTCAAACTGCTCTACGCCGGTATATTGAAGGCTCAGGAGCGGTGGTCACACCCGATTCAAAACTGGAATTTAACGCTATCTCAGCTGTCCATCCATTTTGAAGGACGACTGGATGCTCACATCGATCTGTGATTTTTAACGTGACACAGAATTTTGAACACCCTCAAAATCATAGATAGGGGCAAGCTTTATCCAACCATCACCTTTAAGAAATGCGGTATTACGCCCGTGGTTATCACTGTTACCAAATAGGATATTGAGTAAGTCTCTCTGAACCCACTCAAGCACAAAAGCCTGAATATCAAACTGATAACCTTGCTCTAAGACCATATGGCTATGAGTGATCTTGTGGACAAGCCTTCTTATGGTTTGCCCATGATCTAAGCTAACTCCGGCAGCTTTACCCAGTATCGAGTAAACCGATTCCATCGCGTAACGCTGCTGGCGGAGTTCATTGAAATAAATATCAAAACGCGGCAGCCACAATGATGTCATCGAGGAAACAAAGCCACCCCGGCTCATCAAAAAACAGGCTGACAGGGTGGTTTATCGAAACGGCATGCATGTCGTCTTTATTGAGTTCTGCCAAGGCATAATCTTGCTCGTAATCTAATGAGGTAAGCCGATAATGACCTTGTTCGCTGTTTGGAAAAGAGAGCTTTGCAATATCTAGCATTGGCTATTGATAAAAGCCTGAATGGTTAAATGTTCCATGAGCGCTCCCAAAGAAATTATGAGTATCAAAATACTCATTAAATCCCAAAAAGACAACTAATGAGTAACTAATTACTCAAACTCTACTTTAGCCTAGAAGATATACCAAGCTTTTATAAGCAATAAACAACAGTAAGCTTACATCAATAGACAAATGCCATTAAGCGATGCCCGATACCCTTCCCATGAGGCGGGTGCGGTAGTCCCACTCTCAAACCAAGAACCATCAGCATTGAGCACAGTCTCTGTGCTTGTCCTGCCCCTCTTCCTGCCCCTCTGGCCCCCCCCAAGCTGCCATTCGGTTTCATTCCTGACTTCACAATTTGCTGCAACTTATTTTGGTATAAGTGAAAAATCAGGCTACTTTTATACCATTCTGCTTAGATATTGACTTAATTCCGATTAGTGCCAACTTCTATCAGGAAGATTATTATTTAACTTCAAACTAAAAGACTAAAATATGAAACCTTACCAAGCGATAGATTGTGGCCACTATGATTACCTGGAGTTGGCCTGTATTCGCGGTTATCCGCTGAAAATAGAACTGCTACAAGGCGAGATACTACATGGCAAGGCACTGATCACCGAGACCCGTCCCGACAAGAGCGAGTGGCTACTGGTACAAACGACCACCAGCAACCGCGCCATTCGTATGGATCAGTTGCTGGCAATCACTCCTGAGCTTGAAGGGGCTGAATTTGGCCGGGTGCTGATTGCCTCGGCCGGCAGTGAGATTTAAATCGCCGCGATAACTGAAATTTCCACCAGATACTCGGGCTCGGCAATCGCGGCCTCCACACAAGCTCTGGCCGGTGCATGCCCTGCCGGTAACCAGGCATCCCAGATGGCATTCATGGCATCATAATCACTCATCTGTTTCAGGTAGATAGTCGCTGAAAGGATCCGTTCACGACCGCTGCCTGCCCGCTTGAGCAGCTCATCCACTTCCTCGAGCATGGTCCGGGTTTGTTGCTGAATATCGGCGAACTTATCCTTGGCAACCTGACCACAAAGATAAACCGTGTTGTTGTGGATCACTATGCTGCTCATGCGTGGATTGGTATCGATACGTTGAATTGTCATCGGCTAGTTCCGGGGCGAAAATTATTATTTTATCCGGCAAAAGCTCACTTGGGACAGCCGGGATTCAGATAAGTGAAAAAAACTATCAAACAACCAATTTTATCGCATATTTTTTGGACACTTGGAGATAAGAGCTATTCCTTAAGCCAGTGGCACTGATAGAATCAATATCTCATTCGCCCAACTATTTAAGGACTCCTGTATGAGCCTAGAATTACTGTCCAAACTGGAGACCAAAATCCAGGCTGCGCTCGAAAATATTGAGCTTCTGAAAATGGAGCTGGAAGAAGAAAAGCAGAAAAATGCTCATCTGATAGAGCAAAACCAACAACTTCAGCAAGATCTCAACTCGTGGAACGAGAAAGTTACCGGCCTTGTTGGTCTGCTCAACGACGAAGTCAACTGAATCTAAACGGTTTTAGCTTGACTATTCTGAGTTTCAATGAGTTCGTTCAATTCCATGATAGCCTGCTTTACCTTTGGCAGGCTTTTTCTCGGCAGCAAAAAGCGCCCCTTATCAAACTCTAATCTTCCCAGATCTTTCACCCAGACGGCGCCGGTCAAGAATATCCTTACGTGTTTGACAATCAGCTTGGGAGCATAGACAGGAAATACACGCACGAGAAACCTCCTTTAGTTGATTTCCGATCCCGAAGTTTTGACCTCCTAACCCGGCAGAAGGTTTCATCTCAATTCAGTAAAATGATCCAAAAGTCGTAAGTAGGAGTCTTTGTTATAAAAATTCTCCTGTTATACATCTATACCCGGCAAACGAAGTCAAAAATCCAGCGCTTGCCAATTTTTTGACGCACTGTTAAAGTAATGCCGTTACTCAGGGTAAAAACTGAGCCTTATGGCTCTAATCCGTACTTCTTGCGACCAAGGAGTACGGTTTTTTTTTGGGGTTTCGACCAGTATTTCCGGGTAACAAAAAAGGGCCATGTCGGCCCCTTTTTTGTATCTATATACCGAATTACTTCAACTGAGTCAGGTAGATAGCAATATCCAGCATCTCGTCATAAGACTTGATGGCACCAGTTTCAACCCGATACTTACCATTGACTACCAGCGCAGGCACACCTGAGATCTTGGCGTTTTCTGTATTGCGCTTCATGTTGGCCATCATGCTGTTGACCATAAAAGAGTTGGCCGCAGAATCAAACTGCTTGGGATCTACACCATTGGCCACAAAGAGCGCCTTGACGTCATCACGATTGGTGAAGTGTTGCTTCTTGTCCTGGATCGCACTGAACATGGCGTGATTAATCTTGTCGGACACCTTCAGCACTTCGGCAGTAGCGAAAGCACGGGACATCTCCACACCCATCTCGCGACCGATAAAGTCGACATGGTTTTGCTCAAAAGCGACTCCTTCGGGCAAACGCGCCTTCAACTTGGGGATCACGTTCTTTTCAAAGTTATAGCAATGGGGGCAGTAAAAAGAGAAAAACTCTGTAATTTCAGGCTTGGCGGAGGCGGGGCCTTCACTAACCACAGTATAATGCACGCCTTCTTTGTACTGGGCCGCTGTGGCCGCCAGAGGAAGCAGCAAAAATGCCGCTGCCAACATCAGGATTTTCTTCATTGGAGTTCCTTGTTTATTAAAATTTCAGCCAACACTGCTGGAGTGGCTGAATAACATAATCTTCTTTTTGAGTCGAACTCAAGCCCTGAGTTCCCTTTTTGTTAAATCCAAGCCTCTGCAGGTATCACCTTTGGGTCTCAGTACCACTCAATAGGGGATAAGACTCAGTGGCGCTTCATCCAGACGCTGCCGTTGTTCTTTGAAGGCCTGCAACTGCTGTCGCCAGTATTCTTCGGTCGCAAACCAGGGAAAGTGACGCGGAAACGCGGGGTCATCCCAGCGCTTGGCCAGCCAGGCGTTGTAATGCAGCATCCGCAGTGCTCTGAGTGGCTCTATCAACTGCAGCTCTTTGGTATCGAAGTTGGAGAAAGCCTCGTAGGCTTCCAGTAAGACTTCCAACTGCAGCGTTTGCTGTTGCCTGTCACCGGATAACATCATCCACAGGTCCTGCACTGCAGGGCCGTTGCAGGCATCGTCGAGATCGACAAACCCGGGGCCATTGGGGGTCCAGAGAATATTGCCGGGATGCAGATCGCCATGCAGGCGCATACTCTGGTATGCAATACTCTGCCAGCGCAACTGCAGCTCAGAGAAAAGGCTGAACGCCGCCTCTAGCAACTGATCCCGCAACGCGTTCGGAAGCAGCTCTGTATGCTGCAATTGCTCCAGCGCCGGAGCCCCCAGGGTTGTCGGTGTCAGATTCAGGCGCTGCTTGAACAGGCTGCCACGGGAATACTGGTGCAAACGGCCGATAAACTGGCCCGCCCCCTCTATCTGATCCAGGTTGTCCACCTCGAAGCTGCGACCGCCTATGGAAGGAAACAGCGCAAAACGCCACTCTTTGAAGTGATGCAGACTGCGGCCATTGAGCACCACAGGAGCGGCAATAGGGATCTCGGCTTCGGCCAGCTCGAACGTAAATTCATGCTCTTCCAAAATCTGGGCATCGGTCCAACGCTCGGGGCGATAGAACTTAACCACATACCTCTGGCCGCGATCGCAACGAAACTGATAGACCCGGTTTTCATAGCTGTTAAGTGGCGTTAGCCCCGTCTCCGGATAAATCGCCAGACTTTCGATAGCATCCAAAATCAGTTCAGGGGAAAGATCCCGATAATGAAACGCCGCCGTGGCCTGCTTTTCTGTCATGCCTGTGACTCCAGTAGATGTTTCAGGTATACCAACACTTCCCAGTCTTGTTCACTCTGGCAGCTCAACCAGCACACCTCACCGTAGAACTCATAGTTGAGCCACAAAAGGCTGCCTTCAAAATCCAGCAACCATTGGTGACGATCTGCCCCCCATTGCCGCTCCAGCACCTTGGCATCAAGTGCCCGGCATAAAGGATCGGCAAAGCTGTCGAAGGCTTCAAACTCGACCCCGGCCGTCATCGACAGGGTTTTATGCTCTGAATCCAAGCTAAGATTTTGATACTGCATCTTTTAATCCTATTTCTTAACTGCTGCAGGACATGATCAACCCCTGCCCCCAATCCGGTGGTCGCTTGGCGAACTCCTGCATCTCAGGCTGCTCATCGAACGGACGCCTAAGGAGCTGGTACAACTGCTCAAGCGGCTGGCTATTGCCCTCCTCTTCGATGGCAATGATCGCTTCCTGAGCCAGATAGTTGCGCAAGATATATTTGGGGTTATGGGCCCGGCGCTCGGCCTGCCACTGTTCAAGTCCCTGACGAGTATCGATACGGCGCCGGTACTCGGGCAGCCAGTCATCCCAGCCCTGACGATTGATAAAATCATCCCTCAGACTGCTGTTTTCTGCCTTGGGATCAAGCTCGCCGAAGCGGCGCAGGCTCTGGGTATAGTCCAAGGCGTTTTGTTCCAACAAGCCGGTAAAGGCGCCGATAAGCGCCAGGTCCTTGTTGTCCTGCTCCAGCCGGGCATCAAGGCTTAAATCTTCAGCCAAGGGGGCCAACCCCAACTTGGCGCGCATCAAGCCAAGATATTGCTGCACCAATTCATGCTGATAAGTATTGAGCGCGGCTATCAAGTCATCGGAAGCCAGCACAGGCGTCAACGCCTGCGCCAAACGTTGCAGGTTCCACAAGCCGACGCCGGGTTGCTGACCAAAGGCATAACGCCCTTCGGGATCTGAATGGTTACAGATAAAGTCTTCCTTAAAGGTATCGAGGAAGGCGAAGGGGCCAAAGTCGAAGCTGTCGCCGAGAATCGACATATTGTCGGTATTCATCACCCCGTGGGCAAAGCCCACCGCTTGCCAGTGGGCGATCATGCGCGCAGTATCGCGCACCACCAGCGCAAACCAAGCCTTGTAGCCGTCATAGTCCAGGCTGAGTTGGGGGTAATGTTGGCTGAGGGTGAAATCGAGCAGCTGCTTGAGCTTGTCGGCCTGCCCTTTTTCGCTGTAACAGAAATACTCGAAGTGGCCAAAACGTATATGACTGCGGGCCAGGCGTACGGTAATGGCTCCTTTTTCCAGCGACTCGCGCCATACAGGCAGCTCAGAGCCGATCACCGCCAGCGCTCTGGTGGTGGGTACGCCCAAATGATACAGCGCCTCGGACACCAGAAACTCACGCACCGCCGAACGCATCACCGCCCGGCCATCACCGTGACGCGAGTATGGCGTGGGTCCCGCCCCCTTCAAGGCCAGATCCCAGGCACCTTCTGGCCCCAGAGCCTCACCGAGAATGATCGAACGGCCATCGCCCAACCTGGGGCTGTAGCCACCAAACTGGTGTCCGCTGTAAACCTGGGCATAATACTCGGCGCCCGGCATTCTCTGGTTGCCGGCGAGTTGCTGCAGCAAGGTTTCATTGGGACCAGCCAAGCCCAAAAGCGCCGCCGCATCATCACTCCAGGCCAACCAATGGGGCGAAGGTAGCCCAGAAGGCAATACCTGCTGGTAAAATCCCGCCAGGCGGGTGAAGTAATCCTGTTTAAATTTCATGTCCCTTAGGGGCCGTTAGTGTGCCATTGGTCACAGATTACCATATCCCTGTCGTCTAGACGGCAGTTGTGACCACACTCGAAACTGCCCTTGCCTTCATTGAGGTGTTGCATACCTCTGCCCTTGCCCTGACACTGCTGCAGAGTTTGATAGTAACCGGCTATGGCGTGGTAACGATCCAACGTCTCGGCCGTTTGCGGCTCGACGTCCGACTTATCTCTATTCGGCTGCTGTATATCCGTATCCGGATAGTAAAACAGAGTCCATTGCGGCTGCTTGCTGCAGGCTGCCAGCAGCAAAAGCGAAGTAAGTGCAACCCATAAAGTCGCTGGTTTCATTGCGGCTCTCCATCAATAAAAAAGCGAACCCGCAGGCTCGCTTAGCTTGGGAAGGAGTGACACGGCAGTTAACCCGGCCCTCCTTGCTTGATTCTACACATTGAATCGGCTTTTGTACTCAGGCAGAGGCTTTATCTCTGGCCTTTTCGATACGCTTGATACGACCTTCAAAGCCTGTCACTGTGCCATCTTGCAGCCCATATTCAATCGCCTTGTTGCACAGGGCAATGGCAGCATCGAAACGGCCGGCATCGCTGCACAGGGTAGAGAGTTGCATAAACCCTGTGCCCTTGAACTCGGCCTTGGGTGATTTGCTGAGTACTTTCTCCCGACTGGCGGCAAACAATGCACTATATGCGCCATCGTACTCCTGTCCCAACTGCAGATACTTGCTGTTTTTCCGCTGCTTGTAGCATTCGCCAATCACGGCCAGTAAAGCGTCATGTGCTTCGATGGCGCCTTCAGAGGCCTGATACTGTTCCATCGCCCGCTTGAGGGTGATATTGCCCCAACTGATATCCGGTGCAGCCGCCTTGGCTGGCTCTGGCTCTGGCTCTGGCTCTGGCTCTGGCTCTGGCTCTGGCTCTGGCTCTGGCTCTGGCTCTGGCAGGACAGTCTCGACCTCGGCGCGGCCGACTTCCACCTCTGGCGCACTATTTTCGGTTTGAGACTCAAGCTCAGGCGACTCGGTAACCACTTGCTCAGCCGATGGCTGGGATTCAGCTTGCTCCTTCATTTCGGCAAAGTCCAAATCGACACTCTGGTGCCCCTCTTGAGTCTCGCTTGCTGTCTCGGCCTGTGGCGCCTGAGGCATGGCTGAAGCTCTATCTTTGAGCTTAAGCGCCTCATCACGCTCCTCTTTTGCCAGACGCTGCGCTCTGTTGTAGAGGAAAATACCCGCTGCGACCAACAAGATTATGACCAGGATTTTAAACATCTTCGTCCACCATTTTTTGAGTGTCGGGCCGACTGGCAGCCCTGTTTTGTGGTAATGGCAATCAGCCAAAGCCACCCCGCTCTGCACAGAGTTTAACCGATATTAATAGAGTATCGTCTTAGTATAAATCAAGTATTTATGCTTTTTCTGCCCGGTTTACGGCGCTTTTTGCGATCGAAACTCAGTCTGTGACCCTTGGCGCGCCATAGGTAGGTACAAACTGGTACACTCCAGGGGTTTTGATCCCAAGAATGGCAAACAAGGATTCAGATGCAAAAATTACTGATAGTCGCTCACGCCGGCCCGTATGGCACAGAAAAATTGTTTAACACTCTGCGTATCGCCCTGGCGTTGAAAGATCAGGAGCAGACAGAAGTGGAACTCAAGTTATTCCTAATGTCAGACGCTGTCTTTGGGGCAGTTAAAGGCCAGAATACCCCGGATCTCAGCTACAACCTGCAGCAGATGTTCGAAATCCTTACTGCTCAAGGCGTTCCTCTACTGCTGTGCAAGACCTGTGTTGAGGCCCGCGGCGTAGTGGCAGATATGCTATTGGATGGCGCAGCCATTGGTACACTCGGCGATTTAAGCCGCTGGACTCTGGAAGCCGACAAGGTTATCCATATCTAGGGTTAACTTGTAATTTAACCTTGAGTGCGCACAAAGCTTCATTTTGTGCGCACCTTCATAATTCCTGCCACTGATTTTGAACCAGCCCCCTTCTCAGGACTAAGATAGCCATAGTTGAGTAATTTACTAAGGTAAGGCTATGGAGCTGCTGCAAGGAAAACTGCTGACCGAATTCCGCACTGTTTCTGCCATGGTGTGGATCTACTGCCGTGACCACCATCCCAGAAGCGACGATGGCAGCCTCTGCCCCGACTGTCAGGCCTTGATGGACTATGCCCATACCCGTCTCGACCGCTGCCCCTACGGTGAAAGCAAACCTACTTGCAATAAATGCCCGGTACACTGCTACAAACCTGAACCCAAAGAACAGATGCGTCAGGTGATGCGTTACGCCGGTCCACGCATGTTACTGAGTCATCCGATACTGGCTCTGCGCCACCTATGGTGCGAGCGCAAAGCCGCGCCGGGCAAACCACCTAAGGACGCCTCAAACCGCCATAAACGCATGCATAACAGCAAAAACTGACTATTTTTTGTTGCGCCCCTCAAGTGGCTGAGATAAGAATGTCGTTAAGGGGGCCAGATGACTGCATTCAGCGACATTTTTACCCAAGCTTACTGGTGGCTATCGCTGCTTGGAGGCCTGCATTGCCTGGCGTTATCCATCTACGCACGCTTTGTCTATCAGGACAGCCATAGCCAACGTCGGCTACTCGCCGGTATCTTTGCCTTGATGGCGCTCTATTTCTTTACTGGCCTGTTCAACCGCGACAATACCCCGGCCCCTATTCACCTACTGTTTCTGCTATTGCTGCCACTGTACTTCCTGTTGATGCCGGCACTGTATCAATACCTGAAGCAACAGCTAAGCCCAACTGCGGATTCAAAATTGCCACTCAAGCACCTGTTACCATCCATACTCGCTATGTGTCTGGTGATGTTGCTGTGGCTATTCAACCCCAGCCTAGTCACAGGTGTAGCCTTACTGGGTTACCAACCCCGCCTAAGTTGGGGTTCCCTGCTGTTGCCGCTGTTGCTGTTACTGCAAACCACCCTGTATCTGGCATTGGTGTTACAGTTGATGCAGCACTACTACCATGCGCTGGATCAGCAGGAAAACCGACTGCGACAACTACGCAACAACGGGCTACTGGTGCTGACTCTGGCGCTGATTCTGAACTGGCTGGTTCGCAATATTGCCGTGCTCTTGACTCTGTTTCTCGGCGATCAATTTTCGGTTGTAGCGCAGGCAATCCCGAGACTGGCGCTACTACTGACCCTCTATCTGTTGGCCATCTACGGCCTCAATCAGCTCACCCGCGCCGCCTATCTGCGTGGACGTGAATTCCACCCCCAGGGCACCTCTGTCCCCAAACCGCCGCTCGATAAAGAAGAGCTGGATTTTCTCAATGAGATACTGCGCGAAAAAAAAGATAAGTAACATCGCCCTGGCTGTGACCTTTACGTTAATCTAATGCGGCTTTTAATAACAAAAATAAAGGAACAGAGATGGGATTGTCTAACAGCTACCGCCTGCTGGCCCTGTGCCTTATCGGTATGGGAACCCAGGTTTCCGCCCTTGAGCGGCAACATAAAATAACCAATCAGGACTTTTTCGAGATAGCCAACATGGGCCAGGTCGCTCTCAGCCCAGACGCCAAAATGGCCGCCTGGTTGGAGTCGCGCTGGGATAAAAATCTGGATAAGGCTCAGAAAGACATCTGGCTGGTCGACAGCAAGAGCCGCCAAAGCAAACGCCTGACCTTCAGCAACGAGAGTGAAAGCGCTATCAGCTGGAGTCCCGATGGCCAATATATCTACTTCCTCAGCAGCCGCGGCGATGCCAAGCAGCCAGCCCCCTTCAACGCCAAAGCGCAAATTTATCGCCTCGCGATTCATGGCGGCGAAGCCGTTCCCGTTACCCAAGAGGCCGGTGGCATCAAGAGTTACCAACTGAGTGACGATGGCAGTCAGCTCTATTTCCTGACCTATAAAACCCTGACAGACAAAGATCCCTGGGCCAATATGCGCGCCGCTCACCAAGGCCCTGAGTATGGTCACGGCAGCCGCGATACCAACCCCCTTTACCGCTTGGATCTACAGCATTTTCGCAAGCAGTTGCTGCTGGATGATGGCAAGGTTGTTTGGGAATTCAGCGTCAGCCATGATGGCAATAAACTGGCACGTATCACCACAGAAGACAACGAACTGGTCAATCTGGAAGGTGGGTCTCAAGTAGAAGTCTTCGATATCAAAAACGCCACCAATCAGGTTCTGGCAGACAAGTATTGGCGTGAACAGGCGCCTTCTCCTTACGGTTGGTTACTGGGATTGAGTTGGGCCGAGGACAACCGCCGCCTCGCCTTCAGAATCGACTTCGACGGTCATCCCGGCAACCTGTTTATCAGTGATACCAGTCAACCTAAGCAGGCACCCTTGAGTGTTATGCGTCAGGGCGATATGACACTCAGCGGCGGCGATATCCGTTGGCGCCCGGGCAGTGAAGAGCTCTGCTATCGCGGCGCCGATCATGCGCTGGTACGTCTCTACTGCACCGAAATCAATGATCTGAAACAGGGCAACACCCGAACTCTACTGCAAGATGATACCGTCATCGGCAGCTACAGCTTCAGTCACAATGGCAAACAACTGGCGTTCAGTCATAACGGCCTGGATCACTTCTACGATCTGTTTATCGCCAACGCCGAGAAGCGCAAAGCCCCGGCCAAGCGTCTGACCCATATCAATCCGCAAACCGATTCCTGGCTACTGCCACAACTGAGCATAATCAAGTGGCAAGCCGCCGATGGCACTCAGGTTGAAGGCATACTGGAATTACCGCCCGGCTACCGCAAAGCCGATGGCCCCCTACCGCTTGTCGTGCAAATTCACGGCGGCCCTACTGCCGCCACCCCGTTTGCACTGCAACACAGATCCTATGGCCGTGCTACTTTCGCCGCCAATGGCTGGGCCTTATTGTCGCCCAACTACCGCGGCTCTACAGGCTATGGCGACAAGTTCCTCACTGACCTTGTGGGCCATGAACACGAGATTGAGGTAAACGACATCATGGCCGGCGTGGACAAACTCATCGCCGATGGCCTGGTCGATGCCGACAAGCTGGCCGTCATGGGCTGGAGCAACGGCGGCTATCTAACCAATGCACTTATCGCCAGTAGCGACAGATTCAAGGCCGCCAGCTCAGGGGCCGGAGTATTCGATCAGCGCCTGCAATGGATGCTGGAAGATACACCAGGACATGTGGTCAACTTTATGCAAGGCTTGCCATGGGAAAAGCCTGAGGCCTATACCCATGGTTCTTCGTTGACACATGCAGACAAGATAAAGACCCCAACTCTTATCCATATTGGAGAGAAAGACGCCCGGGTGCCTTTGGGACATGCCCAAGGGTTGTACCGCGCCCTAAAACATTACTTGAATGTGCCGGTGGAGCTGATAACCTACCCAGGAGAAGGCCATGGTTTGAGCCACTATAAGCACAGACAAGCCAAGATGGACTGGGATCAGGCCTGGTTTGAACATTATGTTCTCGGCAAACCCTTGCCCTAGCCTAAGGGCTCAGTCATAGAAGCCGAGTTAACTGAACTCTGGCTGACATTCACACTAAAAAGCGCCATTGCAGGCGCTTTTTTAGCCTCCCCCCCCTGTATTTTTGCTGCCGGACAAGTAAGCTCAAGAGTAGCCAAAGGTATCCAGGCCCCATTGACCGGGAGCCCAAGACTCTCAATTTGGAGGTTCATCATGAAAACCATTTCTAATACCCTATTTACCCTCTTTGCGCTGGTAGGCAGCCTGCTACTGGTCCCAACAGCCAGTGCCAATGACAGCTACAGCAGCGCCATAGCTACCTTCAAACAAGCCAGCGAAACCCACAAATTCTTCGATTCTGCCTATGGTTATGCAATTTTTCCTACCATAGGGAAAGGGGGACTTGGTATCGGAGCGGCCTATGGCAAGGGACGCGTTTATCGCGGTGGTGCCTATACCGGTGACTCGAGCATGACTCAGGTTTCCATTGGCTTCCAAATTGGCGGCCAGGCCTACAGTGAGATTATTTTCTTCAAGGATGCACAGGCCTACCGCGACTTTACCAGCGGCAGCTTTGAGTTCGGCGCCCAGGCGTCAGCCGTAGCCATCAATGCCGGCGCCAACGCCCAAGCAGGTACCACAGGTAATTCGGCCGGTGCCGGTCAGTCTGGCGGTAGTCAGGCTGCCAAGGCCGCTTATATCAACGGTATGGCGGTATTTACAGCCGCCAAGGGTGGCCTCATGGTAGAAGCCGCTCTTGCCGGACAGTCATTTACCTTCGAAGCGCAATAAACCCATTGACGAGGCGACTCAGGTCGCCTCAACTATTAACCCGTTTTATTAATGTCCCCATGGTGCCGGTGGCGGCGTCACTTCATTGCTCAAATTGAATTGCAACAGAAAGTCTCGGTTTTCCCGGGTCAGGCGATAACTGAAGTTCTGCTGATCCAACCCCAGATGCCAAACATTGGTGACCGACTGCGTCAGACCATGCTGTTTGAAGTTGGCAATCGAAAATTCATCAACCGGAAAAGACTGCCAGGACTCAGTTCCAGGAATGCGACTGTCACCGCCATACTGAGTCACGGCATCTTCGCTGCCATCCTGATGACGATGATCATGCTTGAGCCTGAGGCCATCGGCCGTCTTGCTGATCACCCAGGTGCGGGATCTGTCCTCTCCCACATGCAGCGGAATACGGATCTCGGTTTCTGAGCATTGGCGCACATGCATCACCAACGGCTGACCCGTGAAACCATCGCCGACACTCCCCCCCTTGATCAGCTCACCACTGTAGGCCTTACCGCATAAATCAGATAATTGCTTAAAAAACTGCTCGGCAGCGGTCAATTCCTGACCCTGTACCGACGTTGTCAACAACAAGGCTGCCATCATCCCCAATCGTTTCATTCTTCTTGTTCCTTCTTGATTAAATGAACGACTATAACGACACACTTTGAAACCAAACTGAATCCCTACAACAAATCGCCACAGCAAGCAAGTCACGAAGTCACAACGAATCATTTCCGAATTTCTTTCACTATTTTACTTGATTAAATTCACACCCTGAGAATAAAAACAGGCTTTCGTTAATTTCATCTGAGGAAATAAGGTTTTTTCGCCTGGCTAAAAATAGGAAGCAATTCATGTTTCAAATAATTAACTATTTCTCAATGTGATCTTAATCTTGGCAATAGTCTAACAATGAATTCATAGTAATGTCTCTGCAGAGTGGGGACAGTTAGATGAAAATTGACAGCCTTAATTATAACCAGTTAAAAGTTTTACTAGCTGTATATAAACATGGCCAAGGAAACTTGGCAGCGGCCGAATTGGGCATATCCAGTTGTGCCGTCACTCGCACACTAAATGCGCTACGTGATGTATTTATGGACTCTTTATTTGTTCGTAAATCAAATGGATTAATTCCTACACAAAAGACCGAAGAATTAATCCCACACGCCAAATTACTAGTCGAGCAATATCAGTTGCTTGAACGGCAACACTCTGTCTTTTCCCCCAGCCAATCCGGCGGTCATTTTGTTATCAGGGCCTATGATGAGTTTGTCTATGCTGTTCATAAAGTCATAAATAATTACATTCTTCCAGAAGCACCCAACTTACGGTTCGATATTCGTACACTCAGCCATGACTGCAGCAATGAGCTCATTGGTGGCGGCGTCGATTTCGTGGTGGTTTACGAAGGTTTTGATGACACTAGGCTCAACTATGAAATCTTCTCTGAGACAGGTGATATCTACATTCTGGCCAGAAAAGATCATCCAATTCTGTCCGAATCCATGTCATTGGAGCAGTTGTCCCACTATCCACTACTGGAAATCGACAACTACAACGACCTGACTTGTCCCTTATTGGTAAATCTATGTCGGGACAATGGCCTGCAAATGGATGTTGCCGGTTACACAGACAGTGTCGCCACTGCAATGCAAATCCTTGCCGAGTCAGACTATATCACTCTCAGCTGCAATCAATTTACTCGCAAGTTTGTCGACATGTTACCTGGTGTCAGTTATCGAAGATTATCTGACAACATGATTGAAAATATAAAAGAAATTCGTAGCGAATACCGTACGGTAGGCAATTACATCCTTTATGGAAACATTAATAATTCCCCGGCTTTCAACTGGGTGAAATCAAAGCTCGTGTATGGATTGGAACGAGAATGGCGTTTGGCTGCGGCCACATAAGAGATAAATCACAAGTGAAACAAGAGGTATCCAATGGAGTTCACATTATTTTGTATTACGGCCTATGCCGCTTATCTGGTTTATAAGAAACCAGAAAAAGAAAAACTGGCAGATAAACTTCTTTTCGGTTGTATCGGAATGAGTTTCTTTATTTGGATCATGATGTCCTGGGGCGTTTTACTTCCTGTCGGTAACTACTAAAGAGTCGTTATGAAAGAGCATATATTCAACAAGTTGGCATCCTTAGCTGCTATTGTCATCATGGCCTTACCTGTGGGTATTGCCTGTTTCTTTTTCGGATTTATCCTGCTGGATAACCCTTGTGCATTTTGCTGGCAAGAACGTACAGCAATGATCTTGGTGGCGCTGACCGCTCTTTATATTGTGCGTTTTGGCCTCAAACCCAAATATATTGCTGCACTGGTCTGGTTGGGGATTTATGGCGCCTTTATGGCATCTGTGCATACCTCATTTAACCTGGCCAGCGATATCGGCCAAGGCTTCTCGCTGAAGATCATGGGCGCCCACACTTACACTTGGGCACTACTGGTCTTTATCGTGGTCCTTGTGGTTGTAGCGCTACTTATGCTGACCCTGGGCAATAAATTCCCCAGCAATGCCTATGGCAAACAGCCACTGGACGCTTTGCCTAAATTCGCCTGCGGTGTATTCCTGGTAGTGATCGCCGGCAATATAGTGCAAGCCTTCACCCAAACCGGCCCACTCCCCTTCGTCGGTCAAGACAGTCCAGGCCGCGTGTCCTTCAACCCCAAGTTCATGAGCTGGGAACTGGATCACTGGCCAACCTATGCTCCCAATGCCCGTGGCGCCTACGCCATCAGCAACCCGGACATGGATACCTGGAACAAGACTCCAGCATTGTTTGCCTCGGCTCCTGAAGCCAGACTACTGAGCCAGACAACACTGCCTGAAGCGATTTCCGGCCGGGTAACCGCCATCGACTACCAACCTGAGAGCCAGATCTATGCGCTGACCACTTCAGACAACTGGGTCTACATCCTGGATAACCAATTCAAACTGCTTACTCAGGCCCAAATCGACGGCATGTATATGCTGCACATTGAAACCTTAAGCGGCGTTAGCTTTACCTCAGCCAACAGCCTGCTGGTAATGGGTTTCAACAAAGCCTGGGCTGAGCTGGTTCTGGATCCTGCACAAAACTGGGAAATGAACTATCGCCGCTTCAACCAGAGCAGCGATGGCATTGGCGAAACAGCCCGTGGTCAGTTCAGCACTGTCAGAGCCAAGACCAGCTACAGCCTGGCGCTGGGTTACAGCAAGGCGCTGGATCAGTATGTGACCGTCACTACCCGCGATGAACTGAACGAAAACCTGGTGGTATCCCGTTTCGACAAGGGTGACATGACTCTGTCTGCCGAAGCCAATTTCAAAGGACTGGAAGGCAAGGCGCTGCCACAACTGACAGGTATCAGCGTCGATGATGAGCAAGCCTGGCTGCTCAACAATGATGCCAGTGAAGTGCTGCAACTTAACCTGCTCACAGGCGAAGTCTACTCAGGCGTGAAACTGCCTGGTACTGACAACCCACAAGGCTTACTGGTTCGCGACGGTCAACTGCTGACTGTTAGCCAAATCAACGGCCGTAACCAACTGCAAACCTTTGTAATGTAACGCACCTTAGCCCCGGGGGAGTTTCCCCCGGGGTAACGCCGGGAAACCGGCACAATAAAGGCCCTTGGGCCAACAATCATAACGGACTCAAGGTCCAAATTATGGTGAGTGATGACTATGAAAATCAATAGACGCACATTTCTACAGGGGGCCGGAGCCACAGCCGTGCTTTCGTCCCTGTCAGGGTTGACTCCCGGCGTAGCCAATGCCAAAGAGGCGGGAGCCAATTCAGGATTATTAGCCAAGCGCAATGGTAAAGTCGTGTACCATAGCTGTCTGCGTAACTGTGCCGCCCGCTGTCTGCTTAAGTTCCGGGTTCAGGATGGCCGAATGACTTACGTCACCGGCGCCGAGGAACAGGCCAAGACCGGTAAGGCTCCCTGCCTTAAAGGACAAAGCTACGTGCAATACACCTATGCCCCCGACCGTATTCTGCACCCCATGGAGCGGGTCGGTAAGAAGGGTGAAGGCAAATGGCGCCGGATCACCTGGGACGAAGCCTACAGCAAGATTGCCAGCCGCTTTAAGCAGATCATCGACGAGCATGGTTCTGAAGCGATTCTGCCCTACAGCTACTCAGGCAACTATGGTGCCATCGGCATGTCGGCCTCCGGTGAACGTTTCTGGAACCGTATCGGCTCCTCCATTTTGGAACGTAAGGTATGTACCTACGCCGCCTATGATGGTCTCAAGTCGCTCTACGGCACTTTCCTTGGCCCGGATCCTGAAGATGTAGTACTCAGTGACGTCTATTTGAACTGGGGACACGACGAAGTGGTCTCCAACACCATAGCCATTAAACTTATCAACGAAGCCAGGGATCGCGGTACTAAAATACTGGCGGTCAACCCACAGCGCACTCCGCTGTGTTCCCAGGCCGACATCTACCTGCAGCCTCGCCCCAGCACAGACGTACAACTGTGTGCCGGTATCATGAAGTATCTGGTAGAAAAAGATCTTATTAATCATAAATTTATTGCCGAGCAAACTGTAGGCTACGACGAGTTACTCAAGCGCCTCGATGAAATCAGCTACGATGAAGTCGAAGCCATTACCGGAGTGCCCAGAGCCAAGATGTTCGAGTTTGCCCAGGTGTTGGGTGAAAACGAAAAGACCATGCTGCGTATGGGTTACGGTTTCCAACGTAACTTCAACGGCGCCCGTATGGCCCGCGCGGTTGCCATGCTGCTCGCGGTCACTGGTAACTTCGGTAAACGCGGCAACGGCCTTATCTATGATAACGTTCATGCGGGCGGTGGTTTAAACCAATATCAAGCCAGCGGCAAATATATGCGTCCGAATCCGGATGCCCAGCGCATCAACATGACTGAGCTGGCCAAGGCGTTGCATCCAACTAACCCCACCAGCCACGATAAGCCCAGTAAGTCTATCCACGGGATGATCATCTATAACGGTAACCCTGTGGTTGTCGCACCGGATACCAATGCTGTCATCGAGGGAATGAAGCGCGAAGATCTGTTTGTTGTCGGTCACGACATGGTGATGACTGACTCACTGCAGTATTGCGACATCATAGTCCCGGCCGCCAGCCAGTTTGAAACCGATGATATTGTCGGTGACTACCACGGCTACTATGTGCAGGTATGCCAGAAGGTGATTGAGCCTCTGGGTGAATGTAAGTGTAACTGGACCTTCTTCCGCGAATTGGGTCAGGCAATGGGCTTTGAAGATCCAGCCTTCCAGGCCAGCAACGATGACATCATTCACGAGCTGCTGGATACAGATTCACCTTACTATAAAGGGGTGACTTACGACCGCTTGATGAAAGAGAAATACATCAAACTGGACATTCCTCAACCTGTATTGGCCGACGGTAAATATGAAACTCCAAGCGGCAAGATTGAGTTCAGTTCACAATTGATGGCCGATGCCGGTTTCCACCCAGTACTGGATTGGGGCCTGCCAGAGGATGAGATGGAACCCAAAGAGCGCGAGTTGCCATTCCGCTTGCTATCTTCCGGGGTACCACAGCGGGTTAACAGCTCCTTCTACAACGTGAAATATATCCGCGCCATCCCAGCCTACTACGTCAAAATCAACCCCAAAGATGCCCAGCAATACGGCATTGTCAACAACGACACAGTCAAACTCAGCAACCACAGAGGCGAAGCTAAATTTGTTGCCATGGTCACTACAGGTGTGCCAGAGGGCTCACTGATGACCCCTAAGTGTAACTGGCTCAGACTCAACCCCAACGGTACTGATGGCTGCACCAACTCGTTGACCACAGATAAATTGACCGATATGGGCGGCTGCTCGGCCTACCACTCAACCCGCGTGGCAATGGCCAAAGCCTGAAGGAGATCCTCATGGAAAACAAACATCAACTCGGATTCGTCTTCAGACAGGAAAACTGTGTCGGCTGCCAGGCCTGCACCATAGCCTGCCAGATCCATAACGAACTGCCGGAAGACGTGCGCTTTCGCAAGGTAGACCGTTACGAAGTCAAACGTAACGACGGCATGGTAGACGTGTGGCTCAGCCACTCCTGCATGCATTGCGGCAACCCGGCTTGTCTCATGGTGTGTCCGTCTCAAGCCTATACAGTGCGTGACGATGGCTTGGTGGTACTGGATCGCGAGAAGTGTACCGGCTGTGGCCTGTGTGTCAGTGCCTGCCCTTATGATGCGGTAGTCATGCTGAAAACCGATGGTAAGGCTGCCAAGTGCAACATGTGTATTGAGCTTATCGATCAGGGGCTCAAACCTGCCTGTGTCGACGGTTGTCCGGTCAAGTGTCTGGATACCGACAGAATACAGCAGGTATTGGCCCAGAAACCTTCTGCCAGCAAGCAAGGCGTAGGTTACGGCGACTGCATCACCAAGCCCAATATGGTCATCATCAAGGAGCGACCATGACACACCTCGACCTCGGTCCGGTCGCCAAAGGCTATCAGGCCTTGAAGGGGATGTTGTTTACCCCTTCGAGCCCTGAGTCGCTCAAGCGGCTTATCGACTGGCTGGAACAGGAGCAGCGCTACCCAGAGCTGCTTCAGGAAGCCCAACAATGGCAATCAGAGCCACTGGAACTTGAGTGTGACTTCAACCGTATGTGTATCGGCCCCACCAAATTGCTGGTGCCACCCTATGAATCTGTCTACCGCGATGTCGGTCGACAGCTGAATACGGACCGTACCATGAAAGTCGCCGACTTCTATCAACAGCTGGGACTGGTGATAGATACCAGGTTCAACGAACCGGCGGACTACATAGGCAATGAGCTGGAGTTTCTGTTTTGTGCTGAGGCCCTGCGCCATCAGCAACAAAACGAAGATCCGGCCGCGGCCGATGAGCTGGAACAGTTGGCGCAAGTCTTCCTCGAGCAACATCTTGGCACCTGGTATCAGGCGTTCACTGAAGGGATCTGCCAACATGCACGGCAGGATTTCTGGCGTTGCTATGCCCAGGTGCTGGAAGACTTCCTCACTTCCAGACTGAAGAATTCCGGGGTCGAGACTCCGACTGCAAAGCATCATTAAGATGTTTAAGGATTTGACATGAAAAGTTTGAATGCCTTTATCTCAGGTGCTGTGGCCTTAGTATTCAGCTTACCGCTGCTGGCCGCCGACACTCTGACACCCGAACCACAACAGTGGCAACCTATACAGGAAGTGGCTATTCAGGGCGATATCCCCGAACTCAGGGGTATGCCGCAACAAGCTCAGTTCCCGGATGCTCTGCCCCCCGTCAATCAAGGGTATCTCGATACTCTGGCGCCGGCCTCCTGGTGGGCCGACCTCCTGAGCTACAGCTTCTTTGGCATGATAGTGCTGCTGGCACTGTTCGTGGCCATCAATGGCAAAGCCAAGCTGAGTCAGGGCTTTTCCGGCAAAAAGGTCGACCGTTGGAGTGGCATGGATGTGTTGGTGCACTGGGTCGGCGCTATCGCCTGCCTGCTGCTGATCATCACAGGCCTTATCATGGTTGCCGGCCGCTTCTGGCTGGAACCCAACATGGGCGCCTCCCACTGGACCGGCTTTATCGGCACTTCGGTAGCCCTGCACGACCTGATGGCCTTCCCCTTCATCCTGGGATGGGCGGTCATGGTGGTCAAATGGGCCGGTAAACAACTGCCGGAAGCCTGTGATATCGGCTGGCTCAAAGTGGTTGGCGGTTACCTGAACTTCGGCCCCTTCAAAGGCAAGCATCCGGATGCCGGTTTTGCCAACGCCGGTGAAAAACTCTGGTTCTGGTGTTTCGCCTTGTTCGGTGCCCTGATGGTCGGCTCGGGTCTGGTGCTCATGTTCCCAAGCCTGGTGGCCACCAAAGACGGTGCCAATTTGGCATTGATCCTCCACCTTGTCAGTGCTTTTGTGCTCGGTGCCTTTACCGTAGTGCATATCTATATGGCCACAGTGATCTCTGAAGGCGGTATGGAATGTATGCTCAGCGGCAAGTGTGACGAAAACTGGGCAAAACAACACCACAACCTCTGGTACAAAAGCCTCTCAAAAGGCAAATAACTCCCACGCCCTCCTCCTGCTCCCGGGGGAGGGCATCCCAAACCTATGATAGCCGCGGCCCTGACGGGTCGGGGATCCCTATACCCAAATGAGGGACAAACAGATGAGAACATCTACCCTATGTTTACTCGGTTGTGCCCTGCCGCTGACAGCAATGGCAGCCGATAATGGCAGTAACAACGATTGGCAAGAGCTCGACCAACGGCTAAAGCGTCTGGAACAGCAACAAGTCAGCTCCAGCGCCGAGAACAGCAGCTTCAGCCTCTATGGTTCACTGCGCCCGACCCTGGTTTACAGCGACAGTGACATCACAGATGAATGGGATGTGGGTGATGCCCTGTCCCGTATCGGCGTCAAGGGTCGCACCGAATTTGCCCCCGGCTGGGCCTTGCTGGCTCAAGGTGAATGGAAAATTAACCTCAATGGTGATGGCAGCTTCGGCGATGCCCGGCTGGCATTTGCCGGGGTGGATTCCCCCTATGGTCAGCTCAGCTTCGGCCGCCAACGGCCGGTGCAATACACCCTGGTAGCCGAATATACAGACATATTCAACAACGCCAACAGCCCATTTGCCTACAATCAGGAAAGCCCCTTCTTTGCCGACAATCTGGCGTTGTATCAGTTCAAATTGCAGCACTTTACCCTGATGGCCTCGGCACGCTTCGATGGTGAGGGAGATAACAGCGGCGCCGATGCCATCAACGCCGGTCTGGGCTTTGACTGGCAGGGGTTACATTTGGGGGTCAGCTATCTGGAACAGGACAATTTCGAAGGTGAGCTGAAAACCGGCAAAGATAAGACCAGCGCCGCCGCTGTGGCCTACAGCTTCGACAGCGGCATCTATCTGGCGCTCGCCTACCAGTACAAAGACTATCAATTGACTGGCAGCGAAGACAGGGACGGCAGCACCCTGGATGCCGCGCTGGCGATTCCCCTGTCACAGGACTACAAACTCAAGCTGGGCTACTTCCGTTTCGATGATGGCCTGGAGTCCGATATCAGCTTGGATTATCAGGGCTTCAACACCACCCTGGAATGGAATCCTGCCAGCAATGTGCGCTTGCACCTTGAATATCTGCAGCAAGACAACGAACAACGCGCTACCGACAAGAGCATTGCCTTCGGCATTCGCTACGACTTCGATCTGAATTGGAAAGGCTAACCCTAACCAGACGCCCTCCAGAAGAGGCCGACTCCGGCCTCTTCTATTCAGCGCATATCATGGAGTTAGCAATAAATGGGATTTAAGAAATCACTCGTGGCCTCTATGGTCACTTTAGTCGTCCTTAGCCTGTTGATCTCAAACTGGCTCTCCTATATCCAAATCAAAGAGGCCACCATCGCCGGGGTCAACGACAAGCTCACCAGCGTTACCCGCAATGAGTCCGATAAAGTCGCCACCTGGTTTGGCGCCAAAGCCCAGGCAATGGATCAACTGGCCCGACACTACCACCAAGGGAGCTATCGGGACAGCTACGCCAGCACCGCACGCCTCACCACAGATCTCACCGGGGTCGCCCGCATCTACTTCGGCTTCGATGACGGCAGCGCCTATTCCACAGAGACCAGCGATAAGTGGTTTAACGGCAGAGCGATTGCGGGGAAATACGACCCCAGAACACGCCCCTGGTATCAACAAGGGAAGGCCACCAACCAGCTCGATGTCACCGATATCTATACCGACGATGGTACCGGCAACAAGGTGATCTCCATCTTGAAAAACTTGGGCAATGGCGTGGTTCTGGGCGACATAGAACTCACCTATCTTCATAAGGTTGTTAGCGCGATAGACTATCCGGGCGCGGTAGCCCTTATCACGGATCAGACAGGTAAAGTGCTGGCTTCGGAGTCCCCCCAATTGGTGACCGGCAGCCACTTTAGCGATTTTGGCCTCCCCCAGGTGGAGCAGAAGCTGCTTGGCAATGATGAGATGATGCAGGAATACCGTATTGATGGCGTCGATAAGCTCGCATTCTCTAAAGCAATTCCCTTGGTCAACGGCAAACAGTGGTATCTGCTCATCAGCGTGGATAAGTCGGGCGCCTATGCGGTGGTGGATCAGGCTCTGAAAAACGCCATAATCTCTTCTGCCATCATGTTGCTGTGTGCCATTACTATCTTGCTCGGGGTACTATCTCTGCTTTATCGCCCTATCTTGTCCCTCAAGGTTATGGTCACCGAGTTATCGAAAGGCAATGGCGATCTCACCAAACGGCTCAAGATACACAACCAAGATGATCTGGGGCAAATTTCCCAGGGGATCAATCAGTTTATCGCTAACCTGCAAGCCATGATGCAGGAAGTCATGCAGGCCTCGACACACATCTCAGGTGGCGTTGAACGGCTCAACACAGAAACCGAGACCAATCGCCAGATATTGTCGGCGCACACCAGAGAAACGGAACAAATTGTCGCCGCAGTGGAAGAGATGAGCGCCACAGCCAACGATGTCGCCCAAAATGGCAGCACAACCGCTTCCTTTACTCAGTTGACCAACGAACAGGCTCTGGCATCTAAACTAGTGGTTGCCGAGGCGACCGAAACGGTCAATCGCCTGGTCAGGGAAGTTGAGCATACCGCAAACCAGATAGGTCAAATCGACCGGGATACCACCAATATCACTCAGGTGTTGAAGGTCATCGGCGATATCGCGGATCAGACCAACCTACTGGCGCTCAACGCAGCCATTGAGGCGGCGCGAGCCGGTGAGCAGGGACGAGGGTTCGCCGTGGTGGCCGACGAAGTAAGGGCTCTGGCGGCGCGCACCCAGGACAGCACCGCAGAAATTGAGGTAACGCTGAACAATCTCAGAGAGGCATCCAATAGTGCGATCCACTCGATGGAGAAAACCAAACAAACCTGCCTGAAAACAGCTAAAACCACAGAGAGAGTCGCTACAGACCTCGATACCATAGGCGGGTCGGTCAATCAGATTAACGACCTCAATACTCAGATAGCCACCGCCGCCGAAGAGCAAAGCTCGGTCTCGGCAGAGATTACCCGTAACATGAGCGCTATCTGCGAAATGGCCAACGAGCTGGCTCGCAGCGGTGAAGCCAGCCGTAACGAAACCGCCAACCTGGCCACCGCCAACCAACAGCTGGAACAGATTGTGGGGCAATTTAAACTCAGTTAAACAAGTAGATCACGGGGGCTTACACCCGAAGCCCCCTTTCCCAACGGCAACTGAGACAAACCCTTAAACAAGGTTTAGTATAAAACCGGCTTAAGGGTACTCGTTTAGTCAAACCAACGCTTCAGCGTCTGATCAGCTTCCTGTTTCACCTCGGCGTTCACATAAAGACTCACCATGGCAAGTGCCGCCGCCAAAGCACCGAGATCATCACTGAAACCCACCAAGGGGGTCAGATCCGGAATGGCATCCAAAGGAGTAATAAAATAGGCCAAGGCACCAAATATTGCGGCTTTGGCCCATTTTGGGGTATCTGGCCTCTGGGCGGCGTAGTATAGCCAGAGCGCCTTCTGGACGACTTCCCGACCAGCCTGCTTGGCGTAATCCTTGAGCTTGGCCCAAAAACCACTGTCGCTGTATTGCTCTTGTTCCATCTCACTCTCCACAACCAATAAAGAGGACAGTATTCAACCCTGACCAGGCTAACGTCAAGCATCACTCAAAAGAGTCATTATTGGAATAATCAACCCACTTATTTACCTTTGTGCAACAACCATGATCGGCTGAATGTTGATGCAATAAAAGTAGATAAGAACCCAACAATAACATTCCATAACACATAAAAATTTAATTCAGATAATTACCATCTCATTAATTATCTACAGCAAATATAACTATAAGGTGTAAATTTTTAATACAAGCTATTAAAAACAATAATTTTTTAAATCACCCAGATACATTCCTTAACAACTAATTAGAATTATGACTTGGCTCATACTTTTATTTTTTGCCCAGATATAAACTCGCCATTAAGTTATCACCAGTGCTTTTCTCTAGACGTAACGGAGCAGTATATGAAGAGAAAGTCTAAAATCATGGCGCATATAAGGCGCACCCGACATATCATGATGCCGACCCATCGTGATTATTTTGACCACGCTTTCTTTTTCCCTGCCACAGCCCTCTCCAACTAATGGAGATAGGCTGCTCCGCGCATCCATCTCCTTAGTATCCCCAACACATACAATTAGTTGCTTTTACTCGGCCGGTAATATCCTGCACGCGTATTGGTAAGGCTTTCTTATACCTTATTCTCTGACGAAGCATTCGTCATGGTATCTCTACGCCTTACTGAAATATCGCTGCTTGAATATATCAGCCCAGGGCTGACTTTATCTAAATTTTAATATTGGAATTTATTTTCCGATACGAGCCCTGCTGACTTTTTTAAACAAGGTTATTTTATGAAATCATTAAAAATTGCAGCAAGTTTATCTGTTCGTTCTTGTTTTGATACTGAAAGAGAAGTTGTCAACGTATTAACTACCGATTTTTGCGATATTGGTGCCGTGGTTGTTTCAGTAACAGACGTTAATAACGGCATAGTCGACAAAATCAACAATACAGGCCTAAAGCTACCCATTTTCGTCGCCGTATGTTGTGAAGAAACCTTCCCAGATGATATCTGCTCTGCCATTACCGGCGTATTCGAGCTTTGCGCCAGCAGCAGTACTGAGTTTTACGGCAAACAGGTAGAAACCGCACTCAATAAATATGAGCAGGCACTGCTGCCACCTTTCTTCGGTACACTGAAGAAATATGTGGAAATGGGTAACTCCACCTTTGCCTGCCCAGGACACCAAGGCGGCCAGTTCTTCCGTAAGCACCCTGTTGGCCGTCAGTTTTTTGATTTCTTTGGCGAAACAGTATTCCGCTCCGACATGTGTAACGCCGACGTCAGACTGGGCGACCTGTTGATCCACGAAGGCGCCCCCTGTGATGCCCAGAAGCATGCCGCCAAAGTATTCAATGCCGACAAGACTTACTTTGTCCTCAACGGCACTTCAGCCTCCAACAAGGTGGTGTGTAATGCGCTGCTGACCAAGGGCGATCTGGTACTGTTTGACCGCAATAACCATAAGTCAAACCACCACGGCGCGCTGATCCAGGCCGGTGCTACCCCGGTTTATCTGGAAACTGCCCGTAACCCCTTCGGCTTTATCGGCGGTATCGATGCCCATTGTTTCAGCGAAAACTATCTGCGCGAAGAAGTACGCAAGGTTGACCCCAGCCGTGCCGATGCCAAGCGCCCCTTCCGTCTGGCGGTAATCCAGCTGGGTACCTACGACGGCACCATATATAACGCCCGTCAGGTCGTGGACAAGATAGGTCACCTGTGTGACTACATATTGTTTGACTCCGCCTGGGTGGGCTATGAGCAGTTTATTCCCATGATGAACGACTGCTCACCGCTGTTGCTGGAGCTGACCGCAGAAGATCCGGGGATCCTGGTGACCCAGTCGGTACACAAACAGCAGGCCGGTTTCTCACAAACCTCGCAAATCCACAAGAAAGACAGCCATATCAAGGGCCAGGACAGATACTGCAACCATAAACGTTTCAACAACGCCTTTATGTTGCACGCCTCCACCAGCCCTTTCTATCCGCTGTTTGCCGCACTGGATGTCAACGCCAAGATGCACGAAGGCGCCAGTGGCCGCTTCCTGTGGCGTGAGGCGGTGAAAGCCGGTATCGAAGCCCGTAAACTGCTGCTGAAAAAGTGCAAATATATCAAGCCGTTCATTCCGCCAATGATAGAAGGTACCCCATGGCAGGATCATGAAACCGAACAGATGGCCGATGACCTGCGCTTCTTCGAATTCGAACCCGGTTAGAAATGGCATGCCTTCGAGGGATATGAGAAAGGCCAATACTTCGTCGACCCTTGTAAGTTCCTGCTGACGACTCCGGGTATCGATGCCGAAACCGGCAAGTACACCAACTTCGGTATTCCGGCGACGATTCTTGCCAACTTCCTGCGTGAAAATAACATCATTCCGGAGAAGTGCGACCTCAACTCGATTCTGTTCCTGATCACCCCGGCCGAAAACATGGCCAAGATGCAGCATCTGGTATCTCAGATTGCCCGCTTCGAGAAGCTGGTCGATGAAGATGCACCGCTGTCTGAAGTGCTGCCCAATGTCTACAACGCCAACAAGGAACGCTATCAGGGTTACACCATACGCCAGCTGTGTCAGGAGATGCATGATCTCTATGTCAGCCATGATGTAAAACAGCTGCAAAAAGAGATGTTCCGCCAGGCCCACTTCCCCAAAGCCGTGATGAACCCACAGGAAGCCAACATAGAGTTTATCCGCGGCAATGTGGAGCTGGTGCCCCTGTCACAGGTGGAAGGTCGCATCGCGGCCGAAGGCGCCCTGCCTTACCCACCGGGAGTGCTCTGTGTGGTTCCCGGCGAGATCTGGGGTGGCGCGGTTCAACGTTACTTCCTCGCCCTGGAAGAAGGGATCAATCTGCTGCCGGGTTTCTCACCTGAGCTGCAGGGTGTGTATCTGGAACAAACCCCTGAAGGCCGGCAACAGGCCATGGGCTATGTCCTGAAAGCTTAACCATAAGCGGCGGGGCATGGCGCCCCGCCACCTGGCAACATGACTTAGGTAAATAATTATGAGCAAAGCAAATAATAAAATTGGCGTGGTTCAGCTAACCATACTCACCATAGTGAACATGATGGGCTCAGGTATCATTATGCTGCCAACCCAGCTGGCTCAGGTGGGAACGATTTCAATTCTGTCCTGGTTGGTGACGGCGGCGGGTTCAACGGCATTGGCCTACGCCTTTGCCAAGTGCGGTATGTTCAGCAAAAAATCCGGTGGTATGGGCGGTTATGCCGAGTATGCCTTCGGTCGCAGTGGCAACTTTATGGCCAACTATACCTATGCGGTATCTCTGTTGATCGCCAACGTGGCCATCGCGATTTCCGCCGTGGGCTATGGTGCCGTGCTGTTCGGTGTCGAACTCAGCCCCATCGCTATCTGTCTGGCCACCATAGGTGTGCTCTGGCTGGCCACTGTGGCCAACTTCGGTGGTGCCCGCATCACAGGTCAGGTATCCAGTGTTACCGTGTGGGGGATTATCATTCCGGTTATCGGGGTGTCCCTCATAGGTTGGTTCTGGTTCGACTTTGACCTGTACAAAGCGGCCTGGAACCCCCACGACATGCCATTCTTCAAGGCTCTGGGTGGCTCAATCGCCATGACACTGTGGGCCTTCCTGGGATTGGAATCTGCCTGTGCCAACTCTGAAGCAGTAGAGAACCCAGAGAAAAACGTGCCTATCGCGGTAATGGGCGGCACCATAGGTGCAGCGGTTATCTACATCATCTCTACCAACGTGATCGCCGGTATTGTGCCCAACGGTGAGCTGGCGCTGTCCAACGCACCTTTCGGTCTGGCCTTTGCGCAAATGTTCAACCCCACTATCGGTTCTATCGTCATGGCCTGCGCCATCATCTCTTGTACCGGTTCCCTGCTGGGTTGGCAGTTCACCATCGCCCAGGTGTTCAAGTCATCTGCCGATGAAGGTTTCTTCCCTAAAGCCTTCTCCAAGGTGACCAAGAAAGACGCCCCGGTTGTCGGCATGCTGATCATCGTTTCGGTACAAACGGTACTGTCACTGATGACCATCAGCCCATCGCTGAGCAAACAGTTTGAGGCGCTGGTTAACCTGGCCGTGGTCACCAACATCATCCCTTACATCCTTTCCATGGCTGCTCTGGGTGTGATGCAAAAGCAATTGAATATCCCTGTAAAACAGGCCCGAATTGCCAACTTTATGGCGGTAATTGGTGCCCTGTACAGCTTCTATGCCCTCTATAGCTCAGGGGAAACCGCCGTAATGCTGGGTTCTATCGCAACCTTCTTCGGTTGGACCCTGTTCGGCATTATTTCCAACAAAAACGACAAGCAAAAATTGAAACACGCTTAAGGCTTACGGGTGTGCACTCCCCTGCGTGCGCGCCCACCTAAAAGTTAAATCAATAACAATATTGGATGAGGTGGACTATGAACAAGACAATACTGGCGCTGGCAATCCCTGCGCTGCTGCTCTGCGGCTCAGCCCAGGCAATCGATCTGTACAACGATGATACCAATAGCTTTGGCATCAGCGGATGGCTGGGTTTCGCCGCCTACAATGATGGCCACGAGACCTCGGTAATTGACGACACGTCAAGGATACGTTTGAGCTTCGAGCGTAAAGAGCGCAACGGCTGGACCGCCTATGCCGTCACCGAATGGGGCATCAACATGGTCACCAGTGATGACAATCTGGTGCTACAGGGCGGCAGACTCGCCGCAGAGAAAACCGATGACTTCCTTAACAACCGCCTGGGTTATGTCGGTCTGTCCCACGATACCTGGGGTAGCCTGACCTTCGGGAAACAGTGGGGCGCCTATTATGATGTGGCCGGTACCACTGACTTACCCAATGTCGTGGCCGGTTATGCCGTCGGCGCTTACACCTTCGGCGATGGTGGCCTGACGGGCACAGGGCGCGCCGATGCCGCATTCCAATACCGCAATGACTTTGGCCCACTGCATCTGGCACTGCAATACGCCGCCAAGCAAGATGGTGAGGTCTCGGTACAGGACAGCAACGGCGAACCACTGGCCAACTCTGAACTGGACTTTGATTCCAGCTACGGTGCCAGCCTGACCTACAGCGTCACTGACAAGTTCAAACTGCTGGCCGGCTTCAACCGTGGTGATGTCGATGGCCACCTGGAAGGTACCGAACTCAAGGTGACCAACCAGATAGTAGGCATAGGTGCCATGTATGGCGACTATTATCACTATGCACCCAACCGTGAAGCCAGCGGTTTGTATGTGGGTTTCAACGCCCACAAGAGTGACAACAACGAACTGGTTGGCGGTGAACTGTACGACGCCACCGGCGCCGAACTGATGGTGGCCTACCAATACGACAACGGCTTTGTGCCCATTGCCATGCTCAGCTACCTGGATCTGGATACAGATCAGCACAGCGCCATTCAAGGGGACTGGCGTCGCCAGTTTGCCATGGTGGGTCTGCACTATAGATACAGCAGAGACACTGTGATGTTCTTTGAGGCCAAACTTGACTTCAGCGACATGGATGACCCGGCCGAAGATGCCGCCCAGGACAATAACTTCGCAGTGGGGATCAACTACTTCTTTTAACTGAACTTCTATAGCGGCACACTCCCGCTCCATTGCTGGCAGTACCCTTTTTGCCAGGCACGCTCGGCCACCCTGACCCCACTTCCTTCCAGGGTGGTTTTTTTTACTTGAAACCGAAAAGATTGGCGGGAGATATGCCCCCCAAGGCTCCACTCAAAACAACCGGCATCATGGCGCACTTCTGGAAAGCTTACGCCTAAACCGTTAGGATACTTGCCATCCCGCGGCTTCAGTGGATGCAGCCGCGCCAACGCAAAAAAGTAGCCAAGGTCATGCCCGCCAAACCATTACTCGCTTACTACCAGGATTGCTATAGGGAAGATTGTGTCGACCTTAATCTGTGGCACCTTGGCAAACTAAACCAGGAAGACAGGCTATTTATTGAGGGCGAGGATTCGCTGCTTTCAGGCTTCCTGCCAAGACAGCCAATCGCCCAAGAAGCCGGGGCGCAGCTCCTGCCCAGAATCGCCATGTACCAGCGCGAGCGCCAACTGCTTTACGTTTCCCATTTCGTGGTCGGCCAATTAAAGGAAGAGGGGCAAACCCGCACTGTACTCAGCCCTCTGGTTTTTAAAGAAGCCCAGTTGGAAGAGGATGACGGCAGCTTCTATGTTTCCCTCAAAGAGGGGGCCCTGCAGATTAACGAACCCTTGCTGCGGCTGTTGCTGCCGGAAGACACTATGGAAGCCGGCTTTGATGCCATCTTCGCTCCCGAGCGCCCCGACAGCTGGACCTCGCTGTTGAGCCAGAGCCACCAGAACATAGATACCCTGGGGCTGCTGGGATTCCCCAAACTGACAGGCTATGACAGCCTCGCCCGCCTGACCCGCAAGCGTAAGTTAACTCTGGTGCCGGCATCGGCGCTGGTGTTTCTGAAACGCCCCAGCGCCAGTCGCGGCATTCTGCATGAGATCTCTGCCATGATGAATGCGGCCGAACTCTCGGCGCCGCTGCAGAATCTGATGGGAAAACAACTGCCACCCAAGGCCGAAGCCAAGCACCGGCTCAAAAGCCAGTACCTGCCCAGCCTCTTGTCCCGGGCACAGCAGCAAGTGCTGGAGATAGGCGCCAGCCACAGTCTTGGCTGCGTTGTCGGGCCGCCGGGAACCGGCAAGAGTTATACCATAGCCGCCGTCGCGACCGAACATATGGCCCGGGGCGAGTCTGTGCTGATCGTTGCCAACAACGAGCATGCGCTCGATGTCATTAACGACAAGCTTGAGAGTCAGTTCGGGCTCAAGGACATCAGCCTGCGGGCGGGACAAAAGGCCTTCCTGAAACAGCTAAAGGATTATCTCAGCAATCTGCTGGACGGCTATCATTCACTTGAGCACACCCCCCCGCAGCAGTTGGAAAGCCAGCTCAATTTATTGAACCGGCAACTAGACAACTCAGAACGGCGGCTGCTGCGATTTTTACGCCGCGCCATCCGCCGCGGTCAAAGGCTGCACAAACTGGAGCGCTCACAGCGGCGCTGGTTGTTGCAGCTCTATCTTGCTCTGTTTGGCCACAGCATGGAAAACCTGAGCCAACATTGGGACACTCTGGATGAGTTGAACGATAGCCTGACAACCAAAGAGGCGCTGGCAGCCAAGTTGCTGCAAAATGTCAAAGCCAGCCGGGTCGCCGGCTTGCTGAACAACCACAGGCAACAGCTGCAAACTTTCAATCAAGCGATTCGTTCCCGCACCTCACAGCGGCAGTTTGCACTGTTCGATACCTTGGATTACCAGGTGTTGCAGCAGGCGTTTCCCATCTGGCTGGTGAGCCTCAACACCCTTCACAAGGTGTTGCCGTTGCAGCGGGAGCTATTCGATCTGGTTATCTTCGATGAAGCCAGCCAGAGCAATATCACCAGCGCCTTACCAGCGCTGTTTCGGGCCAAACGGGCACTGGTGGTCGGCGATGGCAAGCAGCTCAGGCATATCTCTTTCCTGTCCCGCAGCAAAGAGCAAGCGTTACAACAACTGCATGGCGTTTCCACAGCGCAATCCGGCATCTGCAGCTATCGCGATAAATCGATTTTGGATCTGGTGGCCGAGCAGATAGCCTCCCAACAGCAGGTTGCCTTTCTCGATGAGCACTTTCGCAGCGCTCCCGAGCTTATCAGCTTCAGCAACTCGCAGTTTTATCAGCAGCGGCTACGGATAATGCAGCACAGACCCTGTACCAGCAGTGGCCATCTGCATCTGCACTCAGTGATGGGCGAGCGCAGTGAACAGGGAGTCAACCAGGCTGAAATCAGTGCACTGTGCAACCTGATAAGGCAGCAGATAGACAGCTGCGAACAAGCGGGAATGACCAAGTCGCTGGGAGTGTTATCGCCTTTTAGGGCTCAGGCCGATGCGCTGGCCGATGCTTTGTTCAAACAGTTTTCCGCCACCGAGCTGGAAAAATATCGCCTGCGGGCCGACACCCCCTTTGGTTTTCAGGGAGAGGAACGCGACATTATGTATCTCTCCTTCGCCGTTGACCCACAGAGCAAGAGAGCCGCGGTATATCTCAACCGCGAAGATGTGTTCAATGTCGCCATTACCCGCGCCAGGGAACAACAGCACCTGTTTGTTTCGGTAGCGGCCCAAGAGCTGCCGAGCAACTCACTGCTGCGCCTCTATCTGGAATCCAGCCGTCAATTCAATGCTCGGCACAGGCAAAATGACCAGTTGGATCAGTTTCAGCGCCAGCTTTGTGACGCCTTGGCCGGGCACAATATCGAAACCTGGCCGGGCTATGAGATAGCCGGCACAGAGGTGGATATCCTCTGCCGCTGGCAGGGGGAGTATCTGGCGCTGGATCTCATCGGCTTTCCCGGCCCCTGGATGGACTTCTTTGAACTGGACACATACAAGATACTGCAGCGGGCCAAGGTGCCCATGTTGCCCATCAGCTATGGACTCTGGTTGAAAAATCCCGGTGCCTGTATCGAGCGCATTCGCAGTAAGCTGACTCGGGAACCCCAGAGTTAACAATCATCAGAAGCGGTTTTGGCGGCCGCAAGCGAACCCAAACGGGAATGACGCAGCAGCAGTAACCATAAGGTCATCCCCAAACAAAGCACGCCGGCCCAAAACATGGCGACCCCAAAGCCGGCGGCAACCGCCTGATGATTTATCGCTGCTACCCCACTCGGATCAAACTGTCCCCCGCTTTCAGTCTCTTTGGCCGTGTAGATGACCCGGCTCATCAAGGTGCCCAAGAGGGCGATCCCCAAGGTCATACCCGTCTGCCTCACGGCATTCATGGTGGCCGAAGCCATGCCCGAGCGCTGGGCCCCGACACTGGCCATCACCAGCTCACTGGTTGCCGGTACCGCCAGCCCCATTCCCAAACCAAGCAGGGCAAGATAGCCCGCCGTCAGAAAATAAGCCGTTTCCCCTTGCAGGTTTGACAGCAACATGAGCGCCAAAGCCATCAATCCATACCCCAGACTCATCAGTCGCCTGACTCCAAAGTTCGCCGCCAGGCGGCCAAACCCCATGGCCGCCACAGCCATGGCGATAAACTCGGGCGCCATCCGCCAACCGGCCTCGGCAGCATCCCAACGCTGCGCTTCCTGAAAAAACAGCGACATAAAAAACACGCTGCTGTAGGCAGAAAAGCCCAACACAAAGGAAGCCGAGTTATAGCAACTAAAGTCCCGCTGCCGAAACAGCTTCAGCGGCAGCAGTGGCCGCGGCGTCTTAAGTTCAACCCGGATAAAGACCGCAAACAAAATGGCGGCCAACAGCAGCGGCACCAAGGTGTGATAACTCAACCAATCATGTTCACCCAGGCCGATCAGGCCATAGGTCAGTCCCCCAAGGAAGAGTATGCTGAGCAACTGCCCGGCAAAATCCAGTGCCGCCTGTTCCGGGTCGGCACTCTCGTCCAGCCCCCAAGCCCCCAGCAGTAATGCGATTATGCCTATGGGGACATTGATCCAGAAAATGCTCTGCCAACCCACATGCTGCACCAGCAAACCGCCGACTATCGGCCCCAGTATCAGAGACAGGGCGCTGACCGATGACCAGATGCCTATCGCGCGGGTGCGGGCGCCAACGTCAGAAAAGGCGTGGGTCAACAGAGACAGGGCTCCCGGGATAACGGCGGCACCGGCAATCCCTTGAATCACCCTTCCCAGGAGTAACAGCCACAGAGAGTCTGCTATGGCGCAGGCGATTGAACCCAGAGTGAACAGCACGCCCCCGCAGAGCCACAACAACTTGCGGCCAAAACGGTCGCCCAGCGGCCCGGAAGAAAGAATTAAAGCCGATAAACACAGGGCATAGGCGTTCACCACCCATTGGGAATCCGCCATGCTGATTGCCAACTCCTGTTTCATGGTCGGCAAGGCAACATTGACTATGCTGATATCCAGAGTCGCCATAAAAGTGCCCAGACAGATGGCCGCAAGCAGAGCGACCTGACGCAGAGAAGACATGCTGTTCCTCCTTGAAGCTCAGTTATTATTGAGAATAATTCTCAATATAGATTTCGACCGACCGTCGGTCAATGGCATTTACAATCACTGGATGGCCGCCATCTGGCCTTGGATCATCACTTTAGGTAGGATGAATGCCGATTCTGACCTGAGGAAGGTGCGAACAAATCCCATGTGTGCTCTGCGTCGGCTTACTGGCTTGGATGCAAGGCGTGGTTCGCAGCAAATGGCCCTAGTCCTTTGCAAGAAGCACAACACAGCTGGCAGGCCTGTAAGCCACGCCCTTCGGGGCTTTCACAGCAACCGGCTCTCTGCGTTATCCGACTTCGACAGGCCCCGGCATGCCTTCAGTCAGATGCCTTGAACGCCAATTGCTGTGCAAGCCCCTCTCTACAAAAGAGAAGGCCACGAGGACTTATTCGCACCTTCCTTATGTACAGGGGCTTGATTCACTCGGCGAGTATGAAAGAATTTGGCGACCAATCGGCCAAGAAAAACATTATCCTGGCCGACGCAGTTTCCTGGCAGATCAAACTTCTTATATTGAGTGGTATGGCTAATGACAAATAACAGCACCCCGGGAGCTCCACGTACCAAACCGGCAGAGGTTCGTCTCGATGAACTCATGGATGCGGCACAGAAGTTATTTATTGAGAAGGGGTTTGAAGCCACTACAGTCAGCGACATAGTGCGCGAGGCCAAGGTCGCCAAGGGGACTTTTTACCACTACTTCAATGCCAAGCCGGAGATACTCTCGGCTCTGCGGCAACGCTTTAGCCGGCA
Source organism: Shewanella sp. MSW (assembly GCF_007636515.1). NCBI lineage: Bacteria > Pseudomonadati > Pseudomonadota > Gammaproteobacteria > Alteromonadales > Shewanellaceae > Shewanella > Shewanella sp. MSW. Next base: position 35,132 of record NZ_LVDR01000020.1, read on the forward strand.
TTTTGTCGAGCAGGTGCAACTGGCAATGGATGCCTGCGATAGCGATGACTGGCCGACACGACTGGATGTTTGGTGCCGGGCCAGTGTCAACGCCTATCTGGCCGGTATAGAACTGCACGACCTGCTCTTCCATGACAACTATTATCACGGTCACGGCAACAGTGAGCGGGATCGGGTGTTGGCGCAGATTATTGAGCTTTTGCGAAGCGGCAAGCGCCATGGCGCCTGGCAGTTGGAAAGGCCAGAGCTGAGCGCCATCATCCTCTATCACGGCATGCATGGCGCGGTAGACAACGCCATGCATAACGGCATCAAGGACCGCCAAGCGACGGCGCAACAACTCGGCGAAGATCTGTCACTGGAATTCCGGCGTCTGCTGGGCTGTTAGCCTACGCAGCCCTTGTTTAGAGCAAAGGCTTGCTAGCGCCCTCTATCGTCTTGGGTTTTTACTTTGATTTCTTACTCTGGCCCTGGCTTTTACCCTGACTGTGGCTCTGAGCATGGCCAAAGACAGGCCTGGCACCGGGTCTGGCTTTGCCACTGCCGGGCTTGGAGCCTTTAGCTGTTGCCACGTTGCCTGTTGTTGTGTGGTCGCCGCCCTTGCCTTTTCCGGCCTTGTTACCGCCTTTGGCCCCTTCAGTGGACTTACCCTTGGTGACTTTGCCGCTGCGCTCTGCAAACTGATTGTCGCTGAAACGGGTGAGTCCCTGGCGGCCCTTGTCGGCCCCTTTGCGGTTATGCTTACCGGCCCAGGCTTCGGCGCGGCCTTCCGGGGGCACCAGATGCTGTGGCCCGGTGCCGATAAGATGCTGTTTCCCCATGGCGATAAGCGCCTCGCGGATCAACGGCCAACCTGCGCTGTCGTGATAGCGCAGCAAGGCCTTGTGCAGTCGCCGCTGACGCCCCTTCTTGGCCACCGGCACCTCTTCGCTGCTGTGTTTGACGTTTTTCAACGAGTTCAGCTCTGTGTGGTAGATGGTCGTGGCATTGGCCATAGGCGATGGGTAGAAGTTCTGCACCTGATCCAGCTTGAACTTACGCTCTTTGAGCCACAGCGCCAGGTTGAGCATGTCCTCGTCCGTGGTGCCCGGGTGAGCCGAAATAAAATAGGGGATCAGATACTGCTGCTTACCCGCTTCGGCCGAGTATTGGTCGAACAGCTCCTTGAACTTGTCGTAGGTGCCCATACCTGGCTTCATCATCTTGGACAAAGGCCCCTCTTCGGTATGTTCCGGCGCTATCTTGAGATAGCCGCCCACATGGTGCTTGGCCAGCTCTTTAACGTAACGCGGATCTTCAATCGCCAGGTCATACCGCACGCCGGAGGCGATCAGTACCTTCTTGATCCCGGGAACATCCCGGGCGGCGCGGTAAAGATCTATGGTGTGCTGATGATCTGTGTCCAAATGGCCACAGATGCCGGGAAAGACACAGGATAAGCGCCGACAGGTCTTTTCGGCCTTTTCGCTCTTGCAGCCGAGACGATACATGTTGGCCGTTGGGCCGCCTAGATCGGAAATCACCCCGGTAAAGCCAGGCACTTTCTGCTGTATATCTTTAATTTCTTTGATAATGGATTCTTTAGAGCGGCTCTGGATAATGCGCCCTTCATGCTCGGTTATCGAACAAAATGAGCAGCCACCGAAACAGCCTCGCATGATATTGATTGAGGTCTTGATCATGTCGTAGGCCGGGATCTTGGCCTTGCCGTAAACCGGGTGTGGCACCCTGGCGTAAGGCAAGTCGAATACCGCATCCATCTCATCTGTGTTGAGCGGCCAGGCCGGTGGGTTGACCCAAACACCACGGTCGCCGTGGGGCTGGAACAGGGCTCTGGCACAACCTGGGTTCTGCTCCTGATGCAAAATCCTCGATGCATGGGCGTACAGGTATCTGTCTTCACTCACCCGCTCGAAGGCCGGCAGCAACACATAGGTCTGCTCCCAGGGTCTTGGCTTGGGTGGCTGCACACTGATGGGCTTGGGAGCATCGTTGTCGAAGATCTTCTTGTCAGATGGCCCGGACAAGTTCTGGCAGCCGACATCATCGGCGCCATAGGGATTGGGGATGGGGTCAATTTTATGCAACTGATCTATCTTGCGCGAGTCCATGCCGCGCCATTCTGGCAGTGGCTCTTTTCGGATAACCGCTGTGCCACGGATATTCTGCATCTGCGCCATGGTTTCACCCTTGGCGAGACGGTGCGCCACTTCCACCAGCGGCCGCTCGGCATTGCCGTAGATCAGGATATCGGCCTTGGCATCAAAAATCACACTGCGGCGCACTTTGTCGGACCAATAGTCATAGTGGGCAATCCGCCGCAGGCTGGCCTCGATACCGCCTATGACCACGGGCACCTCTTTAAAGGCTTCCTTACAGCGTTGGGTATATACAGTCACGGCGCGATCCGGGCGCTTGCCGCCTTCATTGCCTGCGGTATAGGCATCGTCGTGGCGCAGTTTACGATCGGCTGTATAACGGTTGATCATCGAATCCATATTGCCGGCAGTGACCCCGAAAAACAGATTCGGCTTACCCAGGCTCATAAAGGCCTCTTTGCTGGACCAATCCGGCTGCGAGATGATCCCCACTCTGAATCCCTGCGCTTCCAGCAAACGGCCAATCACCGCCATGCCGAAACTGGGGTGATCCACATAGGCATCACCGGTCACCAGGATCACATCACAGCTGTCCCATCCCAGTTGTTCCATCTCCTTACGGGACATGGGCAGAAAGGGGGCCGTGCCGTAACACTCGGCCCAATACTTGGGATACTGAAATAAGCTGGATTCGACTTGCATTTGAGACTGACCATCAGAGGATTCGACACACGGCAGCCACGCTGCCTCAGGGCCGCGGAGTATAACAGGCTAGCCGGGTTAAGTGTGACTGATTTTTCACCAACTGCCGACTATTTGTACCCCTTGCTTGTGCCTGCAAGCCAAGGCCCTACTTAGATTGTGGCTTCTCTCGGGTTCAGAGCAGCAAGCGCCCCACATACTGCCAGAGATTAAACAGCGCCAGCACAAGTATGCTTATCCAGGTGAACAAGGTGCCGAGGAATCGGCCCGGGTGGTAACCGCCCTTACCCTGGGTCAGACCTATGGCATGCAGCAATCTGGCCACCAGCCAAATCGTCCCCAGTAGATGTAACCAAACGCCGGCCATGCCGTTGGCTTCGGCCAGCACTAAAAGCAGCAAGGCTATCGGGGCATTTTCCAGCAGGTTACCGTGCACCCGGTTGGCCAGATACAGTGCATCGTTACCACCATCGCCCAGGCCTATCTTGTAAGCACGGCGCAGCCCTACCACCCGGTAGGCCAAAACCAAGACCAAAAGCCCCGTCAGAGCGGCATAAAAACCCGATATAAACAATGACATAATTTCAAACTCTCCTTTTTAACCTTCTCTATTCAGCCCCTATTGGCCCCACAAAATCCAGGTGCGCACACCAACCTTAACGCAACAAGCTTGCACTTAGGCTCACATAAAGGAAATAATTTTTAAAATGTCATTAACCGGATTCACTACCCTTGCTGTAGAATCCGCGCGGGCCAAAAGCCGTCCATCCAATCAAGGGCACAGTGGGAAACCGAGTGGATAATCAAGAATTCATTGAAAAGCGCCGTTTTATCATCAAGTTGGGTAAGGCTCTGCATAAATTCGGCACCCCGGCTTATCGGCTCGAAACCCACTTGCAGACAGTGGCCAAGACGCTCGGCATCGAAGGCTATTTTCTGATCTCCCCCACTTCGATGACCTTTGTGCTACAGCACGACACAGATCAGGAATACAACCATGTTGCCAGGGTCAAACCCGGCGAGCTGGATCTGGGTTCGCTGGCCCGCACCGACGCCCTGGTGCAGGAACTGAGCCTGGGGCAACGCAGCCTGAGTGAAGCGCTGGAACGGCTGGATGAGATAGCCAACAAGCCCAATCCCTATGGCCCTATGTTAACCCTGGGCGCCTTTGGTACCTCGGCCGCCGCCTTTGCCATGCTGATGGGCAGCAGCTGGAATGATGTATTCTGGTCGGCCTTGATAGGCATGCTGGTCTATGGCTTGGTATTCAGCGCCGAGCGCTCGCGAAGGATGGCCGAACTGCTGGAACCCCTGGCCGCCATGCTGGCCGGTTTCGCCGCCTGCGGCCTGGCGCAACTGGATGCCGGGCTGAATATCCCTGTGGTGGTGCTGTCGGGGATCATCGTCTTTATTCCCGGCCTGGCACTGACCCTGGGCCTGGCCGAACTGGCGGCAAGGGATCTTATGTCAGGCACCATGAGGATCATGGATGCGGTAATGCTGCTGTTCAAGCTCTACTTCGGTGCCGTACTCGGCGTGGCAATAGGCAATGCCCTGTTCGGAGAATCCCTCTATATCGAACCCATGCCACTGCCTCGCTGGGCCATCTGGTCGGCGGTGCCCATCCTCTCCATGGCGCTGGTATTTATCTTCAAGGCCAGGCTCAAAGATGCCCCCTGGGGCGTACTGGCGGGTATTGTGGCCTTCTTCTCTGCCATGTTCGGCGGCCTCTATCTGGGGGATTCTCTGGGGATCTTCTTCGGCGCCCTGGCCGTGGGTATTTACGCCAACCTGTTTGCCCGCTGGATGAAGGCACCGGCCTCCATCGCCCTGCTGCAAGGGATAGTCATCCTGGTGCCTGGCTCCAAGACCTATATCGGCCTCAATGTGCTTATCTCGGGTGAAACCATGTTGAACCAGTCGCATCTGGGGTCGCAGATCTTTCTGATATTCATGTCGCTGATCGCCGGGCTCATCTTCTCCAACGTGGTGGTGCCGCCGAGAAATACTCTCTAAATGCAGCTGCCGTGGGCATTAGCGCCGGGGAAAGATAGTTTATTACAAGCTAAATCATTACTTTATTTCGCCAGCCTTCTTGACTAACCGCCTATTCGGTTGTGTTATTGAAGTGTGAATATCAGCCCGATATTCACTACCGAGAGGGGGCAGTCTATGGCAATAAGCCGCAGTGTCTTGCTTCTGGCAACCCTGTTTGCCAGCCTCTCCGTTTTGGCCGAAACCGGCACCGCAGGCAATGGCACCACCTCGTCTTCCCAAGGCCAAAATCCACTCCCTGAGCGGTTCAAGGTTGGCAATATTGTGGTGGTCAGCAACCCGATTTTCGACGAGTCAGCCAAGAATGCCATCTTCCTGCACAATTGGGCCAACACCTTGCATATCAATACCCGGGAATCGGTGATCCTCAATCGCCTCAGTATTCAGGAAGGGCAGGAAGTGACCCCAAGGCAGTTGGAAGAAGCGCAGCGAATTCTCAGGCGTGAGCCCTATCTCAGAGACGCCAGGATCTCTGTGGTCAAGGCCGACCCCAGCGCCGATCAACAGCCTGATGGTGAAACCTTGCTGGTAGAAACCTGGGATCAATGGTCGCTGCTGCCCACCATCAGCCTGGGACGCAGCGGCGGCAACAACAGCTTCTCTGTCGGATTGAAAGACGACAATATTCTGGGTCTGGGGATCCGCACCCGTTTGAAGTACCAATCCGACGAGGACAGAACCGGCTACAAGGTGGCATTCGAAATGCCGCTGAACATCATCAAAAACGCCACTGTAGCGGCCAACTTCTATGACAACAGCGATGGTCAGGCCAAACAGCTGTATTTCGACAAGCCTTTCTATACCCTTGACGACACCCGCGCCTACGGCGCCGAGTATCTGGATGAAGACAGAATCGACACCATTCGCCAAAACGGCCTCGACATCAACGAATTCAATGAAGAGCTCCGCTATCGCAACCTCTACTGGGGCTTTATGTTCGCCAAAGAAAACCAGAGCCGGCAAAGATTACGCCTTGGAGTCACCCAGGATAAGCACAGCTTTTACGCCCTGCCTCAATACCCGCAGCAGCCCTTGCCTCAGGACAGAGACTTTCTCTACCCCTGGGTAGAATGGGAATACTTGCAGGATGATTTTCGGGTACTGACCAATATTCACCTGGTCAACTATAACGAAGACTTCAACCTCGGCTGGCATCACAGCGTTAAATTGGGGCTGGAAACCAAAGACAGTGATAGCCTGGGTTATCACCTCAACTGGCGCAGCAGTCGCGGCTATTTTGAAGGCAAGGAGCTGCTGTTGCTGGCATTTGGCGGTGAAGCCACCCTGGCCACCCGGCAACGGGACTTTTATCAAGTGAATGTTACCGCCGAGTATTTCTATAAGTTCACCCCCAAGTGGACCGCCTACTCCAAGGTGCGGCTATCCAACTCCAACAACAACTATATCGACCGTCCCTTTGCGCTGGGGGATGAAACCGGCATTCGCGGTTATCCCAACGACTACCAGCACGGTGATAATCAATGGCTGCTGACCGGCGAAATCCGCTATTACCCCAATATCAACCTCTACCAACTGGCAGAATTGGGCTGGGCCGCCTTTATCGATGTCGGTCAGGCCTTTGGTGGTGCCATGGCCAATGACAACGAAGTCTCAGGCCCCATAGGCTCAGTCGGTATAGGTGCCAGAGTCTACTCTTCCCGCTCCAGTTATGGTCATGTCGCCCACATAGATTTCAGCGTGCCCTTTACCCGGGGCGATGAAGTGGACGGCTGGGAGTGGCGCTTTCAAGTGAAGCAGAGTTTCTAGGCTGACTTTGCCCACCTCAGCGGCAAACGCTGCCGTATACCAATGCGTTCACCTTGTTCACTTCGAGACTAAGTGCACGAGACTAAGTGCACACTCAAAATCTCCCCAAAATTGAAACGTAATATGGGGATTCCAGCATAACCGGTATCAAGAATTGGCCTCGGACTCATCAATACCAAGCGCTAGCTTGTTGATACCACCCAAGGCATACAATTCTCGGTGTCATAAAACTATGGTTTGTTGAGCCTATGAACTGTGTCTGTGGTTGGCCTGAGAGTGTCTTGGGGAAACGAAGGATAGAAAATAAATCGATAGGGGGTACGGGGGGAAACTGGCGCAAAGGCTATATCTAGAAAGGCCTCAGAAATTTTTGGCATTTTTTAGTAGCTCAGCAGGTGAAAAGACTATCAAACATCAGGCATACGTTTAGATTGTCAGTGGGCTTCTACAGGTGTTTTTTGAGTTCCCGAATTTTCGCTTGTTCTGCGGCAAGAGCATCGTCTAAAAGTTTAATGAAATGATCTCTGGCATGGTCCCATTTCCGTAAGTTGGTATTTAACGCTTGAATCCACTCGATGGTTCCGACTTGATAATCATCCCATAATGGACGAATGACAACAGCTCTAAAAAGATCATTAATAGCGTCTTGAAGGTCTGTAATTTTCTCTTCAAATTCGAGCTCACAGGTATCAATTAAGAACTTACGGTTGGCCACTGCGCTTACTTTTGCATCGTAATCATCTAATAGGCTTTCCCAGTTCGTATCTTTAGAAGGGAATAAGGTCTGACAATTAAGTGACACTACTTGATTTTGAGCACAAATGTCTTGTACATGCTCAACAAGCCTGTTTCTGCTTTCTCGCCGCTTCCTCTGTCTGTCCTGTAATCTATGCAACTCAATTTGTGCGGCTTGTTTCTTTGCAGAACGAGTGGCCTGAAAGTGCCCTAGAACATACGCAAGTAAGGTTACCCCAGCACCAAGCCAGTCTCTTGGGCCGAGTTCATTCATTTGCTGAAGGGTTGCATTTATGTTCCCCAGTTGACCCTCCAACTGGTTAACTAAATTCCAAAGTCGCAGCCCCAATTGTTCATCCATATTGTAACCACTCCAATAATCAAACAGGTTATTAGGATATTCTATAGTCTATCTTCCTGACTAATCTAGTCTTTTCATCGTTAGTGGAAATACTTTTAAGTCTTGACCTTCGCTTTTTTTAGGGATACAAATTGTGGGTCATTCAACAGATTAATCCACTTAGGTGTCTTCAAGCGTGTGAATGGATGCTTACCTCGCGTCCTCCCCGCAATGATAACTTGTGAACCCGGCCAGGCCCGGAAGGGAGCAACCGTAGCAAGTGACTCATGTGCCGGGGTGTGGCTCTGGGGGAACCTCCAATCCGTTCGATTAGAATTTCAAAGCACCTACTACTTCCAACAGATCCTTCACAGTGAACTGATGGGTATACCTCTTAGTAATGCCTGCATCATGCATCTCATGGCCGACAACACTCTATAGCAAGCCAAGCGAAACACCGCTTGCCAAGACTTTGGTTACAAACGTATGTCGCAGACTATGGAATACCTTACGCTCGCCATGCTTGTTTTCAGGAACTATACCCTGATCTACCAGAACCTGATGAAACACATACAGAATTAAGTACCGCTGCAACAGCGCCTTAATATCCTTCTTAGTTATCGAGAGGACATCACGATTACCCCAATAGAGCCGCATGAAATCAAACTTGCGTTGTTGGTCGGCAACAATCTTGGGATTTCTGAGCTTGTCTCCTGAATCCTTGAAGCGGCAGAAATCAGCCCATGCATCCTCAAGCAAATAGGCCGATTCAAATAGGGGTATCTCCTAATTGGAAGATTGTGCTTGTCTCAGGCGTGACTGATGACCAGATCTCAAACCTGCCTTCAGGGGAGTGGGCTGTTGAGCATATTGAAAGCTGGCGAGTTCTTTAAGCAATGCCTTCAGTTCTGGTTGAGGGGTTGTCATCTAGTTGATTTGGTTTATGACAGGAAATTTTGCGGCAACCGATGCCACAGCAACACTGTAGCAATCTGTCTTTTGGGAACGACGAATCTCACCGCAAGGATGATACGCACGAAATCTCAGGGGGATTTTATAGCGAAAAATGATAGGTAGTTTTGCGTAACTGGATGTACTGCATGATGTACCAAACTTTGTAGCAAAAATTGATAACAAAGCTAAAAACACCATACAGAACATCCACTTACAGAATAGGTGAGTTGGCCTATAAGCCGGGTCCTGTTCTCCCGAAGGAGCGGCAGTCATTCCTCTAGGCCTGCAATCGCTCACAGGCTCAAGCAATCTACCCGGTTCCAACGCGAGCCACGCATTAATTCCGAAGAATAGTGGAACCCTATTTGATCTTGCTCCGGGTGGAGTTTACCGTGCCGCGAACTGTTACCAGCCGCGCGGTGCGCTCTTACCGCACCCTTTCACCCTTACCGGCCCGAAGGCAGGCGGTCTACTCTCTGTTGCACTGGTCGTCGGCTCACGCCGCCCAGACGTTATCTGGCACCCTGCTCTATGGAGCCCGGACTTTCCTCCCCGTTCTTGCGAACGCAGCGACTGCCCGGCCAACTCGGCGCGGATTATAGCCCATAGCGGGCTTCACACCAAGGCATTTCCTTACCAGCCCAGCTCCAGCCCTTTTTTATAGAGAGCATTTTTCTTCAACCCATGGATCTGTGCCGCAATGGCGGCCGCCTTCTTCAGCGGTAATTCATCACAGAGTAGTTTGAGGGTATCCAGCGCCGCGGCGGGCGTTTCGTCGGCTTCTTCACTGACAAAACCGTGCAGCATAAGCACAATTTCACCGCGCTGCTGGTTGGCATCGGCTTCTACCTGCGCCAGCACTTCGGCCGTGGTACCGCAGAGGAAGGTTTCAAAGGTCTTGGTCAGTTCCCGCGCCATCACCATCTGCCTATCCGGCCCCAGAACCGCCACCAGCGACTTGAGGCTGGGCAAAATTCTGTGGGGTGACTCATAGAAAATCAGGGTGCGCGGGTCTTCTCTAAGCGCCAACAGTTTATCCTGACGCCCTTTGTCTTTGGCCGGTAAAAAGCCTTCAAACGAGAAGCGATCCGAGGGCAAGCCAGATGCCGACAGCGCGGCAATGGCGGCGCAAGGGCCGGGCAGCGGGATCACCGGATAACCGGCGGCGCGCACATGGGATACCAGGTGATAGCCGGGATCGGAAATCAGCGGCGTGCCGGCATCGCTGATCAGCGCTATGGCTTCACCTTCGCCGAGGCGTTCAACAATCCACTGCGCCCGGGCACGTTCATTGTGGTCATGCAGCGCTGTCGTGCGGGTATCTATGCCAAAGTGGCTCAGCAATTTACCGCTGTGGCGAGTGTCTTCACAGGCGATCAACGCCACCCGATTCAGTACTTCCAGAGCCCTGGGGCTCAAGTCCCCCAGGTTGCCTATGGGAGTGGGAACTATATACAGCGCGACCGACAGGTCCATAACTACCTCGGAGATGAAAGTGCCGAGACTTTCGTCAGGCACAATAGAAGGTTAAACTAGAGCCAGCATCTTACCAGAGTGAAGCCCTGTGTTAAAAAGCCTGAATAGAGTTAAATACATTTCTGCTGTGATTCTGCTTGCCAGCCTGTGGGGCTGTGGCAGCACGCCGTCGGCAGACAAAGAGCAGCTGGCCGTCGTTTCCCTGGTCAGTGCCCCGCAAGCCCCGGCCGAGTATTTGGCATTTGCCGCCAAGGCGCCCAGCAAGGAAAACCGCGAGCGTTATCTGTTGTTGGCCGCCAATGCTTACCTCAAGCAAGGGGATACAGATGCCGCTGCAGATATTCTGCGTTCAATGCAGGCCGGGCTGAGCCCGGTGGATGAAATCCAGGCCGAGCATCGTTTTCTCAGCGCTCGCCTGCAGGAGCTGACCGGCAAGAGTGCCGAAGCGCTGAATACCTTGAATTATCCCGGTAATTGGCAGCTACCCGATTGGCAGTGGGCCAGTTATCACCAGGCCCGTGCCCGGCTGTTTGCTGCCAACCAACAACCCGTGGAGCAAGTGCGTGAGTTGAGTCAGCTGAGTCAGTATCTGCCGGTAAAGGCAACCGGCGAGGTTAACGACCAGATCTGGCAATTGCTCAAGCCACTGCAGGAAGAAACCCTGCAGAGTTTTGCCGCTCAAGAGAGCGATGCCGTATTTACTGGTTGGCTACAGCTGGCTTATCTGGCCAAGCACTACGCGGTGGATCCCTCAAGCCTGATCCGCCAGCTGAGTGACTGGCAGAAACGTAATCCTTATCATCCCGCCGCGGTGCAGTTGCCTTCGGATCTGCAACTGGCGCTCAGCGCCAAGCCTTACAGACCGAGCAATATCGCCGTGCTGCTGCCACTTTCGGGCCCAAGAGCCGGGGTCGCCAACACAGTGCGTCAGGGCATACTGGCCAGTTATCTGAGTGAACCGGACAGCAATGTCAGCCTCAATTTCTTCGACACAGCCCAAGGTGCCGATAAGGCCTATCAGCAAGCGCTGCAGAGCGGCGCCGAATTTGTGATTGGCCCACTGCTGCAAAACGAAGTGGAACAAGTGATGGCGGCCCAGCAAGCTGCCGGGGCAAGTACGCCGCCACAACTGTTTCTCAACCAAATAGATAAGCTGCAACCGCAACAGAATAAGTACTACTTTGCCCTGTCGCCCACTCAGGAAGCCAGCGATGCCGCCAGACGCATGTATCAGGATGGTATACAGGTGCCACTGCTGCTTGCCAGCAATGATGCCGTAGGCCAACGTATGGCCCAGAGCTTTAAGCAAACCTGGATGGAACTGACCGACAGTGATGCCGAAGTCCACTTCTATGACAACGGCGACAAGATGCGCGAAACCGTGGAAAGCGCCCTCGGCGTAACGGACAGCAAGGCGCGGATCCAAGCCATTAAGGCACTGCTCGGCAGCAAGGTGAAGGCCGACTTCCGCTCCCGTACCGATATCGATGCCATCTATATGATCTCGGGGATTCAGGACTTACCGCTGCTGAAACCCTTTATCGATGTCAATTTCAGTGTCTTTGCCGAGCAGGTGCCGCTGTATACCAGCAGCCGCGCCCGTCAGGAAGACAATGCCAAGCAAACCGCGATTGAACTGAACAATATCACCATCAGTGATATTCCCTGGTTACTGCAGGCCAGTGAAGAAACCGAGGTGGTCAACAAGTTGTGGCCCACCTGGGGTAACGCCCAAAAACGCCTGTATGTGATGGGCTATGATGCCCTGCAACTGGTCAATCGTCTGGCCCAGATGCATGCCTTCCCCGGATATCAGTACAATGGCCGCAGCGGCCAGTTGACGGTGAGCCCGGATGGGGTGATTGATCGTCAGCTCAGCTGGGCCAAATACCAACGCGGCGTTTTACGGCCACTGTAAGCCGGCATATGGATCTGGGACAGGAAGGCGAGCGTCTGGCTCGCCAGTATCTGGAACAACAGGGCCTGACCTTTGTCGAACAGAATGTGCGCTACAGTTTCGGCGAACTGGACTTGGTGATGAAACAGGGCAGCCAATGGGTGTTTGTTGAGGTAAAATACCGCTCACCCAGCCGATTCGGTGGCGCTTTGCAGTCATTGAGCCAGGCCCAAATTGCCAGGCTTCGCAAGGCCGCCAGTCAGTATCTGCAGCAACACAGGATCAATGCTCCATGTCGCTTCGATCTACTGGCCATTGATGGCGGCAAGGTGAAATGGCTGCAAGACGCTTTTTAGTAAACGCTTAATCCAAAACAAATTTACACTTTTATGCCTGAAAAAAGCCACCGGCCTATGGCATGATAGCAACACTTGATAGTGAAGGACTTATCCATGTTAGAACGTATCAAAGACAGCTTCACCGAGTCGATTCAGACCAAGATTGACGCCGCAGAGGCGCTGCCTGAGTCCATCTCCAAGGCCGCAGAAATGATGGTGCAATGTCTGTTGGGTGGCAATAAGATCCTTGCCTGCGGTAACGGCGGCAGTGCCGGTGATGCCCAACACTTTTCCGCCGAGCTGCTGAACCGCTACGAAGTGGAGCGTCCACCGCTGCCGGCCATAGCTCTGACAACAGACACCTCAACCCTGACAGCCATCGCCAACGATTACAGCTATGACGAAGTGTTTTCCAAGCAGATCCTGGCACTGGGCCAACCCGGTGACATACTGCTGGCCATTTCCACCAGCGGCAATTCGGGCAACGTCATTAAAGCGATGGAAGCTGCACTGAGCCGGGATATGACCATAGTTGCGCTCACGGGTAAAGATGGCGGTGCCATGGCCGGATTGCTGAGCACCAATGATGTGGAGATCCGCGTCCCCTCCAACGTCACGGCGCGTATTCAGGAAGTACACCTGCTGGTTATCCACTGCCTGTGTGACAACATTGACCGTACCCTGTTCCCGCAGGACGAGCATCAATGAGACGTCTGCTGCCCCTGTGTCTACTGCTTACCAGTTTGACCGGCTGTGCCGGAGCCGTAATGGTGGGTGCAGTCGGCGGCGCCATGGTGGTCAACGATGAGCGCTCGCTCAAGACCCAGTTGGATGATACCAATGCCGATTTTAGTATCTCCAGCGTACTGGGAGCGGAAGAGGATCTGAAGAATCAAACCAATATCACCGGCGTCAGTATGAACGGCAATGTACTGATGATAGGTCAGGCGCCCAACTCCATGCTTAGAGACAAGGCGATTCGGCTGGTCAAAGAACTACAGTTGGGTGGCAAGATCCACAATCAGATCCGTATTGGTAACCCGACATCCTTTACCACCCGCAGCAACGACACCTGGATCACCACCAAGGTCAAGGGACGGATGCTCAACGACAAGAATCTGGATGTCACCAAGATCAAGGTGATCACTGAGAATGGTGAAGTCTTTCTGCTGGGTTTAGTCGAGCGAGAGCAAGCCGATCTGGCAGTGGAAATCGCCCGCAATACCGCAGGGGTACGTAAGGTGATCAAGGTGTTCGACTACGTCACCCCTTAACAGCCAAATCCCTCGTCTATGCAAACAAGAGCCGGTTATACCGGCTCTTGTGCTTTCAGTTCACGGGTTTTCATCAGCTTGGCGATGGCGGGCAGGCACAAGGTTGGCAGCACCACCAACGCAGCCCCAATCCAACTCAGGGTATCCAGCCACTCATCGAACAGCAGCCAACCCAGGAAGACAATAAAGATCAGTCCGCTGTATTCAGCCACGGCAATTTCACTGGCCTTGGCCCTGCGATAAGCCAGAACACAGAACCAGTGATACGCCAGCAGGAAAGCATTGGATAACAACGCCACCCCGAGCAGTTGCCAACTGAGCCCGGCCAGTTGCTGCGACAATGCCACCAGCAGAGTCAGCGGCAGACTCAGCAAGTTGTAACAGAGCAAAGTCAGACTGGCGGCTTCGGTACCGGGCAGCTTTCGCAAACTCATCTGGTTCAAGGAGAAGGTAAAGGCAGAAACCAACACGGCGATACCGGCAAGTTCCAGTTCACTAGGCTTTAGGATCAACAAGATACCGACAAATCCCAGTGCGGCAACTCCCCACTGCAGCGGCGTGATCTGTTCCTTCAGAAATACAGCGCCGAGCACCATGATCATCAGGGGCGCCGAATAGAATAGCGAGCTGACAGTCGCCAAGGGCAGCGCCATCAGGCCAATAATCAAAAAGAGCGCGCCAACAGCTCCTGTGTTGGCACGCCAAAGGTGGAGCTTAAAATGAGAGGTGCCCGGACGACCGGCCTTGATCCACAAAGGCAACAACATGAGTACCGCCGTTATCTGGCGCAGCAGCAGAAAGGTCGCCGCATTGGCATCATCCGGTAACCATTTGACCGACACATCATAAAATGCGCTAAAGAGATTTCCTACGGTCAATAAAATCAAACCGATAGCTACGGTTCTCTGCATCTTGGTTACCCTGAACGACTCTCAATCGGCGGCATCATATCCGGGTTAAAAACCAAATTGAAATGATGTTTTTTACGTATAAATGAATTAAATTCATACTAAATATCAAAACAGAGTCGCCAATGCGAAAACTTCCCCCCTTGAGAGCGCTGCAGGTGTTCGAAGCGGCAGCACGCCAGAGCCATTTTTCCCGCGCCGCCGAAGAGCTTTGTATCACCCAGAGCGCCGTATCCCATCAGGTCAGGATATTGGAGGAACACTTTGACGAGCCTCTGTTTCTGCGCCAGGGGCGCAGCCTTAAACTGTCACCCAAGGGGGAGATCCTCTATGGCGAATTGGAGCGAATCTTCAACGAACTCGCTGACCTTGGCCGTTTGTTCGGCGAGCCCAATCGTGAGCTGAAACTGGCGGTTTACAGCTCTTTTGCGGTCAAATGGTTGATCCCCAGACTCAGCGACTTTCGCCGCCGTCACCCCGAGGTACAGATAAGGTTGGAGATGGTGGCCCAAGATCCCGAGCTCAGCGACAGTGTAGCCGATCTCTTTATCAGCGGTGGTCTCAAACGACGGGGATACTGGCAGACTGTGCTACACAAGGAACGGCTTATTCCAGTTTGTAGCCCGCAATTACCCCCCAGAGCCGGACAAATAACGATTCAGAGTCTGCAGCAGTATCCACTGTTGACCGTGGATGAAGGGCCACTGGGACTGGACTGGAACCGCTGGGCCGAGGCCAACGGTGTCACTCTGACCCCCAATCACAGGCAGCATATTTTCAGCCATGTGTTAATGGCCATAGAAGCAGCTATTGCCGGTCAAGGCATAGCACTGGCGTCAGACTTTATGGTGGAGGATGATATTGCCAGCGGCCGTTTGATAGAAGCTGAACTGCCGGATGTGCACACAGGATTTGAATTCACTTTTTGCTGTAAAGAGCGGCGCCTCAGAGAACCGGCGATAGCAGCGTTTGCCGATTGGCTGATGTTGATGGCAAGCCAGCCACAACCACAGTAATTCGCACGCAGCCACAAAAAAGCCGACCTTGTAGGTCGGCTCTCAAGATTGGCGGAATTACACCAGCAAGCCTATCTTCTCATAGACTTTCTTCACTGTGACTTCGGCGCGGGCCTGGGCCTTTTCGGCGCCCTGCTTCATCACAGACTCCAGGAAGGCTCTGTCTTCGCGAAACTCACGGAAGCGTTGTTGCAGCGGCTCCAACATACCAACCACGGCTTCACCGGCAGCCACTTTCAAATGGCCATACATCTTGCCTTCAAACTCGGCTTCCAGTTCGGCTATGCTCTGGCCTGTCACCCCGGACATCAGGCTCAGCAGATTGGAAACCCCAGGCTTGTTATCTATGTCGAAGCGCACCACAGGTGGCTCATCACTGTCGGTCATCGCCTTTTTCAGCTTTTTCATCACCGCCTTGGGATCTTCCAGCAGGCCGATGACATTGTTGCGGTTGTCATCTGACTTGGACATCTTCTTGGTGGGATCCTGCAGCGACATCACCTTGGCACCCAGCTCAGGGATAAAAGGCTCTGGCACTGTGAAGGTGTCACCATAGGCGTTGTTGAAACGGGTGGCGATGTCCCGGGTCAACTCCAGATGCTGTTTCTGATCCTGACCGACAGGGATCTCATTGGCCTGGTACAGCAGGATATCGGCCGCCATCAGCACAGGATAACCAAACAACCCGACGTTGATATTGTTGGCGTGCTTTTGCGACTTATCCTTAAACTGAGTCATGCGGCTCAGCTCACCCATCTGGGTATAACAGTTCAGTACCCACCCCAGTTGAGTGTGCTGCGGCACCTGTGACTGAATGAATACTGTACTCTTCTTGGGATCAACACCACAAGCAAGGTACAGCGCCAATGTGTCCAGGCAAGCTTCACGCAAGGCATTGGGATCCTGACGCACAGTGATGGCATGCAGATCCACCACACAATAGAGGCAATCATGGCTGTCCTGCATGGCTACCCACTGACGCAGGGCACCCATGTAGTTACCTATGGTCAACTCGCCTGAGGGCTGGGCACCGCTCAATACTATGGGTTTGGGACTGCTCATGAATTTCATTACTCCGATTGCTGTGGCGGCAAATGCGCCAAAATTTGCTCAAAATGATCGCATACGGCATCTGGGCCGCAAAGCCCAATATCTTCACCGTAGTTGTAGCCATAGGTCAAGCCGATTGAGGCAATACCTGCAGCTTTCGCCGCCAGAACGTCGTTACGGGAATCACCCACCATCAACATCTGCTGAGGCTGCAACTGCCATTTCTCCAGCAGATGAGTCAGCGGCAAGGGATCCGGTTTCATCTTAGTGAGAGAATCGCCGCCGAGAATTTCACTGAAAAATAACTCAATACCAAAAGCCTGCAATAAAGGGATAGTAAAGCGATAAGGCTTGTTGGTAACCACCGCCAACTTAAAACCTCTCTGCTGCAGGGTTCTAAGCACAGACTCAACCCCGGGATACAGCTTGCTGTAACGCTCAAGGCAAGCTTCATAATGCTTCATAAATACCGGCATGGCATCGGCCATGACAGAGGCATCCGGTTCAGCCCCCAGGCTAAAGGTCAGCGCGCGGCGCATCAACATTTCTGTGCCGTTGCCAACCCAGCTGCGTACCTGATCTTCAGTGCAACTTCTAAGCCCCAGATCGGCAAGCGTCGCTTGGGTCGCGGCGGCCAAGTCCGGCACACTGTCAACCAGAGTGCCATCCAGATCAAAGGCGATCGCGCTGATACTGCTTGCGATCATAACTTACACTCCCGCCAGTTCACTGCGCATTTGGTCGATAACCGCCTTATAGTCAGGCTGGCTAAAGATGGCTGAACCGGCAACAAACATGTCGGCACCGGCGGCGGCAATTTCGGCTATATTGTCCACCTTAACGCCCCCGTCGACCTCCAGGCGGATATCGCGGCCACTCTCATCGATACGGCGGCGTACTTCGGCCAGTTTATCCAGTGTCGATGGAATAAATGACTGACCACCAAACCCAGGGTTAACCGACATCAACAAAATCACATCCAGCTTATCCATCACATAGTCCAGGTAGTGCAATGGCGTGGCAGGGTTGAATACCAAGCCGGCCTTACAGCCGTGGTCACGGATGAGTTGCACTGTGCGGTCCACATGCTCGCTGGCTTCCGGATGGAAAGTGATAATAGAAGCCCCCGCCTTGGCAAAATCAGGCACTATGCGGTCGACCGGCTTCACCATCAGGTGCACATCGATTTCGGCGGTAATACCATAGTCACGCAAAGCTTTGCAGACCATGGGGCCTATGGTCAGGTTAGGTACATAATGGTTGTCCATCACATCGAAGTGAACCACGTCGGCCCCCGCATCCAATACGGCTTTAACATCATCACCCAGGCGGGCGAAATCGGCAGACAGAATGGAAGGAGCAATAAGATATGGGCGCATAGCAATCTCACAGGATGTTTAAGAAGTCGCCTATTTTACCCGCCAAGGCGCTCGGGCTCTATAGCCTGGCGCCCATTTCTGCCGTTGAAAAGCATCATAAGTTGGAATAAGGTTGTTACTTGGTAAAAAGCTGTTCAATTTATCAACGGCTTTGTTATAATCGACCAACGCCACATTTGGGGATGGAACAGGATGAACCAGAAACCGCAGGTTTTCACACACAGCATCAAGTCAGCAGTCATACTCGCTGCCGCCGCTG
Organism: Shewanella sp. MSW; assembly: GCF_007636515.1. Classification (NCBI taxonomy): domain Bacteria; kingdom Pseudomonadati; phylum Pseudomonadota; class Gammaproteobacteria; order Alteromonadales; family Shewanellaceae; genus Shewanella; species Shewanella sp. MSW. The sequence goes on from NZ_LVDR01000020.1 coordinate 53,381, forward strand.
GCGTGGTGGGAGCGACTGCTGTTGGCTTCCAAAGCCTGGGTTCTTCCGCGAACAATCTGGCCTGCAGCTACAGCCAGGAACACGACTACAATCCCAATCTGCCTTCCAGCCATCCCAATAATCGCTGTGCGACTCAGGAAGATGACTTGAGCTGGGGGGGCTGGTTCAGCGGCAAGAGTCGTTCGGGCCAGTTCCATTTTGTCGACTTACTGGAGTTACTGCACGGCCATCAACGCAAACCGGTTGACGATATCGCCCCGGCAAATTCCAACAACGGTTTTTAAATGTTTGGCCGCTACTGGCGTTACCTTTACAGTACGCTGGCGGCCTTCTTCGGCGTGCAGAGTGAGTCCAATCGTGCCAGGGACTTCAGCGCCAATTCCTCACCTCTCCCTTATATCATCACAGGCGTGTTGCTGGCAGCACTCTTGGTGGTTGGACTATTGCTGCTGGTAAATCAAGTACTCGCCTGATTACTTTGGCAAAGGTAACTTTCAGTCGTTCTCGTTGTGATAGGTTTCGTCGTACAAAGCCATCAGCTCATTCACCTTGGTTCTGCTGCTGCCCTTCTGGCTGATATTTCGCTGTACCTGAATCGTTTCCATTCTTGAACCATGGTACAGCTCACGGGTCAGCGGTATATCATGGTTGCTGATAAGCACTGGAATACCACGCTCAATAGCGGTATGACGAGAGTGCCTGGCCAGCAGCGCCTGGTCATCCAACGAAAAGCCGGCCCCAACATAAGTAGTAAAGCTGGCGGTGGTCGATAGGGGGGCGTATGGCGGATCGCAATAAATCACATCACCGCTTTGGGCCAGAGCAAACGCCTGCTCGTAGCCAATACAGCGAAACTCGGCATTTTGTGCCTTGGCGGCAAAGCCGCGTATTTCCTTCTCGGGAAAATACGGCTTCTTGTAGGAACCGAAGGGCACATTGAATGAGCCTTTACGGTTGTAACGACATAAGCCATTAAAACCAAAACGATTGAGATAGAGAAAATAGATAGCTCTATCGAAGGGGTCGCGACTACGGTTGAATTTATCTCGGATCAGATAGTATTGCTCTTTGTCGTTCATCTGCGGCACAAACAACTCGGCCGCCGCCCCTATGTATGCTTCCGGACGAGTCTGAATGATGGAGTAGAGATCGATTAGATCACGATTGATATCGCACAGCAGGTAGCTGGGGTAATCTGTGTTGAGGAACACAGAACCGGCACCGACAAAGGGTTCAACCAGGCGCTCGCCCTTGGGCAAGTGCTGAATCAGGGCATCAACCAGTTTAAATTTACCACCGGCCCACTTGAGAAAGGCTCTTTGTTTTTTCTTCATTAAAATTGATTGGTGCCCGGAAAAACGAAAGTGAGGATTGTACTCGGTTTAAGATGAAATTTCACTGTTACTTAGGCCAGCTTGTAAGCGATAGTGTTGCAGTGATTGCCAGGACTTAATCAAAGGTTGAGGCAGGTCCAAAGACAGTTGCAATACCTTACCGGCTTCGATGGCTTCTTGCTTGCTGGCATATTCCCCTACCAATACCACCCACCAATCCTTATGTTTGGCCACTCTGACATTTTTCACTTTTTTCAGCTTAATCATAAATGCTGTCAGTGAAGACTCGCGTTTCAGACTTACCAATTGCAAGGTGTAACCTTGTGTCGGTAGCACTCCGGCACTAGGCTCTTGTTCAAGCTCAGATTGAGCTTGAATTTCCTGCGCTTCATTATTCATAGAGGCAGCCTCTTTGACCTGCGGCTTTTGGGTAACAGGAGCGGTTTCCACATCCAGCGCCGCCTTGGCATCGCTGAGCAGTTCAGAACCAGTTTCCGACTCAGGGGTCGACTGACTATCCGCTTGGGGCGCGGTTTTCTGAGCTAATTTCGGGTCTTGCTGCGAGTCAATCGCTGGTGAAACAAGGCTCTGGCTTCGTGGTTGTTCAAGACGAACATATACAGGAGCCGAGCTGAGAACTTTCGAGGCCGGTTCCGATTCAATATCGAGCCAACGCTCGGCAAACTGGCTTAAGGGACTTGTCCTATGTTCCAGTACCAAGGCAGACTTGGTCAGCTCGGGCAGAGGCTCGGTCGAACGCAACAGATACCAGGAGAGCAATGCCAAACAACTCAGCACAGCAAGGCTCGACATCAGTAAGGTCTTCCACGGGAATACTCTTGGCCTCGGCGGCTCACCATTCAATGCCAGCTCCAACAATGCCAAAACCTCGGCCGGCGTGCCCTGCTGCCGCTCCAACTGCTTAACCACTATAGCCCGCGGCGTAAAGGTGTGTACTGCGCTGCGAGTCAACAAAGTTTGATACAGCCCCTCACGCTCGGCCAGAGAAAGCGGCTCAAGCTTAACCGGCAATACCTGCTGTTTCTGTGCTTTAGGCAATTGCAGCTGTAACTGCTCGGCAAATTCCGGAGAAACCGAACAGGTCAGCGTGATAGGTTCACCTCTGGCTTGCAGCTGAGTCAGCAACAAACACTCGGCCCAGAGCACCAGCGGCATGTTGTCGGCATCGTCGATCAGAATGTGGATAGGCTTGCGCATCTCACCGAGATAACGCAGCAGGGTGTCGGCCAGCGGCTGTTCGTCGTCAAACAGGGGGTCGGGCAGTAGTTGGATCAGCAACTTGCGCCTTATTTCGGCGGCATCCGCATGTTGAGGACAACTGACCAACGCCAGATTATGCTCATCGAGCACATTGGCCAAGGCGGTCAACAGCCGTGTCTTACCGGCTCCGACCTGCCCCTGCAACAAAACCAGCTGCTGACCGTAACAGGCCAGATGCTGCAGTCTTTGTAACAGTGCCTCTTGCGAGGGCAGGAGAAGTTCTTCGGTTGCCACCATTGTCACCCATCAAGGTTCAAGCGCGGCAGATCACCTGTTCGAGTAGGGATTCCGGCACTTGAGCAAAAATACCGGCCTGCCCCATATCAGTGGGCAAAACCAAGCGAATTTGCCCAGCCAAAACTTTTTTGTCACGCCGCATGTGTTTGATAAAGCTTTCAAAATCCATGGACTCTGGTGCAGTTATCGGTAAGTCGAATGCCTGTAGCAGCGCACTGATGCGACAGAGAATTGACTCGTCAATCAGTTCCATGGCTTTTGCAGTTTGTGCAGCAAGGACTGTGCCAGCGGCAACCGCTTCACCATGAAGCCAATTGCCATAGCCCATTTCGGCCTCGATGGCATGACCAAAGGTATGCCCCAGATTCAACAGGGCACGAACACCTTGCTCTGTCTCATCTTCGGCAACCACTTCGGCTTTTATCTCACAGCAGCGACGGATGGCATAAGCCAACGCCTCTGGCTGCTGCGACTTGAGTGACTCGACATTGTTCTCGAGCCACAGGAAAAAATCAGCATCCCAAATGATGCCGTATTTGATCACTTCAGCCATACCGGCAGCAAATTCACGCGCCGGCAGGGTCTTCAGACACAGGGTATCTATCAACACAAGTTGCGGTTGATAGAAAGCGCCTATCATGTTCTTGCCCAGCGGATGATTGACTGCCGTCTTGCCACCTACGGATGAGTCGACCTGAGACAAGAGCGTAGTGGGGATCTGGATAAAATCCACCCCCCGCTGATAACAGGCGGCAGCAAAGCCGACCATATCACCAATAACTCCACCGCCGAGTGCCACCAGCACCACATCACGACCGCAGTTATGCTCAAGCAAAGCCGTAAATACGCTATCGAGCTGTGCCAGTGTCTTGTATTGCTCACCGTCGGGTAAAATATGAGCAAAAACCTGAGCCGCAGGCAGCAGAAGGCGCTGCAAGGGTTGCAGATACAGGGGAGCTACTGTGTCATTGGAGACAATGAGGACCTTTTTACCCAAGATGCTCGCCGTCAGGCAATCGCTCTGGGCCAACAGACCCTGGCCAATGAAGATAGGATAACTACGTTCACCTAAATCAACCCGGATCTGTTGCATCTTGCGTCCTAGAAACCTAATTGTTCAATGATTTGATTGGCCACCACTTTGGCGCTTTGCTCGTCTGTCTTGACGATAACATCAGCGATTTCCTCATAGAGAGGATTACGCACGTCTGCCAGTGCTTCCAACACTTCACGAGGGTTATCGACCTGCAGCAAGGGGCGACGCTTGTCGCGCTGAGTGCGGGCCACTTGTTTATCAATAGTGGTTTCCAAATACACCACGATACCGCGGGCAGAGAGGAAGTTGCGGATATCTTTGCTTTGAACTGAGCCACCACCAGTAGCCAGAACTATGCCTTGTTTCTCGGTCAGATCGGAAATCACCTGAGCCTCGCGGCGACGGAAACCTTCTTCGCCTTCAACGTCAAATACCCAGGCAATGTCAGCGCCGGTGCGATTTTCAATCTCTTGATCTGAATCGTGGAATTCCAAGTGCAGCATTTGTGCCAGATGACGACCTATGGTGCTCTTGCCTGCGCCCATAGGGCCTACCAGAAAAATATTACGTTTTTCAGCCATTTCTTGTACGTCTGAATCTTATGAAAAGTTTGCCGAATGTCGACTTACTATCAAATCGACGGGATTTGTTACCTTGCTCTTATGAGACTTGACCGGGGATTATCTCAGCTTAAGGACATTCAAGGCAAGTAATGCCGACTATTAAAGCCAAATTTCCCCGCGCCCAAACATCAAAGCCAGCGACTGGCACTGGCTTTGGTTGAAGTTTTACAGGTTTGGAAAAAACTTAAGCAGACCCCCTCATGGCTTCAATCAGATGCCGTGAACGCCAATTGCGTTGCAAGCGACGCACTACAAAAGAGAACGCCACGAGGACTTTTTCGCACCTTCCCTAGATTTCCTCAGTCACTATCTTGGGCGTTACGAAGATCAGCAGCTCCTGGCGCTCATTCTTGTCCGAAGTATTGCGGAACAGGAAGCCAACCAGGGGAATATCCCCCAAAACAGGCACCTTGCTGACCCGACTGATCAAGTTCTGCTGATAGATCCCCCCCAGCACTATGGTTTCACCATTGTCCACCAGCACTTGGGTACCTATGCGCTGGGTATCGATGGAAACAGCTTCTCCCAGCGGCGTCTGTACTATCTTACCTTGAGAATCCTGAGTGATTTCCAAATCCAGTATCACACGGTTATCCGGGGTAATTTGTGGTGTTACCCGCAGTGACAATACCGCTTTCTTGAACTGTACTGTAGCCGCGCCACTGGAAGCCGATTCCACATAAGGGATCTCGACACCCTGCTCAATATAAGCGGCTTTCTGATTTGAGGTGGTAATTCTGGGGCTGGCGATAATTTCACCCTTGTTTTCCTGCTCCAGCGCACTCAATTCCAAATCCAAGACAGTACCATCGGCCAGTTTGGCAACATGGAAAGCTATGCTGGCAGCATTGCTAGGAGCCGCCGGCAGGTTCACATTGAGACGGTCGCCTATGGATGGAATGGTGCCGTTGGTGATGTCCTGAGCGCCTTCCAGACTACCCGAGGTGCCTTTATTGCCCTGTTGATCTGTGATCCCCCAACGGATACCCAAATCCTCAGCAACATCATCCTTAACCGTAACCATTCGGCTTTCAATCAACACCTGACGAATAGGCACGTCCAGCACTTCTATCAGCTTGTGCACGTTTTCCAGAATATCAGCCGTGTCTTTAACCAGCAGAGTATTGGTTCTTTCGTCCACGGCAACTGTGCCGCGTTTGGACAATAGGCTTGATCCTTCTCCCCTTAACAAGCTGGCAATCTCGGTGGCCTTGGCATAGTTCACCTGCAAATATTCCGAGTAAAGTGGCGCCAACTCTTCAGAGACTTTTTTCTTGTTCTTGAGCTGGTTTTCTTCACGTATGGCAAGCTCCTCAGCCGGCGCAACCATCAGAATATTACCTTCGATTCGCTTATCCAACCCCTTGGTCTGCAGGATAAGATCCAGCGCCTGATCCCAAGGTACGTCATCCAATCTCAGGGTGATACTACCTTCGACTGTATCACTGGTCACCAGGTTGAAGTCGTTGTAATCGGCAATGATCTGCAGCACGGTTCTGACTGAAATATTCTGGAAGTTGAGTGATAGGGTCTTGCCCGAGTATTTCTTCTCCGTCTCCATCTGAACTGCACGCTCAACCTCGGTCATCGCCAAGGTGAACATATTACCGTCTTGTTTGTAGTTGTATTCGTAGTCGCCCTTGATATCGATCAGAATTCGACTGGTCAGCTCTTCTTTGAAGGTCTCAAAGCTCTTCACCGGGGTGGCAAAGTCTTGCACATCCATAACATAAAGCATGTCAGATGGAATATCTGTGTTGTACAACTTCAGCTCCAGCCTGGAACCGACCTGCTCAACATTGGCGGCAACCGATGAATTACGCAGCTCAACCAGCAATTCACCACCCTTATCCCCCAAGCGGCGGAAGTCGATATTTTTTATGCTATTAACAAACGGGCTGCTGGCCTTGCTCTGGGGATCCATGACTTCATCATTGACAGTCAAACGATAGACGTTCCCCACGGCCTTACCTTGATAAGGTTTCACTTTTTTCAGTGCCAAAACCAGTTGCAACTTATCGCCATCCTGCATGCTGGACAGCTGCTCGACCCCGGCAGTGTTAATAGGGATCTGTGCTTTTTCCAGCGCAGAAATACTGTCGCTAAAGTTCAATTGGATACTGGCGGGATCGGCATTCAAATTGATTTCCGGCTCAGATATCGGCTTGTCAAACACCAACTCCAATTCCAGTTGGTGATCCACAATGGCATGGTACTTAACATCTACCAGCTTGTTGGCAGCATCAGCATAGGGACTTAGCCCCAGGATGAGCAAGCTGCCCAGGATATACTGCATCCATTTGGCTGCATTTTTTGGGGTGATATTCGCGGCAGAAGATTCCATTATTCCCTCATCCTTCGCTTGTTATTCTCCGGTCAATTCCAGGCTGCTGTTGCGCTCTGTCCAGCAGCCGGAACCGTCCGGTACTAATTCAATGATATCGATATACTGTGCTGATACTTTGGCTATCCGGCCATGATAAAGTCCCAAATACTCACCGACGCCCATGCGATAGACATTGCCATCAGTCGTCTCCACCAAGGCCCAAACCACCTTGTCTTCGCTCAGGGTGCCGCGCATCTTGAGATTATCCAGGGCATAGGTTTCTAGACGGCCCTTGCGACGCTTGAGATCCGGTTGCAGGCAGTCTTTGGTGGTGTCTATCACCTCTTCCGTCAGTTCTCGGGAAGGTGGTACAAAGGGGCTACGCATCATATCGGCCTGATAATCAAAGTGCTCAAACTGAGGCGGCTCTTTCAGCGGCGGGATTGGAGCAACCGGCTGGGCCTTGGTGCTGGTAACAAAGTCCTCAAGATCCGCTCTGTCACCAATACAACCACTCAGCAATAGCACCGCAGCGGTCAGGGTAATGAGTCGTTTCATTTACCTTTCCCCTTAGCCTTCTCCGGCGGTAATTCCGTTCCTTCTTTAAATCTGTAGGTCTTGGCAAGGATCTCCATCGCCAAGATGCCTGATGGGTCACGCTTAATCACAAAATCATGCAGACTGACAATCCGTGGCAACTTGGCAACCCCGCCGACCATGTGACCCAGTTGGTGATAATCGCCGGTCACGGCCATACGTATCGGAAATTCAATGTAGAAGTCCCGCTGGATCTCTGCGTCCCAATCCAGACTCTGAATCTTCAACCCGGCATCTGTAGCCACATAGGTCAAGTCATCAAGCAAACCCGGCATTTCGTTTTCAGATGGCAGCATCTTCAGCAATTCGGCAAATTGCGCTTCCATCTGCACCAACTGCTCTCGATATAATTTCAGGTTAGCGGCCAAAAGATACTTTTGCTTGAAATCATCACGCAGTTGTTGCTCTTTAACTTGCTCGGACTGATAGATATCTATGGCATCTGAAACAAACAAATAATAGCCACCAACGAACACCAGAATTGCCAGCAAGCCGGCAAACACAGCCTTGACCTGAGTCGGCCAAGCGCCGATATTCTCCATGTCCAGGTCATTGAACTGGCTCAAATCGAAACTCATTTGCCCGCTCCTTTCGCCATCTGTGCCGTCCCCTCAAGCCGATTTGCTCCCTTGATACTGACCTTGAGACTGAAGCGTTGCAGCTCTCTGAGTTCTTCCTGCTGAGAAACTATCGACTGCATACTCGGGTCCTGAAGCCACTCTGATGCTTTAATTTTTCGCATCATGTTGGCGACATTGTTATTGGACTCACTACGCCCCTCGATCCAGATGAGGCTGCCTTTCTTTTCTATGCTGGAAAGATAGATGCCTGGCGGAATAACCCGTACCAGCTCATCCAATACATGGGTAGGCAAATTACGCGCCTGTTGCAGATTAAGAATAATCTCGGTGCGACGTTCAATATCCTTTTTGCGCTGTTTGATCTTGGTAATCTCAGCTATCTGCTTGTCTAACAAGCTAATTTCTGATTGAAGATAAGCATTTCGCTGCCGCTGATCTTCTGTCATCAAACCGATAAAGTTCAGTGCCATGTAAACCAACAACGCGGCGCCAATAAAAACAGCAGCCAAAATCCCTATATAGTCACGTTTCTGTTTTTCCCTGGCTTCTTCGCGCCATGGTAATAAATTTATGTTCGCCATTGACCATAACTCCTCAGCGCCAGGCCGCAGGCCACCATGTATTTACTGATATGGGGTTGCAGGGCATTTTTTACTGAATCGTCTGCATGCAAACTTCCCTGAAAGGGGTCGGCAATTATTGTATGAACACCTAATTCATTGGTCAGAAGATTAGCCATACCTTCTAATTTGGAAGTACCGCCACAAAGCACCAAATGATCGACTTTATCTTTACCACTGGAAGTGCAATATATTTGCAGCGTGCGTTTTATTTGTTGCAATAATTGCGTTTGGAATGGCGATAACACCTCAAACATATAATTGCGAGGTAGATCACCTTCTATCTTGGCCTTTTCCGCCTGCTCATAAGACATGCCGTAAAAAGACAATATAGATTGAGTGAAGAGTTCACCACCAAACGCCTGTTCGCGGATAAAGGCCGTTTCCCCTTTTTCCACTACCGCGAAGGTAGTCATATTGGCACCAATATCAACTAAAGCGACCACCTGTTCAGCAGCGCCGTCCGGCAGCTGTCCCAAGACCAATTCAAGGGAACGGCCTAAAGCATAACCTTCTACATCAACGACTTTGGGCTCAAGGTCAACACTGTCCAGCGCATCGATTCTGGCATCGATATTTTCGGTTCGGCAAGCACTGAGCAAAACATCAACTTTACTGGGATCTGTCTTGTTAACGCTCAGTGTTTCAAAATCAATACTGACTTCATCAAGTGAATAGGGAATAAGGTTATCCGCTTCAATCTCAATCTGTGCCTCCATTTCCACCTCACTCAGAGAGGCATCCATGTAGATGACTTTAGTCATTACGGCTGATCCGGATACAGCGACAGAAGCAAATTTAGTTGCTTTGGGCAATTGCCTCTTGAGCTGTTTCATTGCTTCAATAACGGCTTCAGGATCACGAATATCATGATCATTGATGGCTCCTTTTTTAACAGGAGCTGCGGCGTAAGCCTGGATTTTATAACCATCGCCTGTCTTGCCCAGCAGGATTGCCTTGACCTCGTGAGAACCGATGTCAATACCCACCATTTGCGGAGCCTGACGCTTCCATAGATTCGAAAGCATAGTCCTTTGTCACTTTGTTATTGTTAGGTTTTAGAGTAGCACATTTTCAAATTGTTACGCCTCTTTGTATAAAATGTTTGAGCACATTACAACGGCTAATTTTTTGACGCTGCCTTTTTACTTCACCCTGCACAAAACGCCTTATATACTATTGTGCCCGCAGCAAGTTTTGGAATAATCTCGTGAAGTGGTTAAAACGTATACTCATAGCTCTATTCAGCCTGGCCCTTTTGGGGGTTGCAGCTATCGTTGGAGCCTACTTCTACGTCCTGCCCGAACTCCCGGATGTCGCCACACTCAAGACAGTGCAACTGCAAACACCACTGAGGGTTTATTCCAGTGATGGCAAGCTGATCTCACAATTCGGTGAAAAGCGCAGGATCCCGTTGGAATTGGCCGATGTGCCCAAACCATTACTGCAAGCCTTTCTGGCAACCGAAGATTCACGTTTTTATGAGCACAAAGGCGTCGACCCCATAGGGGTAGCTCGGGCCGCACTGGTTATGTTGGCCACCGGCGAAAAAAAGCAGGGCGCCAGTACCATTACCATGCAGGTGGCCAGGAACTTCTTCCTGACCCGAGACAAGACAATTATTCGTAAAGTCAAAGAGATATTTATCTCTATCCACATAGAGCAGCTGCTGACCAAAGATGAAATTCTGGAGCTCTATGTCAACCGTATCTATCTTGGACAGCGGGCCTACGGGGTTGGCGCCGCGGCTCAAGTATATTATGGCAAGGAAGTCAAAGACTTGACGCTTGCTGAAATGGCAGTTATCGCCGGCTTGCCGAAAGCGCCCTCAACACTCAACCCTATCACCTCCCCCAGCCGAGCTTTGACTCGTCGTAATCTGGTGCTCAACCGTATGCTGGAGGTCGGCTACATCACCCAGAGTGAATACAACGAGGCCAGCGCCCAACCTATTACCGCCAAATACCATGGTGCCGAAATCGATCTCTATGCCCCCTATATTTCAGAGATGGCCAGGGATTATATGGTACAAAAATACGGTGAAGAGGAAGCCTATACCGGAGGATACGATGTCTACACCAGCATAGACTCCTCACTGCAGTTAAAAGCCCAAAAGGCACTGCGCAACAATGTCTACGCCTATGATGAACGCCATGGCTATCGAGGCCCGGAAGCGGTTCTCTGGACAGACAAGCAACCTGATGAGAGCGAGTTGATTGCCACTCTTAAGAAAACCATGCCCATTCAAGAGCTCAGGCCTGCTGCCGTATTGAAGGTAGAAGAACAACAAGCTGAAGTACTGCTCGCTTCAGGAGAAAAGCTCACTCTGCCTTGGGATGGCCTCAAATGGGCCCGCAAATTTATCAGTGACAAACGCCAAAGCGCACCACCGAAGAAAGCCGAACAATTCCTGAAAGTGGGCGAACAGATTTGGGTACGTCACAACGGCGATATCTGGCAACTGGCTCAGGTGCCTCAGGTTGCCAGCGCCATAGTCTCGATAGATCCTAAAGATGGTGCAATTCAGGCACTGGTCGGTGGTTACAGCTTCAGTCAGAGCCAGTACAACCGGGTGACTCAGGCCAAGCGTCAGTTGGGCTCCAACATAAAACCTTTCCTATATGCCGCAGCGCTGGAGAAAGGCTATACCCTGGCGACACTGATCAACAACGCGCCTATCAACAAACCGGATCTCAGCCAAGGTACGGCTTGGCGTCCCAAGAACTCACCCGACGTATACGGCGGCCCCACCAGGCTGCGTCTGGGGCTGGCACAGTCTATCAACGTGATGTCGGTAAGAACCCTACGCTATGTTGGGCTGGATGCCGCCATCGACAAACTGGTACAGTTTGGTTTCGATGCCAAAGAGCTCAACCACAACGAATCTCTGGCGCTGGGTTCACCATCAGCCACACCTTTGCAGGTGGTCACAGCCTTCTCAACCTTCGCCAACGGGGGTTATCTGGTTGAACCATACTTCATCAAACGGATCCTGAATGCCCAAGGCGAAATCCTTGAACAGGCTCATCCGGCTCTGGCTTGTGACGCGCCGCTTAAGGCTGAAGAGGATATGGCGGATAACGCCATAATCGATTTGACTATGCAAGAGCCGCTGCAGCCCCTGGTTCAGGAAGATCCTTTCAGCTGTGACAGCCCTAGCGCCCGTCACGCCAAGCAGGTGATCAGCGAGCAGACCGCATTCCTAATCACCGATGCCCTCAAGAGTGTTATCTGGGGTGGCGGTAACTGGAGCAAAGGCACTGGCTGGAACGGTACCGCCTGGCGCGCCGCCAGAGTGGTCAAACGCCATGACATAGCCGGTAAAACGGGAACAACCAACGAATCGCGGGACACCTGGTTCAGTGGCTACAATCCTAAGCTTGCCACCACTGTCTGGGTCGGCTTCGATGACCATGGCCGTGAGCTGGGACGTACCGCCTGGAATGCCAGCGGCGCCAAAGATCAGATTTCAGGGGCCGAATCCGGTGCCAAGACCGCGGGCCCAGGCTGGAACGAGTTTATGCGCGATGCCCTGGAAGGAACGCCGGAAGAACCCAGCATTCCACCAGCTGGAATCGTTTCGGTGCGTATTGATTTAGACAGCGGCAAGCTGTCGCGTAAGACAGACTACACCAGCGACTTCGAGTACTTTATTCAGGGTACAGAACCCAAGGAATACGCCACCGGCGCCGAAGATGACAGTGACATCTTTATCGAAACACCGCCGGAAGAGCTATTCCAGTAACTGTCTGTTTAACACCGCCTGTTAAACATTAAAAAACGCGCCGATTGGCGCGTTTTTGTTTGGCTCGAATCCGAGGGGTAACTTCTATTTGGCCTGCTTGGCTGTCAGCGCGGCCTTGACCTGTTCCACCGCGGTACCACCGAGGATATTGCGTTTCGCCAGGCAAGAATCGATACTCAGATGCGGATAAACATCCTCCGCTATGATGTCGGCATAGCCTTGCAAGACTTCAAGTGGCAAGGCTTCCAGTGGCTTACCCTCGGCAATAGCATGCAACACCACTTCACCCACAACGTGATGCGCCTGTCTAAAGGGCATACCTTTGCCCACCAGATAGTCCGCCAGCTCAGTGGCATTGGCGTATCCCTGTTGAGCTGCGGCCAACGCATTGTCACGGTTAACCTTGACACCTTCGAGCACCAGAGCCGCCATTTTCAAACACAGGCTCCAGCTGTCCATCACATCGAACAAGCCTTCCTTGTCTTCCTGCATATCCTTGTTGTAGGCGAGTGGCAGCGCCTTCATGGTGGTGAGGATCCCCATCAAGCTGCCGTATACCCTGCCCGCTTTACCGCGGATAAGCTCAAGCGCATCGGGGTTCTTCTTCTGCGGCATCAAGGAAGAACCTGAGGTGACATTGTCGGCCAGTTCGATGAAGTTGGCTTCGCCGGAATTGAAGAAGATCATATCTTCGGCCATACGACTTAAGTGCATCATGCTGATAGAGGCATCGCTGCAGAGTTCGATCACATGGTCACGATCAGACACGCTGTCCAGGCTGTTGAGGGTAGCAGAGGCAAAGCCCAGGCTGGCCGCCAGCGCCTGACGGTCGATAGCATAAGCTGTACCCGCCAAGGCGCCACAACCCAGAGGGCAGGTGTTGAGGCGACTCAGTGCATCCTGCAAGCGGCTGATATCCCGCTCAAACATTTCCACATAAGCCAAAGCCCAATGGCCAAAGGTCACGGGTTGCGCCCGCTGCAGATGGGTATATCCCGGCATCACCGCATCCAACTCGCGCTCGGCCAAGGCCAGCAGCCCTTGTTTGACTTCAATCAACAGACTCAGCAGGTGTGCGCCTTCCTGTTTGCACCACAGCTTGAGATCGGTCGCCACCTGATCATTGCGCGAACGGCCGGTGTGCAGCTTCTTACCCAAGTCACCCACCTTGGCGATCAACTGTAACTCCACAAAACTGTGAATATCTTCGGCGCCGGAAGCGATGATCTGCTCCGGCGTATCTTTAACTTCTGCAAGCAACTCAGCCAGCGCCTGAGTCAACGCCTGGCATTCCTCCTGGGTTAACACGCCGGCCTGGGTTATCGCCTCGGCCCAGGCGACTGAGCCCTGGATATCCTGCTCCAGTAAACGGAAATCCACCGGCAGGGAATCGTTAAAGAGTTTGAAAAGTTCGCTGCTTTGGCCGCTGAATCTGCCACCCCATAAAGCCATGATAAGGTCCTCTTTCTCGGGCATAAAAACTAAGGGGCGCCAATGCGCCCCTGATATACTGACGCTTACTTACTGTTGAGCGCGCGGATACGGCTCGCCAGAGAGTAGAGGCGGATAAAGCCTTCGGCGTGTTTCTGATCGTAAACCGTGTCTTCACCGAAAGTGGCAAACGCCTCGGAATACAGGCTGTTGGGAGAACGTTTCTTCACGGCTACCGCCTGGCCCTTGAAGAGCTTGATCACCACTTCGCCGTTGATGTCCTGGGCCAGTGCCTCGGATGCCGCTAACAGCGAGTTGCACAGAGGCGTAAACCAACGGCCATCATAGACCAGATGTGCCATCTGAGCGGCCACCTGTTCCCGCCAGTTACGGCTGGTCTTGTCGAGCACCAACTCCTCTACCGCTCTCAGAGCAGCAAACATGACAGTGCCGCCCGGTGTTTCATAACAGCCACGGGACTTCATCCCCACCAGCCGGTTTTCAGTAATATCGATACGGCCAACACCGTGGGCGGCAGCAATCTGGTTCAGTTTCATCAGCGCCGCATAGGGGCTCAGGGCCTCACCGTTGACTTCGGTCACCCGGCAGTTTTCCACTTTCAGGCTGACATACTCAGGCTCATCTGGCGCATCCAGCGGATCGACTGTCATGGTCCACACCTCTTTGCTGGGCTCATTCCAGGGATCTTCCAGCTCCCCACCTTCGTGGGAGATATGCCAGGCGTTGGCATCGCGGCTATAGATCTTGGTGGCCGAAGCCGAGGTCTTGATGTTGCGCTCGGCCAGGTAAGCCAGCAGATCTTCACGGCTCTCCATGGTCCACTCACGCCAAGGAGCAATCACTTTCAGATCCGGCGCCAATGCGGCAAAACAGCCTTCGAAACGCACCTGATCGTTACCCTTGCCGGTACAACCGTGACACAGGGCGTCGGCGCCGACCTTGCGGGCCACTTCCACCTGAGCCTTGGCGATAATGGGTCTGGCCATGGAGGTACCCAGCAGATAGGTTCCCTCATAAATGGCACCGGTCGCTATGGTGGGATAGATGTAGTCTTTAACAAACTCTTCTTTCAAATCAACAATATGACACTCACTGGCGCCGGAGGCCAACGCCTTTTCTGTCAAACCTTCAAGTTCGGCTTCCCCTTGTCCAACATCGGCACAAAAGGCGACGATCTCACAGTTGTTATAGTTCTCTTTCAGCCAGGGAATAATGGCCGAGGTATCCAGGCCGCCGGAGTAGGCCAGGACAACTTTTTTTACATCTGTGTTTTTCTGTGCAATAGACATCTTAATTTTCCTAGATTCAACTGGCCCTTGGCCATCAGCTCAAAAGTGTTACCAGAACGGCATTCTGCGCGTGCATGCGGTTTTCTGCCTGTTGCAGGATCAGAGAACCTTTGCCATCCATCACCTCATCTGTCACTTCTACCCCTCTGTGAGCGGGCAAACAATGCATAAAATACTTCACCTTATACTGATCCATCAGCGGCTGATTGATCTGATAAGGATTAAATTTCGCTTCAATATCAGAAAGTTCTGTTTGGTCGCCCATGGAAATCCAAGTATCAGTGTAGACGGCATCCTGACCTTCCAGGGCGGCGATGTCCGAAGTCAGTACCAGGCTGCCACCATTCTCGGCCGCCAGTTGCTGTACTTCATTAACAATCAGACCATCGGGGAAATGCCCTTCGGGGCAGATAACCGTCATGCTGGCACCCAAAATGGCAGCGCCTATCATCAGCGAGTGGGTCACGTTGTTGCCATCGCCCACATAGGCCAATTTCACCTTGCTCAAGTCACCGAGCTGCTCTGACAGGGTCAGAAAATCCGCCAGTGCCTGACAAGGGTGGTACAAGTCCGACAGCGCATTGATCACAGGCACAGTGCCAAACTCGGCCAGCCCTTCTATGGTCTTGTGGCTGAAAGTCCGTGCCACTATGGCGTCGGCCCAGCAGGAAAGGTTACCGGCGAAATCGGCAACAGATTCGCGCTTGCCCAAAGCACCATTTTGTTGATCCAGATAAAGACAGTGGCCACCCAGCTTGTGGATACCGATATCGAAACTGACCCTGGTACGCAGGGAAGGTTTTTCAAACAGCATCACTACGCTCTTGCCCGCAAGCGCGTGTCGGTAGTCTGCCGGATTGGCCTTGATCTTCTTGGCCAGATCCAACAACGCCAGCAACTGGGATTGGGTAAGTTCTTTAATGGTCAACAGGTGCTTCATACTGCCTTCTCCTATGGTTTTATTTGCGTACCCACGGCTTCGCCCTGAGCCAATGCAGCCAGTTGCGCCGCATCTCTCCAGGAAGCAACCTGTACCGGCTGCCCCATGAGTTCTGCGACTTCCAACGCCGCCTCTACTTTGACTTTCATGCCTTTCTCTATCACGCCCAGTTTCACCAGGTCGTCGATTTCGCTGCGATTAAGACTGGCGATCAACTGCCCCTTACCGTCCAATACTCCGGAAACATCGGAGAGCAGTACCAGCTTGCCCTGCACCAGCTTGGCCAGCACTGTGGCGGCCTGATCGGCATTGACGTTAAGCAGTTGCCCTTCGCTGGAGACTGCAATGGAGCTGACAATGGGCATCCACCCCTGAGACAGAACGAAATTGATATAGCTGCCGTCTTTGGGGGAAACTTCACCCACCAGCCCCAAGCGTTCATCTTTAATTACCGCATCGACCAAGTTGGCATCCGCCAGACTCATGCCAACGCTGGCGACACCGGCCTTGATGGCCGCCGCCTGCAGTATCTTGTTGGACATACCGGCCAGAGCGCCGGCGATGATCGGCATCTGCTCCGGCGGGGTGACCCGCAAGCCGTCGAGCTTCACCGTATCCATGCCATTGGCCTTGAGCTGTTCATCCACCAGATAACCGCCACCATGAACCAGAACCACCTTCTGTCCCTGGGCCAGCATTTTCGCCGCAGTATCCATCAGCCTGGCCATTCCCATCTCACACTGCATCAGTGCGCCGCCAACTTTCAGAACCAACACCTTGTCTTTCGTGCTCATAGTGACAACTCTCTCTAACCGTTCCGGGAATAATTAGTATTTAAAGTGAATCTTTATGCATTGAAGCGCCTGACTGGCAGCGCCTTTCATCAGGTTGTCTATGGCACTGGCCACCACCAGATAATGGTTCTGTTCATCAAACTTCCATCCCAGATGACAATTGCCCGTATGTACCACGTCATCCACCTTAGGGAATTGGTTCTGCTTTACGCTGACTATGCTCGAGCCATGGTAGATACTGTAAGCCTCGGCAACGTCCTCTGCCTTGGTACCCGGCTTGAGCTGCAGCGTAATAGTGGCGAGAATGCCGCGTTTGAAGTTGCCAAGGTGCGGAGTAAAAATCACTTCCTGCCCCAGTTGGCTGGCGATTTCGGGCTGATGCCTGTGACCAAGCACACCGTAGGGCGTTAAACTCACTTCACAGAAACTGGTGTGCAGCTGCGCCTTGCGTCCGGCTCCGGTCACACCGCTAACGGCATTGATAACGGGGAAGGCATCTGTCATCAGTGACTTGAGCGGCTTAAGCGCCAACAGGGATGCCGTGGGATAACAACCGGGAACCGCAATCATCTTGCTGTTGGCAATCGCCTCGGCATTCCACTCGGCCAGGCCATAAACCGCCTGTGCCAATACTTCGGCTTGGTTATGCTCAAAGCCATACCACTTGGGATAATTGGCCGCGTCGCTGAAACGATAGGCACCGCTCAAATCAAATACCGCCAGCCCCTGGGCATAAAACCAGGCCGCCAATTCCAGGCTTACCGAATGTTCGGTCGCCAGCGCCACGGCGTCGGCCTGCGCCACTATCTGCTGTTTGGCCTCTGGCGTTAACGGCTGCAACACTGCAGAGATATGTTGATAAATAGGATAAAGCTCGGCCAGGCTTTTGCCCTTATCCAGACTATTTTCAGAGACATACAACCCTTGAATGCTTAACTCTGGCTCGGCTTGGATCAGGGCGGTTAACTGGGCACCTGTATATCCACTGGCCCCTATAATGGCGATATTTTTCATGGTTTCTAATTCTTAAAGCTAATCAAAAAAGGAAGGGCACAACGAAAGCCCGTGGCTCAACGCCTAATGACAAGTTTATCGTCGCAGGGAGTTATTGCAGTTTTGGGTCTGAATCAAGCTCAAGGTCGAACTCAACATACTTAGTCTCACTGAATTTAGTCACCATGAAAGATGACACTGGCTTTAGCTGTTTGCTAGACTAACACAGCAATTTATTTATGCAATATATATGAATAGTTATTTTTAATGTTTTGCAGGATAGTCATGAAAAAACTGCCGGAACTCACAGAAAGCTTCAGTGCGCTTATCGCCTCGCCCTCCATCAGTGCCCTGGAGCCCGAGCAAGATCAATCCAATGCTGCCGTTATCGACTTGCTGGCCAACTGGTTTAGCGATTTGGGGTTGGAGTGCCGCCGCCAGCCGGTGCCCGGCAGTCGCAACAAACATAACCTGCTGGCCAACCTGGGTACTGGCCAAGGTGGCCTACTGCTGGCCGGGCACACAGACACAGTGCCGTTCGATGAAGGCCGTTGGCAGCATGATCCCTTTCGGCTAACCGAAAAAGATAATCTTTGGTATGGCTTGGGAACTTGTGACATGAAAGGTTTCTTTGCCTTGATATTGGAGGCCTTGAAACAACTGCCGCTGACACAAATGAAGCGGCCTCTTTATATTCTCGCCAGTGCCGATGAAGAAACCACAATGAATGGGGCCAAGGCCTTTGCCGCCAACGCTGCAATCAAGCCTGAATTTGCCATCATAGGCGAACCCACCAGCCTGCGGCCGGTTTATATGCATAAGGGGCACATGGCTCAAGGCATTCGGGTAACAGGCCGGAGCGGCCACTCGTCGGATCCGGCCAAGGGACTCAATGCCATAGAAGTGATGCATCTGATCATAGGCCGACTACTTAAACTCAAGCAGCATTTGAGTGAACACTATCGCGAAAACGCCTTCAGTGTGCCTTACCCAACCATGAACTTTGGCCATGTCCACGGCGGCGATGCCGCCAACCGTATCTGTGGCTGCTGTGATCTGCATCTGGATATTCGCCCGCTTCCCGGGTTGGCTTTGACCGATCTGCAACTCATGCTGCAGCAGTATTTACAGCCGGTCTGCGAGCAATTCCCGGGGGCGGTTTCCATCAGCGAACTCTATCCCGGCTCAGAGCCCTTTGCCGATGATAGAGACTCTCCCTGGAGCCAACTGGTCGCCAGCCTGGCGGGGCAGGCACCGCAAGTGGTGAACTATGCCACAGAGGCGCCTTATATTCGGCAACTGGGGTGCCACACTCTGGTATTGGGACCCGGCAGCATAGAGCAGGCTCATCAGCCCGATGAATATTTGGATACGGCGCAGATCAAACCCACGATAAATTTGCTGAAACAGCTTATTTATCATGCCTGTATAAAATAATGATCCAGCCCACAGCCGCTGGAAACAACGCGAGGCAAATACCTCAGCGTATTGACCACAGGGCACAGTGCTGGTTATTGTGCTCTACTCAAGTCCGCCCGAAACGACGACTCTTTCTCACTATTCTTTGGAGCAATCAACACGATGGCAGATATGTATGCATCCTTAAGATCCAACGTCAGTATGCTTGGGCAGATCCTCGGCGACACCATGCGATCCGATTTGGGGGAGCCATTTCTCGATAAGGTGGAGCAGATCCGCCAACTGGCCAAGAGTTCCCGTCAGGGTGACGAAAGCGCCCGCCAGCAGATGTTGGAACTGCTGACGGCCTTGCCCGATGACGAACTGGTGCCGGTCACCAAAGCTTTTAACCAATTTCTCAACCTGGCGAATATCGCCGAGCAGTTTCATACCATCAGCCGCAACTGTGATGAGCTGGTGTGTGTACCGGATCCCGTGGAGCAACTGCTCGGACGCATGCTCAACGGCCCCATAGATCAGAAGCAAATGCTGTCCTGTCTCAGGGAGATGAACATAGATCTGGTACTGACGGCACACCCGACCGAGATATCCCGCCGCACTCTGATCCAGAAGTACTCATCTGTGGTCGATTGCCTGACGGCACTGGAAAACGATCAGCTCAGCGAGCGCGAGTTTAAACAGATCAATCTGCGACTGCGGCAGCTAATTGCCCAGATTTGGCATACCAATGAGATCCGCCGCGAACGCCCAACGCCGGTGGATGAAGCCCGCTGGGGTTTGGCGACTATCGAAACCTCACTGTGGCAGGCGATTCCCGACTTTTTACGCCAGCTCAACGACCAGGTAGAAGAACGCACCGGCAGCCAACTACCGATTGATATCGCTCCGGTGCGATTCTCCAGCTGGATGGGGGGCGACCGTGACGGCAACCCCTTTGTTACCGCCGAGGTCACTCAGGAAGTATTGGATCGTAACCGCCATGCCGCCGCCAGACTCTATCTCAAAGATATCGTCTCTCTGGTTGGCGAATTGTCCATGGAAGAAGCCAACGAGGAGCTGAGCCAGTATACCAACGGCAGCTGCGAACCTTATCGTGACGTGCTCAGAGATCTGCGCCAAAAGCTGCGCAACACCATAGACTATCTCAATGCCCGCCTCGAAGGTCATCAGCCCGAGGTCGACAACCATAGCATCATCTGGCATCAGGACGATCTGAAAAAACCACTGCTGATGCTGTATCAAAGCTTGTGTGATTGCGGCATGAGCCTGATAGCCAACGGCTTGCTGCTGGATATGCTGCGCCGCTTGGCCTGCTTCGGCATTCATATGCTGAGGTTGGATATCCGCCAAGATGCAGAGCGCCACGCCAATGCCATTGCCGAGCTTACCCGCTACCTGGGCATGGGTGACTTCAACCATTGGGATGAGACAGAAAAGCAGGCCTTCCTGCTCAGGGAACTGGCCAATCGTAGACCCTTGATCCCGGTAAACTGGCAGCCATCAGACGAGGTGGCCGAGGTACTGGCAACCTGCCGCTTGATAGCCACTCAGCCTCAACAAGCACTGGGCTCCTATGTGATATCCATGGCCAGCCAACCATCCGACGTGTTGGCGGTACTCTTGCTGCTCAAGGAAACCGGCTGCCGCTATCCCATGCGGGTAGTGCCGCTGTTTGAGACCCTGGACGACCTCAATAATGCCGCCGATTGCATCTCAGCCCTGCTCGATATCGATTGGTATCTGGGTTACACCAAAGGCATGCAGGAAGTAATGATTGGTTATTCGGATTCGGCCAAGGATGCCGGAGTCATGGCCGCGGCCTGGGCACAATACCGGGCGCAGGAACAACTGGTTGCTGTGTGTAAGAAGGCCGGCGTCAAACTGACTCTGTTCCACGGCCGTGGCGGTACTATCGGTCGTGGCGGCGGCCCTGCTCACCAGGCGATTCTGTCACAGCCTCCGGGCTCAGTTGACGGACGGATCCGGGTGACAGAGCAGGGAGAGATGATCCGCTTCAAATTCGGCCTCCCCAAGTTGGCGGTGCAGTCACTGGCGCTTTACACCTCGGCGGTGATGGAGGCCACTTTGCTTCCGCCTCCCGAGCCCAAACAGGAGTGGCGGCAATGCATGCAGCGACTGGCCGATGAATCTGTACTGGCCTACCGCAGCATCGTCAGGGAAGAAGCTGACTTTGTTGCCTATTTCAGAGCCGCAACGCCTGAAGTAGAGCTGGGTAAACTGCCACTCGGCAGCCGACCGGCCAAACGCCGGGTGGATGGCGGTATCGAAAGCCTGCGCGCCATTCCCTGGATATTCGCCTGGTCACAGAACCGTTTGATGCTGCCGGCCTGGCTCGGTGCCGGTGAGGCTCTTGAAGCCGCGGCCAAGCGAGGAGAACTCTCTTTGCTACAGGAGATGGAACGCCAGTGGCCCTTCTTCAACACCCGTATCTCCATGCTGGAAATGGTGTATGCCAAGGCAGAACCCAACCTCGCCCGCTATTACGACACCTGCCTGGTGCCTAAAGAACTGCGTCACTTGGGTGAGGCCCTCAGGGAGAGACTACAACAGGGGATCCAGGCAGTACTCGAACTGACCCGCTCTGACAGCCTGATGTCGCATACTCCTTGGAACCGGGAGTCGGTGCGGCTTCGCAACCCCTATATCGACCCGCTCAACTTCCTGCAGGCCGAGCTGTTGGCCCGAAGTCGCAAGGAACAGGAAACCTCGGAACAATTGCAACTGGCGCTGATGCTGACCATAGCCGGTGTCGCGGCGGGCATGAGGAATACAGGGTGAGGCTGCACCTAATACTGTCTCTGTGGTTGATGCTGATGTTGGGCGGCTGTGTCAGCCAATACAGCATCAGCGAAGGACAGCTGGAATCCTATCTGAATAAAGAGCTGCAACTGGATATGCAAGACACCCAGGGGCCACTGGCAACAGAGATCCAGTTGAATAGGGTAACTGTCAAATTGGGGCACAAGCCGGATACCATGGCGGTGAAAGCCACCTCTGAGCTGATACTCAGAACGCCGCTGTTTCCCTTGCGTGCCAGCCTGACAACAGAGTTTGAGGCCAAGCCTTGGTATGACAACCAAACCCATGGCGTCTATCTTCGTGGTCTGGAATTGACCTCTGTCGAGTCCAATCCCAAGGATATTCAGCGGGCTTTACAGGGTATTGCCCCGCAGTTGATGGGCTTTATCCGCAACTTCCTCGAAAGTCAGCCGGTTTATGTTCTGGACACCCAGGACAGCAACCAAGCGAGACTGGCCGATATGACCAAGAGCCTTCAGGTTAAACCAGGCAAGCTGGTACTGGAGTTTAAATAATCGATATTCAGCGCACAAAAAATACGCAGCCTTGGCTGCGTATTTTTATTTAACCTATTGCTGCCTTTGACTATTTGGCAAATCGACCAATAGATGAGTAGTCAACAATAACCGCCTCGCCCAACAACTCGCGGCGCAGCATGTCATAGGCTACTGCGCTGCTGAGACTGCGAACCAGTTCTCGAGAACGTCTTGGCAGCTGAATCATCTGGCTGTAACAACCGCCTTTGGTCGCCAAGGCTATAGCGACCGTACCGACAGGCTTCTCCTCCGTGCCGCCGTCAGGACCGGCAATACCACTGGTGGCCAGAGCATAGTCGCTATCCAGTATCGCCCTGGCCCCCATCGCCATCTCCTCAACGGTGGCAATCGACACAGCGCCATGGTCATCCAGTGTTGAAGGTTGAACCCCAAGAATCCGCACCTTGCTTTCATTGCTGTAGGTCACCAACCCCTGATGCAAATAGGAAGAACTGCCAGGGAAAGCCACCAATTGGCTGGTCAACATACCTCCGGTACAGGACTCGGCCAGACTAAGACTTAGACCTGAATTCAACAACCTGTGATGGATCTCTTCCGCCAGTGTCGCGCGATTTTCGGCAACAACCGCAGTGCCCAAAACCTGTCGCACATGATTGGTGACTCGGGGCAACAGAGCAATGGCCTTATCACCGCGGGCAAACAACTTGATCTCTATATGTGGCATAGAGGAGCGATAACCTATGGTGATCCCTGCTGGCAACTCCAATGCTTCCAGCTTATCGGCCAGCGTCGATTCGCCATGGCCCAGGGTCAACAGCTTGTTCAATGCGACTTTTGCATCCAGGCCGAACTCCTGTTTGATAAAGGGCAGAAACTGCTCCTCAACCATATGTTTCAGCTCAAATGGCACCCCGGGAGTGAAATAGAGCCAGGCACGATTGAGTTTGACTCTAAAGCCACAGGCCGTGCCAACCGGATTATCCACCATGACGGCAGACTCAGGCAGCAAAGCCTGTTTCAGATTACTCGCCGGCATCTCTCTGTTGTTACGGCTGAACCAGGCCTCCATCTTGGCACGCCATTCGGCGTTCTCAACCAGAGGCTCACCCTTGGCTTTAGCCATGGCTTCAGCCGAGAGATCATCGCTGGTTGGTCCCAAACCACCATTAACCAGAATGATATCGGCATGGAGACTACGCTCCTGAAACACAGCAATCAGATCTTCGAGTCTATCCCCCACTGTGACCCTGCGCTGCACCTCAACCCCATGCTCCATCATCACATTGGCAAACCAGGCGGCATTGGTATCTATTATCTGACCGGACAATACTTCCTCTCCGGTACAAATCATCTCTAACTTCATTCAAAGATCCCTTTGGCAAAAACTGCATATAAGTTAAGTAACAGCAGGATGAATAGCAAGCACAGCTTGATGGATGGCTGGAGCGCGAAGCAGCTTGGCTGCGAGCTAAGGGGTAAACACTGCGCCAGCCGCTTTGGGCTGCATGTTAAGTCGTGCTCGCTGGAAGCGAGACAAACAAAAAAGCCCTAGCATTCAGCTAGGGCTTTTTTGTTTGTTAGGCGTCTGGCGATGGCCAGCTTCGAGCAAGCTCTGCGCGTTCGTTTGTCGCATCAAACTGAGTTTGATAAACGCGACAACCTCACCCTACTCCACATGGGATTGGCCTCACTGCGTTCGGACTCTTTATCTTCCCCATGTGAGAGTGGATATATCAAAATGCTATTAAAACGAAAAATCCCCAACACAGAGTGCTGGGGATTTTTCATTTTATTGGGCGTCTGGCGATGACCTACTCTCACATGGGGAGACCCCACACTACCATCGGCGCGATTGCGTTTCACTTCTGAGTTCGGGATGGGATCAGGTGGGACCACAATGCTATTGTCACCAGACATATTCTTACTGGTTAATTCTCCGTCTGACGGTATTGCTCCAGCTTTATCAGCCAAACAATCACCTGCGTCATTAACCTTTGTTCTTCAATTCAGAAAGCTGTGCTCTTTTCAGAGCTTGAGTTCAAACTTCAATCAAGTATCGACTTCTTCAAGTCCGTAAAACCCATCTGGGTTGTATGGTTAAGCCTCTCGAGTCATTAGTACAGGTTAGCTCAACGCCTCGCAACGCTTACACACCCTGCCTATCAACGTCCTGGTCTCGAACGGCTCTTCAGAGGTCTCTAGGACCTAGGGATGACTCATCTTGGGGCTCGCTTCCCGCTTAGATGCTTTCAGCGGTTATCGATTCCGAACGTAGCTACCGGGCAATGCCATTGGCATGACAACCCGAACACCAGCGGTTCGTCCACTCCGGTCCTCTCGTACTAGGAGCAGCTCCCCTCAATCATCCAACGCCCACGGCAGATAGGGACCGAACTGTCT
>NZ_LVDR01000021.1:0-71613 GCF_007636515.1 Shewanella sp. MSW
ATCGAGTTAAATCGTTTTGTCGATTTCTCAATGCCTGTGAGTGTCCACACAGATTTGCTTGTTTATCTTGTTAAAGAGCAATCCCTTAGACGCTGCGGTCATCGGGTCAGGGCTGCGTATTCTACGCTTTCCTGCTGCGGCGTCAAGAGGTATTTACCATCTTTTTTCGCCTGTCGCTGAAAGGACTCAAAAGCCTCTTTTCTTCGACCCTGTCACGTCCTTCGCGTTGCCGCTGTGCCGTGTCAGTGGGAGCGCATTATAGGGAGCCTGAACTTTTGTGCAAGGGCTTTTTAAAAGAAAACTGCTGTTTTTGGCTTACTTGCTGAGAATTTGTCCTGACCTGCCACTTTTTAATCTTTATAATGGCGAAAACCATTCATTTAAGGACTTTTTATGGCCAATTCTCTCAGATCTTACCAAGGTACCAAGCCAAAGTTGGCCGAAGGCGTCTATGTTGATGAAGCTGCGGTTCTGGTAGGTGACATCTTTTTGGATCAGCACGCCAGCGTTTGGCCCATGGTGGCTGCCCGGGGTGACGTCAATCATATTCGCATCGGCAAACGCAGCAGTGTTCAGGATGGCACAGTCCTGCATGTTAGCCGTAAGTCTCCGGCCAACCCCGAAGGACACCCGCTGCTCATCGGCGATGATGTCACCATAGGGCACAAAGCCATGCTTCACGGTTGCAAGGTAGGTAATCGAGTATTAGTTGGCATGGGAGCCATTATTTTGGATGGCGTCATCATCGAAGACGATGTGATTTTAGGTGCAGGTTCCTTGGTGCCTCCCGGTAAGGTACTAAAGAGTGGCTTTCTCTATATAGGCAGCCCGGCCAAACAAGCCCGCCCCTTGACCGAGGCCGAACGCCAATTTCTGCCACAATCGGCAGACAACTATGTCCGCCTTAAAGATGAGTACCTGGCCGAGCAAAGTAGTACTGACTAAGAAAGTTATACTGACTCAGGTAACTCTATCTCACCTGAGTCATTGAAGCATTCCTGCTCAATCAGCGCCTCGGCTTCATCCTCGAAGTCGAAGCGCCACTGTTCAAACAGGCTCAGGATCTCTTGCTCTTCGAGAACAACCTTGCCACTTATTTGCTGCATACGTTGTAAGCCAACATAACAAGGAATATTGACCCCTTGCTGCTGGGCCATAAACTTGAGCCTGTTTGATTCGGCTTGCCACTGACACAAGTCGCTGAAGATGATCCCCTGATTCATGAGGCCTCTCCTTTTAATTCTTGCCGCAGACTCTCGAGTACAGGCTTAACTTTGGGCATGACACCTCGCCATAAATAGAAACTTCTAGCCGCCTGTCCCACCAACATTCCTAACCCATCCAGTGTTTTTGCCGCCCCTTGCTCGGCAGCCCAGCAATTGAACGCGGTTGTTTGTGCCGAATACATCATGTCGTAGCAATAGCTATGATTGGCAACCACGGTTACGGGAATATCCGGCAACTCACCATGTAAACTGGCTGAGGTGGAATTGATAATGAGATCATAACCCTCATAGAGTTCATTTCGCCTCAACGCCTGTAATTGCTGTGGCGCAATAGCCGCCAGCACCTCGGCCTTACTGTATGTTCTATTATAGATATCAATATGGCCGACACCGGCCGCCAACAGAGAAAGCAGACAACCCCTGGCAGCCCCACCAGCGCCGAGCAGCAAGACCTTTTTATCCTTCAGTATCAGGTAACGACTGAGATCGGCCACCAAGCCGTAGCCATCGGTATTGTCACCCCGAATTCTGCCATCATCCAGTTTAATCAGGGTATTCACTGCGGCGGCGGTTTCAGCTTCCTGACTCAACTCATCACAGAGTTGAAAGGCTTGTTCCTTGAAAGGCACAGTGACATTGGCGCCCATCCCCCCGGCAGCAAAAAAAGCCGTGACACTGCCGCTGAAGTCATCGATTGGCGCCAGAATCGCTTGATAGCTTAGGTTTTGCCCAGTCTGAACGGCAAAAGCTGCATGGATAGCGGGTGATTTACTGTGTTGAATGGGATTGCCAAAGACGGCATAGCTGTCGGTCATCTGTGCTCCAGAGCAATGGAAGATGTATCAGTCTACTCAGCGGCCCAAGGCCAGGCAAGGCTGCCGACCTATGGGGTTTTCAGTGTATACTGGCGCCAAAATCGACAACAAGATTCAACACAAAATGAACTGGCTAAAGAAAATTCTCAATCGTAAACCCGAGGCCGAGCGGGACCCCACTCAGTCCAACGCCTATGATCTGATTGGCGGCGACGAAACGATACGCGCCATAGCCAAGAGCTTTTATCAGCAAATGCAAACGCGGCCGGATACTCAGGAACTTTTGTCCATACATCAGGCTCCGCTGGCACAATCGGAACAGAAGTTATATGAATTTCTCAGTGGTTGGTTGGGAGGGCCTCAGCTGTATCAAGCCAAATATGGCCACCCGGCGCTTAGAGCCAGACATATGCCGTTTGCCGTTGATGAAAGAATGCGTGATCAGTGGCTGTTATGTATGAGGGCCTCACTGGAGGCCAATCTGAAGGTTCCCGAACACAGAAAGGTGATTTTCAATGCTATCGCTCAGTTAGCAGACCATATGCGTAACCAATAAGCCAAAGAAAGGCTTATTGGTTACCCTTACTAACTATTCGGTGAGCCAATCCCTGGGATGTAAAAAATCACTGTAGAGCCTTGCTTCGGCAGAGCCGGCTTCGGGTTCATAGGCGTATTGCCAGCGAACCAAGGGCGGCATCGACATGAGTATTGACTCGGTTCGGCCGCCGGTTTGCAGCCCAAATAGAGTTCCTCTGTCATAGACCAGATTGAACTCTACATAGCGACCACGGCGATACAGTTGGAACTCACGTTCACGCTCGCCATATTCGGTATCCTTACGCCGCTCAACAATGGGGGCATAGGCAGATAAGAAGCCATTTCCAACAGCCTTCATGAAAGCAAAGCACTGCTCAAAGCCACCTTCATTGAGGTCATCGAAGAAGAGGCCACCGACACCGCGAGTTTCGTTTCTGTGCGGCAGGAAGAAATACTCATCGCACCATTTTTTGTACTTGGGGTATACCGCTTCGCCGAAAGGCTCGCAAATCGCTTTGGCTTGCTGATGCCATTCGCGTACGTCCTCAAGGAAGGGGTAATAGGGGGTCAGGTCGAAGCCACCACCAAACCACCAGACGGGATCGGCACCTTCTTTGCGGGCAATAAAGAAGCGCACATTGGCATGGGTAGTAGGAATATAGGGATTACGCGGATGGATAACCAGTGAAACCCCCATAGCTTCAAAACTTCGTCCGGCCAACTCAGGCCTGTGTGCCGTTGCCGAGGCAGGCATGGCCGCGCCTTCTACATGGGAGAAGTTCACCCCGGCCTGTTCAAACACGTCACCGCCGTTAAGTACCTTACTGATACCGCCACCGCCCTCGGCCCGTTTCCAGGCATCGGTAGTAAACTCAGCTTTGCCGTCCAGTCGTTCCAGTCCTTCACAAATCTGTTGTTGCAGTTGCATCAAGAATGCTTTTACCTGGTGAGAATCAGGTGCCGTCATGCTCGCTCCTTCTTGCTTGGAATTATTAGCCATTACGCAGGATCTGGCCGCTGCGAATATCTATGATGGTGGAAGGTTGGCGCTGCTGCCCCAACTCTCCTTCGATAAGGGCATCTATCTGCCCGGCAAACGTTGTTTCAATATCATTCACTGTCAGAGCCGGCGACTCACCCGCCAAGTTGGCACTGGTGGATACCAGCGGCTTGCCCAAGGTATCACACAACTCCCGAACAACCGGATGGGCCGACACCCTGACGGCAATAGAATCAAAATGACCACAAAGCAGTTGGCTCATTCCCTGACGCACCGGCATAACAAAGGTAAAAGGTCCGGGCCATTTGGCAAACGCCTGCTGCAGTTGTTCATCACTCAGTTGAGACTCGTCCAGATAGGGTTGCAACTGCCGATAGTCACTGGCAACCATGATAAGCCCCTTGTGCCAGGGACGCTGTTTGATGTCGAGAATTCGGGAAACGGCGGCTTCATTATCGGGATCGCATCCCAAACCATAAACAGCTTCGGTGGGATACGCTATGACCCCTCCATCCAGAAGCAGTTGCTTACTCCTGGCGGCGAGCAAGTGCAGCATTGAGAGTACCTTTTATAGAGACAAAGACGGCTGAGCGCCCTCGGCGACAGCGGAGGTGATTATAGTCACATATTGAGCCGGATCACAGAGTTCGCTTGTACTTACATTCCTTACGGGGACATTCCAGTCTGTCGCCGGCAGCGCCCTTGCGCTCTACCAGAATACCGAAACCGCATTCAGGACAAGCCTCTGCCCGAGGAGGAAAATTCACCAGAAACTTGCACTTGGGGTAGTTGCTGCAAGCATAAAAGCTCTTGCCGAACTTACTGGTTCTATGCTCAAGCACTCCGCTATTACACTGAGGACAAGGCACTTTTTCAGCCTCTTCCTGCTGATCGTGTCGCTCGATATGGGTGCATTGCGGATACTGGGTACAACCAATAAAAATACCAAAGCGCCCCGACTTGACCGCCAACTCGTGACCACACTGGGGACACTCGGAGCCGGGAATAGGCTGGGAGTCGATGGATTCGTGCTGCACCAAAGGCCGGGTGTAATCGCACGCTGGATAATTATTACAGCCAATGAAACCACCATGCTTACTGTGGCGCACGGAGAGCTCACTGCCGCACTTGGGACAAAGTTCATATTCTTTTTCGAGCGCGTGCGCCCGAGCATTGAACAACTGCTGGTCTATCTTGGCCATGACACATCTCGCTGTTAAAAGAGTTAGGCGAACATTTTACCAGCGCCACACGGATAAAGGGAGTCGAGTTGATGACCACACTCACTGAAAGACTCAGCCGGCAAGAACAGATAGTGAAATAGCCTTCACTTCAGGAAAAAGTTACATAGGTTGGAAACTGTCGTGGTCTTTTTCAGAAAGGCTTATCGCTCTCTTTTGCGGAATGATAAAAATTGAAGTATTCAGACAATGGGGAAATGAAGATAACTGCAGCCAAAAAGATTGCCCAACTTTCTAAGAATATCCTGAAAGCGAATTGAATTGATACCGGCCAAGACAGGCAATAACGGCACATATATCTTGCAGCTGCTCTTTTTGCTCAAGAATCTCAGCACATCTCGTTTGGTGCCAGAGCGATATAAAACCACTTCACATTAGCCATACTATCCGTGCTGAGATTGTCGAATGTAAACTGCCGTTCAGGAGTGTAATCGACCTTCTTCTGGTTGCTCGAAGATAAGATCTTCCATCTGCTCATAGGCAGACTCATTACCGGGCGCATTAAACAATACCATCAGAATCAACCACTTGAGGTCTTCCAACACCATAGCTGGCTCGTCCAATTCCATCACCCTATCGATAACCATTTCCCGGGTTTGCACATTCAATACCCGAATCTGCTCCAGGAACAATAGGAAACCACGGCACTCGACGTCCAGTTTCTCCATTTCATCTTTGGTGTAGATGCGGAAGGAATGTTGAGTATGCCCTCTAAGGTAGGGAGTATCGCTCTCCTGCAGTTCGGCCAACCGCTCAAGCCAGGAAAGCGCCTTGATGATTTCGGACTGATGGAAACCGGCACGGGTGAGTTCTTTGGTCAACTCATCTTCGTCGACCAACATTTCAACTTCACTATGAACATAGTTTTCAAACAGATACATGAGGATATCAAACATGGCTATTTCCTCTTAAGTCTAACGTAACCACCGGGTACTGCGGCAACCCAACCTTGCAACTCAAGTTCAAGCAATTGTTCCAACACCAGATCCAACGTTATTCCACTATGCTCAACCACCACATCCAAAGGTGTGGTCTCATAATCTACACTAGCTAACAGCGTTTTAAATGGCAACTCAGAGTTCTCACTTGGTTTTATATGGTGACTCTTGCGCAAGTCTTCAAGGTGGCAGCTACATAAAGGCGCCAACTCTTCCACTATATCGGCCACCGACTCCACAAGTTTTGCCCCATTACGAATTAAATCGTGGCATCCCTGGTGTTCATCGCCCATAACTGAACCTGGAACTGCAAAAACCTCTCGACCTTGCTCTGATGCCAGGCGAGCACTGATCAGTGAACCACTGCGCCGACGAGCTTCTACCACCAAGGTTCCCATTGCAAGGCCGCTGATTATACGGTTTCGTTTGGGAAAATTCCCGGGAAATACACCGACGGAGGGCCAAAGTTCACTGATAACTGCACCATGTACTTGAATATCATCATAAAGAACCCTATGCCTTCGAGGGTAAATTTCGTCAATTCCGGTACCTAGTACCGCAATGGTTTTGCCGGTTGCCGATAAGGCTCCCCGGTGAGCTGCGCCATCTATGCCGGCAGCCATACCACTGCATACGCTGATGTTCAAGGCATCCAGTTCGGCGCCCCACTGCCAGGCAAGCGACAAACCGGCGCGGCTGGCATCTCGGCTGCCGACCATGGCCAGCGCGGGTTGCAGCAGGGTTTCAACCTGTCCTTTGACGAACAAAATCGGAGGAAAGTCAGGAATATGTTTCAAGAGAGGCGGATAAAAAGGATCGTCAGGACAGATTAGATATCTGCCCTCTGCACCCTGCTGCCATTGCAAGGCTTGGTCAACTTTTTCAGGAGCCAACTCCAAGCGTTGGAGCTGTGTCTGGTTTATTGGCAAAGACTGGGGTTCATGTTCCAGCCTCTGTCTCAACTCAGCCACATCCATGTGCAAGAGTAATTGCCTTATCCGGAGGGGTCCCAGTCCAGATACCGCAGCGACAACCAGCCAATCAACCAGACTATTATGCGTCATTCACCTTTCAATAATGTGTCAGGCCTGACCAAAAGGTCATCTACCCTGACAGGGCTTTCATTCACCATGATGAGCCCGAGAGCTGTCTTGTCGAATACCTTAAACACCATGACCTGACCGCGATAGAGATCCGGCAGCTTAACGGCATTGTCTGAGCCCATCTTGGCCATCAAGTTATCGTAAGCGGAGCGTTCGGTCGGCGGCACCGGGATACCCTCGCCGTTGATCACCACCTCGGCACCGTCCTTATAGATAGAGAACACATCGCCGGGCTCAACACCTTCACGGTTGCCCCGGTCCAGATAAAACACATCCAGTTTACCCATGGCGCGAATTTTACGTTCAGATGCCAACACCTTGGCGCCCTCTAAATCACTGGCCTTGGGAATAAAGTAGGCTGACAATAAGGAGTCATCCTCTATCGCCAACACTCGGAAACCGGCTTTGGTTTCACGGAAATTGTTAAGCAGCTTCACCTTGGAAATTTCACCCGATTCCACCACTCGGCCGCTGGCACTGAGGATCACTTCCTGACCCAGCAACTCGCCGCTTTCCTTATTGGTAAATTCGCGCCCGGGCTGATACATCCCGACCTTATCGCCCTGTGGCAGATTGGCCTGGATATAAATAATGTCGTCCATCACATGGTGACGGGAATCTCTTTCCCCCCCCAGCACCATAGGTTGTTCCTTGAACCACTCAGGGTCGACCACCCGGTTCTGCACCAGATAGGGCTGGATCAAAGCCAAATCCACCGCGGGAATGGCGCCACCTTTGGGCTGAGCTCTTCCGGCGGGACTCTTGCGAACATGAGGTTTATTGACCAATCTGGGTTCACCATCAATAAACACCAGCGTCAATCGATCGCCGGGATAAATAAGGTGTGGATTGGCTATCTGGGGATTGGCGCCCCAAAGTTTGGGCCAGCGCCAGGGGTCTTTGAGAAACAGTGCCGATATATCCCAAAGGGTATCGCCTTTCTTGACCACATAAGTATCAGGATGACCGGGTTTTAATGTCAGGGTATCTGCTGCAACGAAGGTGCAATTAAATGTCAGTAACGCGAGTAAAATTAACCGTTTCATGGGGGCTTCCATGTTGTCTGGCTCATTAGTAAGAGCTTTTGCTGTTATTGATAGCCGCTAAGGATTAAAATTAACGCAATAGCACAAGTCAGTATAACCAACTGGCACGGATTTGACAGACTTGTTAAGAGTTTATCTATGACCATGTTAAAAGTATTACGATTCCCCGACGAGAGATTACGCACGATTGCCCAGCCCGTGACAGAATTTGATTCTGCGCTGCAGACGCAAATCGATAATATGTTCGAGACCATGTACGAAGAAAAGGGTATTGGTCTGGCCGCAACTCAAGTCGATTTTCATAAGCAACTGATAGTGATGGACTTACAGGATGACGTTGAACGTCCAAAAGTCTTTATCAACCCCCAAATTATCAGTGCCAGCGGTGACTTCTGTAATGAAGAAGGTTGTCTGTCTGTACCCGGTATTTATGCCAAGGTGGACAGAGCCGAATTTATTACCGTGACGGCACTCGACCGAGATGGCAATGAATTTACTATTGAAGCAGACGGCTTATTTGCCATCTGTATTCAGCATGAGATGGATCATCTAAAGGGCAAGCTTTTCGTTGATTATCTGTCACCACTGAAACGTCAGCGGATCAGACAAAAGCTGGAAAAAGCGGCACGTCAGGAAGCGAAAGCCTGAATCAATCCCGAATAATTAGGATCTATTTTGAAACCACTGAAGATCATTTTTGCCGGTACTCCGGACTTTGCAGCGCGCCACCTGCAGGCGCTGCTGGACTCAGAGCATCAAGTCATCGCCGTCTATACCCGAGTGGACAAACCCGCCGGAAGAGGCCATAAACTCACCCCCAGCCCGGTCAAGGCGCTGGCGCTGGAACACGATATTCCTGTCTATCAGCCCAAATCACTGCGCCACGAAGAAGCCCAGCAGGAGCTGGCAGCTCTGGGAGCCGATATCATGGTGGTGGTCGCCTATGGCCTAATCCTGCCATTGGCAGTATTGCAGGCTCCCCGCCTGGGATGCATCAATGTTCACGGCTCCATTCTGCCGCGCTGGCGCGGTGCGGCGCCTATCCAAAGGGCATTGTGGGCCGGGGACAAAGAAACCGGGGTCACCATAATGCAGATGGATGTCGGTTTGGATACCGGCGATATGCTGCTCAAGACCTCGCTGCCGATAGCCGATGACGACACTTCAGCAACCCTTTATGAAAAACTGGCCCAACAGGGACCGGAAGCACTGATCCAAGCTCTGCAAGGTCTGGCCGAAGGCAAGCTAACCGCCGAGCCGCAGGATGAATCACTGGCCAACTACGCCGAAAAACTCAGTAAAGAGGAAGCCCGCCTCGACTGGCATAAAGCTGCCCGCAACCTGTGGCAGGAGATCCGCGCCTTTAATCCTTGGCCGGTGAGCTACTTTGAATGCCAGGGACAAAATATCAAGGTCTGGCAGGCCGAAGTGGAAGAATCAGACGAGCAGTTTGCGCCGGGCACTGTGGTGCGCGCCGACAAGCGAGGATTAGCCATTGCCACTGCCGATGGCTTATTAGTGTTGAAAAAGGCGCAACTGCCAGGGAAAAAGCCGCTGGATATCGCCGATATTCTCAACGCCAGGGGCGAATGGTTCCAGCCCGGTAAGAATTTGGCTCAAGCATCATGAGGCAGAATCTCAGAGCCCTTGCCGCCAAGGCCATCTTTCAGGTACTGGAACGGGGCATGTCCCTCTCTGTTGCCCTGCCCGAACAACAACAGCAGCTTCACAGCGGCAAAGACAAGGCGCTTTTGGCCGAACTTTGCTATGGCGTAATGCGCACCCTGCCACAACTGGACAAGAGAGTCAGCGACTGCCTCAGTAAACAGTTCAAAGGGAAACAGCGTATCGTCCACCAGCTGCTTCTTGTGGGTTGTTACCAATTGTATTTCACCCGGATACCGGCCCATGCAGCTATTTCGGAAACTGCTGAAGCCTGTCGTCAGCTGAAGTTTGAAAACCTGGTCAAGGTAGTCAACGGCGTTTTACGCAATATCCAGCGAGACAATAGTCCACTGGCCACAGATAACCCTGTGCTGGAACACAATACGCCCAACTGGATCCTCAAGGCGCTCACTGCCGCCTATCCGGAAAACTGGCAACAAGTGGTGCAGCAGAGTCACCAGCGGCCGCCACTGTGGCTGCGCAACAACCGTTTATCCCAAAGCCGTGAGCAATATCTGCAACACTTGGCTGAAGCCGAAATTGCCGCCACTCCAGGTCAGGGGGAAGACAGTATATTGCTCGAGCAAGCCTGCGATGTCACCACTCTGCCCGGCTTTAGCGAAGGCTCAGTGTCTGTACAGGATGGTGCTGCTCAATGGGCCGCCGCCCTGCTGGCACCTCAAGCGGGCGAAACCATTCTCGATGCCTGCGCCGCTCCGGGAGGCAAGAGTTGCCATCTGCTGGAGCTGTGTCCGGACATAGAACTGGTGGCGGTCGACAACGACAACAAACGGCTGCAGAGAGTTGCCGAGAACCTGCAAAGGTTGCAACTGAATGCCAAGTTGGTGCACGGCGATGCCGCAAATATTGCTTCATGGTGGCAGGGTGGCAAGTTTGATCGCATATTACTGGATGCTCCCTGCTCGGCTACCGGCGTTATTCGGCGCCATCCGGATATCATGTGGCTGCGTAAGCCGCAGGATATTGAGGAGTTGGCCAAGGTGCAGCAACAGATATTGGATCATTGCTGGCAGTGGTTAAAGCCAGGAGGTGTACTGTTATACGCCACCTGCTCTATCCTGCCACAGGAAAACCGCGATCAAGTTGTCGCCTTCCTGGAGCGTACGCCGGATGCCCGGCTGGAAGCTATCACTCAGGCAGACCAGCCAGATGCGATAGGCTGGCAAATCTTGCCCGGACAGGACAATATGGACGGGTTTTATTACGCGCGAATCGTTAAGTCGAAACTTCAGGGATAAGACGAGGCCATGAAAATAATCATCTTGGGCGCAGGTCAGGTCGGTGGCACCCTTGCGGAAAACCTGGTGGGTGAAAACAACGATATCACCATAGTCGACAGTGACAGAAACCGCCTTAGGGCACTGCAAGACAAATATGACTTGCGGGTGGTTGTCGGTCACGGAGCCCATCCCGGCGTCTTGAAAGAAGCCGGCGCCGAAGATGCCGATATGCTGATCGCTGTAACAAACAGCGACGAATGCAACATGGCCGCCTGTCAAATTGCCTATACCCTGTTTGGCACACCAACCAAGATAGCCCGTATTCGCTCAGAGCAGTATTTGGGGATGCAGGATAAACTGTTTATCGACAGTGAAACCAAGAGTAATGAGCCTCGTACCCGGGGGGGGTTCATCATAGATGAGCTGATAGCTCCCGAGCAGTTAGTAACCGCTTACATACAACGCCTGGTAGATTATCCTGGGGCTTTACAGGTTCTGGAGTTCGCCGAAGGCAAACTGAGCCTGGTGGCTGTTCGCGCCTATTATGGTGGCCCCTTGGTGGGCAACGCGCTGGCAACGCTGCGCGAACACATGCCGAATATTGATACCCGGGTGGCGGCTATTTTCCGTCAGGGACGGCCGATTATGCCCAGGGGAACCACCATCATAGAAGCCGATGATGAAGTGTTCTTTGTCGCTGACAGTCGCCATGTACGGGCAGTGATGAGTGAGATGCAGAAGCTGGATAACAGCTACCGCAATATCATGATCGCCGGTGGCGGTAACATAGGTTTGGGACTGGCCAAGAAACTGCAGCGTAATCACTCGGTCAAGCTGATAGAACACCGTCAGGACAGAGCCGAAGCACTGTCAGAAAAGCTGGAAAATACCACGGTATTCTGCGGCGATGCTTCCGATCAGGAACTCTTGATGGAAGAGCATATAGATCAAACCGATGTGTTTATCGCCGTCACCAACGACGACGAGGCCAATATCATGTCAGCGCTATTGGCCAAGCGCATGGGCGCCAAGAAAGTGATGGTGCTTATTCAGCGTGAAGCTTATGTCGATATCGTTCAGGAAGCCAATATCGATATCGCCATTTCGCCGCAGCAAGCCACTATCTCGGCCTTGCTAACCCATATCCGTCAAGGGGATATCTGTAACGTATACTCACTGCGTCGGGGTGCCGCCGAAGCGATTGAAGCCATAGCCCACGGTGACTCCAGCACCAGTAAAGTCGTAGGTAAACAGATAGGCGAAATCAAGCTGCCGCCTGGCACTACCATAGGTGCCATAGTCCGCGATGATGAAGTCTTAATGGCCCACGATAAAACAGTTATCGAACAGGGAGACCATGTCATTCTCTTTCTGGTGAACAAGAAGTTTATCGGTGAAGTGGAAAAACTGTTCCAGCCGAGCGCGTTTTTCTTCTAAGGCTCTGGCCATGCTGAATTTTCGCCCACTGCTATTCATCCTAGGCCTGTTTTTATCCATGCTGACGGCCTTTATGTTTATTCCACTCTTCTTCGCTCTGTTTTACGGTGAAGAAACAGTGGCAGCCTTCATGGCATCGGCACTGGTCACAGGCACAATCTCCAGCCTTTGTATGCATAGGGGCCAGGGACAAAAACTCAATCTGAATATCCGCGACATGTTCCTGCTGACCAGTCTCACCTGGTTTATCGTCAGCCTATTCGCCGCCATGCCTTTTACCCTGTATCACGGTATTGGCTATACCGATGCCTTCTTTGAAACCATGTCGGGGATCACCACGACAGGATCCACAGTATTATCCGGCCTGGATAGCATGGATCACAGCATTCTCGTCTGGCGTTCGCTGTTGCAGTGGCTCGGTGGCATAGGCTTTATCGTGATGGCGGTGGCCATTCTGCCGTTTCTCAACGTGGGGGGAATGCGGCTATTTAGAACTGAATCCTCAGATTGGTCCGAGAAGGCCATCCCTCGCACCCAGAGCTTGGCCAAATACCTGTTTCTGGTTTATCTGGGACTGACAGTATGCTGCGGTTTGGCTTATCACCTGGCAGGGATGAACTGGTTTCAGGCGCTGAATCATGCCATGACCACACTCTCCACTGGAGGCTACTCGACTTCGGACAGTTCCATGGCGGCCTTTCCCGAAGCTGCGCACTGGGTCGGCGTGGTATTTATGGCTGCCGGCGGCCTGCCGCTGCTGATGTTTGTCCAAAGCCTGCAGCAACGTAGTATCAAGGTGTGGAATGATGCCCAAGTAAAAGGCTTTATTCTTTTTCTGCTGCTGGTGTCTTTCTCTCTGGCCTATTGGCTCTACAGCTCGCGGGAAATAGCTTTTATTGATGCCCTGCGGCTCTCGAGTTTTAACGTAGTTTCCGTGGTCACAACCACAGGCTATGGTCTGACTGACTACGGCAGTTGGGGGGCACTGGCAAATATCGCCTTTCTATTCCTGATGTTTGTCGGCAGCTGCTCAGGTTCAACCTCCGGCGGTATCAAGATATTCCGCTTCCAGATAGCCGGCGCCATCATGCGTGAACAATTGAAGCAGCAGTTTCATCCCAACGGTATTTTCCGCGAGCGCTACAACAACCGACCTATCAACGAAGAAATTGTGCGCTCCCTGGTGACCTTTGCGCTGCTGTTTATGCTGGTTATCGTGATGCTGACACTGGTGTTGGTGCTTTGTGGTCTGGATCCTATCACCAGCCTTTCCGGCGCAGTCACGGCAGTGACCAATGTCGGCCCAGGACTCGGCCCGGTTATTGGCCCTGCAGGCAACTTTTCCAGCTTGCCGGACTTGGCCAAATGGGCGCTGTCGATAGGCATGTTACTGGGCCGCTTGGAGATCCTTACCGTTGCCGTATTGTTCCACCCCAGTTTCTGGAAATACTGACAACCCCTCTATAGGTGAATATTATTCAACTGTAGATAATCGGCTTGTAAGACATACATACGTTTGACATCCGAGTATTGGCCGTTGATAAAGATCTCCTGTACCAAATGGCCTTCCTCTTTAAAACCGCACTTTTGATAGAGCTGCAACGCCTTGTCATTCTCCAGTGCCACATGCAGATAAACCTTGTATAGGTTAAGTATGGTAAAGGCGTAATTGAGCGCCTTGTTGACCATAGGTCTGGCATAACCTCGCCCCTGAAACTCCGGCGCTATAATGATCTGAAACTCGGCGTTACGATGAATGTCATTGATCTCCACCAACTCAACCAGGCCTATAGTCTGCTGCTGAGCATTTTCTGCGATAAAGCGTCGCTCCGTCTTGTCATGGATATGCTTGTTGTAGAGCTCTTCAAGCTCATCAAACGACTCATAGGGCTCTTCAAACCAATAAGCCATAATAATGCGATTGTTATTTAACTGATGAATAAATCTCAGGTCTGTTCTTTCCAGCGCCCGCAGGCGAATCTCACCGTCATTCATGACACCTCCTAAAAGTCATACAATAAAGCCGCCCATATTAAGTGGGCAACAGGCAAACAAAGCTTGCCTTGCAGTCTTTTCAACACATACAAAAAAGCGCAGTACCATGACTGCGCTTGGAAAACATCGGCTCTATCAGGATGCCAAATCACTCAAATACTCGGCATAGCGCTTTACATCTTCCCAGTCCGTGTAGTCGATAACCGTCTTGGGATCGGTTGGGCCGCCGGTCATCTTCATGATCAACCGGATCATAAAGCTATCCAGCCAGCCCCAAGAGGGGTAGTCCACCTTACCGGCGATAATCTTCACATCCTTGGGTTTCCAATCCGACAGAGCAATAAACTTCTGCAGATACTTGTTGTTTTCCGGTATTCGTTTCTCCGGTTTGCGGGCCACCACATTAACAGAGAAAAAGCTGAGCCCTTTTTCTGTCAACACCTGTTGGTGTTTGCTGCAAAAAGCGAACACACTCTTGTCGTAGGTGCCATAAAGCACACAAGCACCGAGTACCACGGCATCATATTTTTGCCAGTCGATGTTTTCCGCCTCGGCCGCAGCCAAATCCATGCTGTCACACTCATGACCCAACTGCTGTAGTCTTTCAGCTATACAGCGACTGATCTTGGCAGTGTGGCCACCACGGGAGAAGTAGAGCACAAGAATGGATTTCATAAGTTCGCCTATTGAGTGTCTGTAACTTAAATTGTGTGGCTTGTCGCCCAGATAGAACAAGTTGAGAGATCACATAATCGGCTTCAACTCTTAAGAATATTGCCGCAAATCGCGCTGAATCGGTAGTTTTCAGGCTAGAATTGCGATCCAGATAAAAGACTGATGATTGTACTCATCCCCCTATTCAATTAGAATAACCTAATCAAAAGGCGAAGAGGTTCCAAGCTGATGCAAAAAGATATTGATATCGCAGCCATGCTTTCCAATGCGGAAAATGCTGCCAAATGGCTCAAGGCCATCGCCAACCCTTATCGCCTGATGATCCTCTGCCTACTGTTGGATCAGGAGCTGAGCGTTACTCAATTGAATGAAACGGTTCCGCTGAGCCAATCTGCGCTGTCACAACATCTGGCAGTACTGCGCGCCGAAGATCTGGTGGCAACCCGCAAGAGTTCGCAGGTTGTTTACTACTCGCTCAAGAATCAACAGGTCACCGAGGTCATTTCTATTCTGCACCGTAAGTACTGCGCTTAGGGAAGGTGCGAACAAGTCCCATGTGTGCTCTGCGTCGGCTTACGGGCCTGGATGCAAGGCATGGTTCGCAGCAAATGGCCCTAGTCCTTTGCAAGAAGCACAACACAGCAGGCAGGCCTGTAAGCCACGCCCTTAGGTCTTAAAGCTCGGCAAACTCGGCAGCAAACGCTTTCACCCGCTGCCAATCGGTAAATTCATAAGTACCGCTGATATCAGTTGGCCCCTTGGTTATCCACATGATCAGCCGAATCATGCTACGGTCAAATAAGCCGTAGTTAGGATAGGCTATCTTGCCGGCAAACACGCCTTGCAACTGTGGCTGCCACAGGGATAACTGCAAAAACTTCTGCATATAAGGGTTGGTTTCCGGGGTATTCTTTTCCGGCTTACGAGCGACTACATTGACGGTAAAGAAGGCATTCTTCTTGGCATTCAGCAGCGCATGGTGGTGGTTGACGAAACGGTACAACTCCGGCCTATGCTTACCATAACGTATGCTGGCACCCACAAGGATTTTATCGAAAGTCTGCAAAGGCTCAGCTTCCGCCTCAGCCAACGATACCATAGAAACTGTCTCACCCACTTTGCTCAATTCATCGGCCATCATCTGGCATATCGCCTTGGTCTGGCCATCAACGGTCGAATAAATAATCAGAGTTTTGCTCATCAGTTCTTCCAGAAAGTCGGGGTAAACAACACCAATAAGGTAAAAATTTCCAAGCGCCCAAACAACATGGCAACCACAAGCACATACTTGGCGCCATCACCTATGCTGGCGTAATTGCTGGCAACTTCACCTAGGCCAGGCCCCAGGTTGTTAAGGCAAGCTGCGGTGGCGCTGAAGGCCGTTATCGCATCCATTCCCATGGCCATCAGGATCAGCATACAGATGACAAATACCAGCGCATAGGCGGAGAAGAACCCCCAAACAGCATCTATTACCCTATCCGGCAACGCCTTGGAACCGATACGAATGGAGAACATGGCCCTGGGATGAATTAGACGCTTAAGCTCGCGCGAGCCCTGCAACAGCAGTAACACCACGCGGATAACCTTGATACCGCCGGCTGTAGAACCACCGCTGCCGCCGATAAAGCTGGAAAACATCAACAGAATAGGCAGAAACAGCGGCCAAACATGGAAGCTCTCGGTGCCAAAACCGGCTGTGGTGGAAATGGATACCGCCTGAAACAGCGCATGATCCAGAGTTTGCTCCGGTGAATCATAGATACCCGAGTGATACAAGGTGGCGAAACAGATGGCAGTCAGCAGTAACTGAATAGCGATAAGCGCCTTGAATTCAGCATCACGAAAATAAACCTTGAAGTTGATCCCCCGGCGGGAAAACGCTGCGAAGTGCAGGCTGAAGTTCACTGCCGCAATCAGTAAAAATACCACGCAAATCAAATTGATGGTCGGGCTTTGAAAATAGCCCATGCTGGCATCATGGGTGGAGAACCCACCAATAGCGATAGTAGAAAATGAGTGACTGATGGCATCGAAGGCACTCATACCGGCGAGCCAATAGGCGCCGGCACAGGCCAAGGTCAACATCAGATAGATATACCAGAGCGTCTTGGCGGTTTCGGCAATCCTGGGGGTCATCTTGGAGTCTTTGACGGGCCCGGGGATCTCAGCCCGGTAAAGCTGCATCCCCCCAATCCCCAACACCGGCAGAATAGCTACCGCCAACACAATGATCCCCATACCACCGAGCCATTGCAGGAGGTGACGATAAAAGAGTATCGCCTTTGGCAGGTTATCCAGGCCGACTATCACAGTGGCTCCTGTGGTAGTCAGCGCCGAAAAAGACTCAAAAATACTGTCGGCTAACGACAAGTCCGGCTGTTTCGATAGTAAAAAGGGCAAGGTACCTATGGCACCAAGTACGGTCCAGAACAGCACCACGATCAAAAAACCCTCTCGGGTCTTGAGTTCTGCCTTATGGTGGCGATTGGGATACCAGAGCCAGAAACCGATAAATAGACTGATAAAGAAGGCTTTGATAAAGGCTGTACCACCGCCGTCTTCATAGATAAGGGCCACCAATGCCGGGGGCAGCATAGTGATGGAGAAAAGCCCTATCAGTAACCCGGTAATACGGGTAATCGTTCGGTAATGCATGCCGCTTTTCAATCAGTCCATTAGCCAATAAAAACTCAGCATTGTCGCACAAGTTATCAGAGTGTTCACTGTGAAAAATCTATCTTTAGTTGTCCTTGGCTCATGGGAGCCAACTCTTTATTGATACTCTCGGTAACAGATAGGGGCACGGCCAGTGTCAGGCGAATATTGTCAGTAAACTCCCGCTCTTCTATCAACACATCGAGCCTCTGCAACAGATGTTCGACATCGGGCAGTTGGTCGTAACGGCAAACCAAACTGCCTTTTTCCCTGAGCATTTTGGTCTTGGTCGCCAGCCGAGGCATCATCTGCTTGAGCCCGCTACTGTAGGCACGAACCAGCCCACCCACACCCAACTTGGTGCCGCCATAGTAACGCACGACAACGGCGCCAATCTCACCTATGCCAGCACCCTGCAAGACCGCCAACATAGGGCGACCGGCACTACCACCCGGCTCGCCGTCATCACTCGACCCCATGGCCGACAGCCCCTTGGGTGCACCACAAATAAATGCCTGGCAATAATGACTGGCACCGGGATAACGCTGCTTTATCTGTTGTAGTTGCTGTTTAAACTCTTCTGGCGAATGGCAGGGAAATACCAAAGAGATAAAGCGGCTATGCTTTATCTCCTCTTCATATTCCAGCTCTTCTGCCGCAATGGGATAACTTTCAATCAATGAGACCTGACTCTCGAGTCATATTTTCGTTACTATGGGCGTGGATTATGACATTGTCTTCAATACGGATCCCACCAAACGGGCGTAAACTGGCTACCAGATCCCAATCCACCAACGCCTTGCGGCCATCTTGCCTGAGTGGCGCCAACAGGCTATCGATGAAGTAAAGTCCTGGTTCTATGGTTACTACATGCCCGGGCGCCATAGTCCTGGTGCAGCGCAGAAACGGATGCTCCTCAGGAGGGGCCACATGGGTGCCGCGTTCGTCATTGAAGAAACCACCGACATCATGCACCTGCAATCCCAACATATGCCCCAGCCCGTGAGGGAAAAAAGCCCGGGTAATACCCTGCTCCAGCAGCATCTCTTTCGAGCCTCTGGCCAGGCCGACTTCAAGTAACAGAGTCGCCAGCTGTTGATGAGCCAGCAGATGCAGCTCAGTATAACGTTTGCCGGGTCGCAAGTGTTCAATCAGTTGAAGCTGCAGTTGATTCATCGCCTGGATAAGATCGTGGAATCGATTTTTTTCAAAAGCATAGGTACGGCTGATATCGGCAGCATAGCCGTGGAAAGAGGCTCCGGCATCGATCAGAAAAGACAACCTCTGCTGTGGGCTTTCATGCTCCAACGCAGTGTAATGCAAAATAGCGGCGTTTTGGTTGAGGGCTATAATATTGCCATAGGGAATCTGATTCTCCCCTTGTGCTATGGCACTCAAGTATTGCTGCTGGATTTCAAACTCACTGGCACCACTGTAGAAGGCGTTCTTGGCCGCGCGATGGCCCTTGACCGCAATACGATTGGCCTGACGCATACATTCCAACTCGTAATCTGTCTTACAGGCACGATAAAAGTGCAGGTAGCTCATTACAGCTTCAGGGTTACAGTTATTAAACCCAAGCACAGAAGCCACTTCCAGGTGTTCACCTATATAGGCCCAGTGACCTTCGGCCACAGGCAGGAGCTCTGCCACCTTATCGGCCTTGGTCAAAATACGGATATCAAAGCTGTCACACCAGAAGCTTTGCGGCAGATCTATCACCTTGTGCCAGAAGTCTTCGGGACGGTAAAAGATCAGCACAGGCTTGTCGCGACCATTGACCAGCAGCCAACAATGAGGCGTTTCCAGTAAAGGCACCCAGGCCTTGAAATGGGGGTTCACCTTGAAGGGGTAATCGATATCGTCCAGAAACTGCCTGTGGGGTTGACCCGAATGAATTGCCAAACCAGACAGTCCCTCACGAGCACAAATCTCGGCAACCCTTTGATTAAGAGTGTTTATATGTGATTGATAATGCTGAGCCAGTTGCATAATAAGCCGTTCCTGTTATCTGAAATCAAGGTTCCCCTTGCCATTGGACGCTGTTCACAGTTACAACAAAAGCCAATGTGCAGTGTATCACAAAGCTGAAATTTGCAGCTAACCGACAAGCAATTAAACGATCGTTTAAATTGGGTGTTGTATTTTTCCTTTTTTCGAAGCACACTGAGCAACAACTGGTCAAATGATGGCCTGAGCTGCCCTACTCCTAAGCAATAAGGATGCAAGCAATGATCTACCAAAATTCGATGATTCAAGTTGAGTTACTCGAGAATAATATCGCCCGCCTTTGCTTCAATGCCGAAGGATCGGTAAACAAATTCGACCGCGCCACCCTGACCTCTCTGGA
Source organism: Shewanella sp. MSW (assembly GCF_007636515.1). Classification (NCBI taxonomy): domain Bacteria; kingdom Pseudomonadati; phylum Pseudomonadota; class Gammaproteobacteria; order Alteromonadales; family Shewanellaceae; genus Shewanella; species Shewanella sp. MSW. The sequence goes on from NZ_LVDR01000021.1 coordinate 19,928, forward strand.
TGAGGCGCTGGACGCCATCAAAGCAGAGTCCAGCGTGAAAGCACTGCTGCTGACATCGGCCAAAGCTGCCTTTATTGTCGGCGCCGACATTACTGAGTTCCTTGGGTTGTTCGCTCAGGAAGATGAAGTACTCTTGTCATGGTTGCAGCAAGCCAATGCGGTATTCAACAAGCTGGAAGACATGCCTTTCCCAACCGCTTCTGCCATCAATGGTTTTGCCTTGGGCGGTGGTTGCGAAACCATATTGGCCACAGACTTCCGCATTGCCGACATCAATGCCCGAATCGGCCTGCCGGAAACCAAGCTGGGGATCATCCCTGGATTCGGTGGCACAGTGCGCCTGCCCAGAGTGATAGGTGCAGATAATGCATTGGAGTGGATCACCACAGGCAAAGACCAACGCCCGGAAGCCGCTCTCAAAGTCGGCGCAGTAGATGCCGTCGTGGCTCCAGAGCAACTCCAGGCCGCAGCACTACAGATGCTACAGGACGCGCTGGCGGGCAAACTCGACTGGCAGAGTCGCCGTCAACGTAAACAATCGCCACTGACACTGCCCAAGCTGGAAGCCATGATGTCGTTCACCACAGCCAAGGGTATGGTGTTCTCTGTTGCCGGCAAGCATTATCCGGCGCCAATGGCGGCGGTTAACGTAGTGGAAAAGGCAGCCGGTCTGGGGCGTGAAGAGGCTTTATTGGTAGAACATCAAGCCTTTATTCAACTGGCCAAAACAGATGTGGCCAAGGCGCTGATCGGCATCTTCCTCAATGACCAACTGGTCAAAGGCAAAGCCAAGAAAGCCGCCAAACAAGCCAAAAATATAGAACAAGCCGCGGTATTGGGCGCAGGCATTATGGGCGGCGGTATCGCCTACCAAAGCGCCAGCAAGGGTACGCCGATTGTTATGAAAGACATAGCGCAGAAGGCGCTGGATCTCGGCCTTAACGAAGCGGCCAAGCTACTGACGGCACAGGTAGAGCGTGGTCGCTCCACCCCGGCCAAGATGGCCAAAGTACTCAACAACATCACCCCATCACTCGACTACAGCGCCGTCAAAGACGCCAACATAGTGGTCGAAGCGGTAGTAGAACATCCCAAGGTTAAGGCGACTGTGCTGGCCGAAGTCGAGCAGCAGCTAGCTGCCGATGCCATCATAGCGTCCAACACCTCAACCATCTCTATTAACCTGCTTGCCAAGAGTCTGAAAGACCCTTCCCGCTTCTGCGGCATGCATTTCTTCAACCCTGTGCACAAGATGCCACTGGTGGAAGTGATCCGTGGCGAACACAGCTCGGAAGAAACCATCTCCTCTGTAGTGGCCTATGCCAGCAAGATGGGCAAGACGCCGATTGTGGTCAACGACTGCCCCGGCTTCTTTGTTAACCGGGTACTCTTCCCCTATTTCGCCGGCTTTAATGGCCTACTGGCCGATGGTGCAGACTTTATCGCCGTCGACAAGGTGATGGAGAAACAGTTTGGTTGGCCTATGGGCCCGGCTTATCTGCTGGATGTAGTCGGTTTGGATACCGGCCATCACGCCCAGGCCGTCATGGCCGAAGGCTTCCCGGACCGTATGGGCAAAACAGGCAAAGATGCCATAGATATCATGTTTAACCATGAGCGCCTGGGGCAGAAGAACGGTAAAGGTTTCTACCAGTATTCTGTGGATAAGCGTGGTAAGCCGAAGAAAGACAAGGATCCTGTCAGCTACGAATTACTGCAGACCGAATTCGGTGAACTCAAAGAGTTCAGCAGCGATGAAATCATCGCCCGCACCATGATCCCCATGATTATTGAAACCGTACGCTGCCTGGAAGAAGGCATAGTCGCCACCCCGGCCGAAGCCGACATGGGTCTGGTGTATGGTCTTGGCTTCCCACCATTCAGAGGCGGTGTGTTCCGCTATCTGGATACCATGGGCGTTGCCAACTTTGTCGCCCTGGCTGACAAATACGCCCACCTGGGGGGACTCTACCAGGTGACCGATGGCATGCGTGAACTGGCAGCCAACAACGGTTCTTACTATCAGGCCTAATTTGCGGAAAGGATTTTAACCATGAAACAAGCAGTTATCGTAGATTGCATTCGTACACCCATGGGCCGTTCCAAGGCCGGTGTATTTAGAAATGTTCGTGCAGAGACACTCTCTGCCGAGTTGATGAAAGCCCTGCTGGTACGTAACCCCCAGTTGGATCCCGGCACCATAGAAGACGTTATCTGGGGCTGTGTGCAGCAGACTCTGGAGCAAGGTTTCAATATCGCCCGTAATGCCTCTCTGCTCGCGGGTATCCCCAAGCAAGTTGGCGCAGTTACCGTAAACCGTCTCTGTGGCTCCTCCATGGAAGCCATTCACCAAGCAGCCAGGGCCATCATGACAGGCATGGGTGACACCTTCATCATTGGTGGTGTTGAACATATGGGTCATGTTCCCATGAGTCATGGGGTCGACTTCCACCCTGGCCTGGCAACCCGGGTTGCCAAAGCAGCCGGTATGATGGGACTAACGGCGGAAATGCTCGGTCGCATGCACGGTATTAGCCGTGAAATGCAGGATGAGTTTGCCGTTCGCTCGCACAAACGTGCGCATGCAGCCACAGTTGAAGGCCGTTTTGCCAGAGAGATCCAGGCTATCGAAGGCCATGATGCCAATGGTGCCTTGATCAAAATAGATTATGACGAAGTGATCCGCCCTGAAACCAGTATGGAATCACTGGCGGGCCTGCGCCCCGTGTTTGACCCGGCTAACGGCACAGTTACCGCTGGTACCTCTTCGGCCCTGTCCGATGGCGCATCTGCCATGCTGGTGATGGAAGAAGAGAAAGCCAAGGCGCTAGGACTGCCTATCCGAGCTCGCATCAAGTCGATGGCGGTTGCCGGTTGTGACCCATCAATCATGGGCTATGGCCCGGTTCCAGCCACACAAAAGGCACTGACTCGCGCAGGTCTTAGCATAGCGGATATCGATCTGGTTGAGCTGAACGAAGCCTTTGCCGCGCAGTCTCTGCCTTGCGTGAAAGACCTAGGTCTTATGGAGTTGGTCGATGAGAAGGTTAACCTCAACGGTGGAGCCATCGCTTTGGGTCACCCTCTGGGTTGCTCGGGAGCCCGTATCTCCACCACTTTGATCAATCTGATGGAGAGTAAAGACGCGACTTTGGGTCTGGCAACCATGTGTATTGGTCTCGGCCAAGGTATTGCCACTGTATTTGAGCGTGTCTGAGTAAATATCGCCAACACAGAGGGGCATAGAAAAGCTGCCCTTCTCAATGAAAAACCGCTTATTCCTTAAGCGGTTTTTTTATGTAAAAGCTGTTTATCCTCATCACAGAGATAACCCTTTAATTAACCTGATGTCCACAAATACGATGTTGGCTCTCTGACGATAAAGCGCTTTGATTTAATGAGAAGTAGAACCCCGTGCTGAATAACGAGTAAGACATTGTTCCACGTGGAACAATGCGGTAGAGCACAAAAAATAGCTGCCAACTTGGTTTGACCGCTGCCTTGGAGTAATATTAGCCACTTCTGTTGTTCTCGTTGTAAGAGGTTATATGAGTCAGGTTTTTGCCAGTGCCCAACATCAACTGGATGCTTTAGGTTTGAGGTGTCCGGAGCCTGTCATGATGGTTCGCAAGAAAGTCCGTTATATGGCCGAGGGAGAAACTCTGCTCATTATCGCCGATGATCCGGCTACCACCAGAGATATTCCCAGCTTTTGCCAGTTTATGGACCATACCTTAGTGGCCAGTCAAACGGATAACCTGCCTTATCAATATTTAATTAAAAAAGGTCTCTAACCTAACCCACTCACCAGGAAGGAACCTATGATTACCCTGCTCGCTATCGCCCATAAAAAGCAAAGAAACGCGCCGATGGATTTGTTGCCCCAGGCCGAAGTCAGTTTGGCTCAAGGTGTAGAGGGCGATGTTTTTGGTAAACCAGGAAAGCGTCAGGTAACGCTGTTATCTCAACAACAGTGGCAACAAGCCTGTACTCAATTACAGACAGAGCTACCCTGGACGTGCCGCAGAGCCAACTTGCTGCTGGATGGTCTGGAGTTTGCACCTGAATTGGTGGGTAAATACCTGAGGATTGGTGAACAACTGGTGCTTGAACTTACCGGAGAAACTGACCCCTGCGGCAAAATGGAGCGAGCATACCCAGGGTTGGAAGCAGCATTAACGCCTGGTTGGCGTGGTGGCTGTACTGCCAAAGTGATAAATCCGGGAAAAATCAAGCCTCTGGACCCGGTTCAGTTACTCGATAGCTGGCCAAATCGCAACTTAGACTTATAAAAAATGGAAAACTAATTGATACAGTATTGAGGTTTTACTGTTAACAAATTTGTGAGATAACAGACAGTCGGTAACCGATAACTAAAATAAGGCCGCTGTCATGTTGAGACCTAAACTAACCCCTCTGTACACAGCTGTTTCATTGCTCTTTTCAGCTTCGGCATTCAGTGACGATCACGCAACCAAGTGGGACGTCAATGCCCCACAGAATGCTCCCCTAGAACAAGCCAAAATTCAGGTCTCTGAAGGTACCTGGATGAACCTAAGCCTGAGCCCGGATGGCAAATACCTGGTGTTTGATCTGCTGGGTGACATCTACAGAATTCCCGCACAGGGCGGCGAAGCCGAACCTTTAGCACAAGGCATAGCCTGGCAGATGCAGCCCGTCTACAGCCCAGATGGCAAATACATTGCCTTTACATCGGATCAAGATGGCGGCGACAACATCTGGGTAATGAATGCTGACGGCAGTAATCCGCGTCCGGTAACCAATGAAACATTCCGCCTGCTCAACAGCCCGGCCTGGAGCCCTGATTCCCAATATCTGGTGGCGCGAAAGCACTTCACAGCCAGTCGCAGTCTAGGAGCCGGGGAAGTCTGGCTTTATCATATTGCCGGTGGCGAAGGAGTTAAACTCACCGAGCGGCCAAATGATCAGAAAGACTTGGGTGAACCCGCCTATTCCCCGGACGGCCGATATATCTACTTCAGCCAAGATGCCACCCCAGGCAAGACCTTTCACTACTCCAAAGACTCGGTCAAAGGCATATACAAGATAAAACGCTACGATACTCAAACCGGGGATATCGAAGTGCTTGTCGAGGGCACTGGTGGCGCCATCAGACCTACTCCGAGCCCGGATGGCAAACAGTTGGCCTACATCAAACGCGACGGTTTTCAGTCAACCTTATACCTGTTGGATCTGGCTTCCGGTAAAGAGCAAAAGCTCTATGGCGACCTTGACAGAGACATGCAGGAAACCTGGGCGATACATGGTGTTTATCCCACTATGGCCTGGAGTCCAGATAGTGCAGAGATCTATTTCTGGGCAAAAGGCAAAATCCACAGACTCGAATTGGCATCCAAACAAACGGCAGAGATCCCATTCAATGTCACCACAGAGCTTGCCGTGCAACCGGCGGTGCGCTTTAAGCAGGACATAGATCAGCAGCAACTGGATGTCAAAATGCTGCGCATGGCTCAGGTATCGCCAGATGGAACCAAAGTCATCTACGAAGCTCTGGGAAAAATCTGGATAAAGCAGCTGCCGGACGGCAAACCGAAGCGCCTGACCCGTTTGGATGACCGGGTGGATGAGTTATTCCCTCAATGGTCCCGTGACGGTAAGCGAGTGGTGTTTACCACATGGAATGATCAGCAACAAGGCAGCGTTAGAACCATCAGTGCCCGAGGAGGAAAAACCACAACACTGACCCAAGAGCCGGGGAAATATATTGAGCCCACCTTCTCTCCCGATGGCAAGCAAGTTGTGTTTCGTAAAATTGCCGGTGGCTATATTACTCCAAAAACCTGGAGTCAGGATCCCGGGCTCTACCTGGTTGACAGCAATGGTAAAGGACTAAAGAAACTCTCAGCTCAGGGCTTCCAACCACAGTTTGGTGCCGACAATGACAGAGTCTACTTTATCGAGAGTGGTGAAACGCCGCAACTAGCCTCAATAGCGCTTAGTGGTTTCGATAAGCGGGTACACTACACCAGCAAACACGCCACAGAATTCAGGGTATCTCCCGATGGTAAGCAACTCGCATTTGCCGAACGTTTCCGGGTTTGGGTCACCCCCTTCGCCAAGCATGGTGAAACCGTTGATATCGGGCCTAAGGCGACTAATTTGCCGGTAACACAGCTCAGTACCCGTGCCGGTGAGAGTATCAGTTGGGGCGCCAACAGCGATCAGCTCTATTGGACCCTTGGCCCAGAACTCTATCAAGTGAACCTGGATAACGACTATCGAGAGAAGAATGCCAAGGACAAGGTCCAAGTTACTGAGATTGGTTTTCAGACAGAGATGGATGTTCCACGTGGAACAATCGCTTTCGTCGGCGGAAAGATCATCACAATGGAGAATGATAGGGTCATAGATAAAGGTGTGGTGTTGGTGAAAGATAACCATATCCAAGCCGTGGGTGAAGCCGGCATGGCTATTCCGGATGATGCTATGCTAGTGGATATCTCAGGTAAGACACTGATGCCGGGTCTGTTTGATGCCCATGCCCATGGCGCTCAAGGTGAAAGCGAAATCATCCCCCAGCAGAACTGGCAGTTATATGCCGGCTTGGCCTTGGGGGTTACCAGCATCCATGATCCCTCCAATGACACTACCGAAATTTTTGCTGCCAGCGAGCAACAAAAAGCCGGAAAGATTGTTGGCCCGCGGATATTCTCTACCGGCACCATACTCTATGGAGCCAACTTACCAGGCTACACCAGTCACATAGACTCATTGGATGATGCCAAATTCCACCTCGAACGACTTAAAAAAGTCGGCGCTTTCAGCGTCAAGAGCTATAACCAACCCAGGCGCAATCAGCGTCAACAAGTCATAGCCGCGGCCAGAGAATTGGAGATGATGGTGGTTCCTGAGGGAGGAAGCCTGCTGCAGCATAATCTCACCATGATTGCCGATGGCCACACCACAGTGGAACATTCCCTGCCGGCCGCAGCAATCTACGACGATATTAAGCAATTCTGGAGCCAAACCCAAGTAGGTTACACCCCCACTCTGGTGGTGGCCTATGGCGGCATTTCGGGTGAAAACTATTGGTACGATAAGACAGATGTCTGGGCTCATCCACGATTGTCAAAATATGTTCCTGCCGATCTGTTGCGGGCTCGCTCCATGAGAAGGCCTACCGCACCGGATGAACATTACAACCACTTCAATGTAGCCAGAGTCGCCAATGAGGTGAATCAATTGGGGATCCATCCCAACATTGGTGCCCATGGTCAGCGTGAAGGCTTGGCAGCTCATTGGGAGATGTGGATGTTTGCCCAGGGCGGTATGAGCAATATGGAAGTGCTGAAGACGGCAACGCTTTATCCCGCCAAGACCTTCGCTATGGACCATCAGCTTGGTTCAATTAAACCAGGCAAATTAGCCGACCTTATTGTTATCGACGGTAACCCACTAGAGGACATTAGGGTCACAGACAGGGTCACTCATACTATGGTCAATGGCAAACTCTATGATGCCGAAACCATGAATCAACTCAATGGTGATAAGAAGCAGCGCCAGCCCTTCTTCTTTGAAGAGATTTAAAAAAGATTAAACCCGACGTGAATACGGAAGGATGTTCCACGTGGAACATCCTTTTATTTTATAAGCAGTAGCAGTACCAAAGATAATAGTAGGTAGCTAACAAGCGCCGGCAACAGGAAACGGATGAGTGTCGGCATGATGGCTTGTTTGCCAAAGCTGAGTCGCAGTAAAGTATCACCCACCCGAACGGCCCACAAGTTCACCAGCGCCAGAGTTGGCAATGTAAATAGCGCTCCAATAAACACACTTACGCCATCACTAAGCGCCAATAATCGACCAAAAACAAATGCGATAAACATCCAGAATAGCATGCACAATGGTAGATAGATTATCGTCGCAAAGGGCCCGGGCCCTGGACCCGAACTGAACAGCGCCAACAAAAAACGGCGACGCCGGGAAAACTTAATCATGGGGATAACAACAGCAATCCAACAAATGATCGTTGACCATGCCAACAGCCTGCATAAAGGCATAGCAAATCGTCGGGCCACAGAAGTTAAACCCCAGTTTTTTCAGCGCCTTGGACATCGCCTCCGACTCGGGTGTTTGAGCCGGAACCTGAGTCAGGGTTTCAAAGCGATTCACTTTGGGTACCCAGCCGACAAAACCCCAAAGAAATTCTGAAAAATCATTACCTTGTTCCACAAATGCCAGATATGCCTTGGCGTTTCGAACTATGGAATTCACCTTGGCTCTGTTGCGCACTATCCCTGGGTCTTGCAGCAATTCATCTATTTTGGCTTGATCGAACCCGGCAATGACTTGGGGATCAAACCCGGCAAAGGCGCGTTCATAGTTAGCCTGCTTTTTGAGTATGGTCAGCCAAGACAGTCCCGCCTGCTGACCATCGAGACAGAGCTTGGCAAACAGTTCTTTGGCATCGTAAACCGGCCTTCCCCACACCTTGTCGTGATATTCCTGATAGAGAGGATCATCAGTCACCCAGCCACAACGAACTATATCCATTACTCAAAATCCCTTAAATCGCTAAATCCGATAAAAAATAACCTACATAAGCCTATATCGACAAGGTATAATCGAAACCATTTTCTATTAATAGCTGACAGCAGTAGATATGACGACGAAACACGACGTGAAGACATTCCAGGGTTTTATCTTGACCCTGCAAGAATACTGGGCGCAGCAAGGTTGCGCCATAGTTCAACCCCTGGACATGGAGGTCGGTGCCGGCACCTTCCATCCACAAACCTTTTTGCGTTCATTGGGCCCTGAGCCGATGAGCAGCGCGTATGTCCAACCATCGCGCCGCCCTACCGACGGCCGCTATGGTGAAAACCCCAACCGTCTTCAGCACTACTATCAGTTTCAGGTCGTATTGAAACCTTCACCGGATAATATTCAGGAGCTATACCTCGGCTCACTGCAAGCCCTGGGTGTAGACCCAAGTATCCATGATATCCGTTTCGTTGAAGACAACTGGGAATCACCTACCCTGGGGGCCTGGGGCCTGGGCTGGGAAGTTTGGCTCAACGGTATGGAAGTCAGCCAGTTCACCTATTTCCAACAGGTTGGTGGCCTAGAGTGTAGCCCGGTAACCGGCGAAATCACCTATGGTCTAGAGCGTCTTGCCATGTATATTCAAGGCGTAGACAGCGTCTATGATCTGGTGTGGACCGACGGCCCAATGGGAAGGATCACCTATGGTGACGTGTTCCACCAAAACGAAGTGGAGCAGTCAACCTACAACTTTGAACATGCCGATGTCGACTTCCTGTTCGGTCTGTTCGATCAGTGCGAGAAAACCTGCCAGCACCTGCTTTCACTGGAAAAACCTCTGCCTCTGCCCGCTTATGAGCAAGTTATGAAGGCTTCACACGCCTTCAACCTACTCGATGCCCGTCACGCCATCTCTGTGACCGAGCGTCAGCGCTATATCCTGCGGGTGCGCACCATGGCCAAGGCGGTAGCCGAAGCTTATTACCAGGCGCGTGAAGCCCTGGGCTTCCCAATGTGCAAGTGAGGTAGAACTAATGAATTTTGACAACTTACTCATAGAGATAGGTACAGAAGAGCTGCCACCAAAAGCCCTACGCACTCTGGCAGAATCTTTTGTAAACAACTTCTGCGAAGAACTGGACAAGGCCGAACTCAGCTATAGCAAGGCACACTGGTATGCCGCTCCGCGCCGCTTGGCGCTCTACATAGAGCAACTGGCTCTGGCACAACAGGATAAAGTGGTTGAGAAAAGAGGCCCAGCGGTCAGCTCGGCCTTTGATGCCGAAGGCAAGCCAACCAAGGCCGCCGAAGGCTGGGCCCGCGGCAATGGTATCAGCGTTGCCGAAGCCGAGCGTCTGGTGACAGACAAGGGTGAATGGCTGCTGCACCGAGCCAAGGTTGAAGGTGTGACCACTGAAAGCCTGATCCCGTCCATGGCTCAACACGCTCTGGACAAGCTGCCGATCCCCAAGCCTATGCGCTGGGGCAGCAACAAGACTCAATTTATCCGCCCCGTGCACACAGTTACTATACTACTGGGCGACAAGCTGGTAGCCGGTGAGCTGCTGGGTATCAATTCAGCGCGTACCATTCGAGGTCACCGCTTTATGGGTGAAGCCAGCTTCGAGCTGGATCATGCCGACAACTATCTCAGCAGCTTGAAAGAGCGCGGTAAGGTGATTGCCGACTATCAGGCCAGAATAGATATCATCAAGACAGACGCAGAAAAAGCCGCTGCCAAGTTGGGTGGCCGTGCCGATATCGCCGATGAACTGCTTGAAGAAGTCGCCTCCTTGGTTGAATGGCCTGTGGTACTGACAGCGGCTTTCGAAGAGAAGTTTTTGCAGGTGCCCGCTGAAGCCCTGGTCTACACAATGAAAGGCGATCAGAAATACTTCCCGGTATTTGATGGCAACAATAAACTGATGCCCAACTTCATCTTTGTGACCAATATTGAGTCCAAAGATCCGGCGCAAATCATTGCCGGAAATGAGAAAGTTGTCCGCCCTCGCCTGGCCGATGCCGAATTCTTCTTTAACACAGATAAAAAGCAATCACTCGAGTCCCGCATTGCCAGCCTGGAAACCGTGGTATTCCAGAAGCAATTGGGCACCCTTAAAGACAGAGTGGAGCGTATCTCCTGTGTGGCCGAAGCCATTGCGGCCAAAATCGATGCCAACCAAGCCGATGCCAAGCGTGCCGGTCTGTTGTCCAAGGCCGATTTGATGACCAATATGGTCATGGAATTTACCGACACTCAAGGCACCATGGGCATGCATTACGCGCGCCTCGAAGGCGAAACCGAAGCGGTTGCCCAGGCATTGGAAGAACAGTACAAGCCCAAGTTCTCCGGTGATACTGTGCCAACAGCGCCGGTATCCTGCGCTGTTGCACTGGCAGAGAAGCTGGATACCCTGAGCGGAATATTCGGTATCGGCCAGGCTCCTAAAGGCGCTGCCGACCCCTTTGCCCTGCGCCGCGCGGCCATAGGTGTACTGAGGATCATTGTTGAGAACAAACTGCCACTGGATCTGGTCGAGCTGATTGCCTACGCCATCAAGGCCCACGGCAGCAACCTCAGCAATCAGAACTGCGCCGAAGAGGTGCTGGAATTCCTGATGGGCCGTTTCCGCGCCTGGTATCAAGATAAAGGCATCAGTACCGATGTGATTCTGGCGGTTCTGGCCCGTCGGCCGACTCGTCCGGCCGACTTTGACAGCCGTATCCAGGCCGTCAGCCATTTCCGCAGCCTGGAGCAGGCAGCCTCTCTGGCCGCTGCCAACAAGCGGGTTTCCAACATTCTTGCCAAGGTTGAAGGTGAATTGCCAAGCGAAGTCGATATGACTCTGCTGCAGGAAGATGCCGAGAAAGCCCTGAATCAAGTTCTGAGCTCACTTCAGCCACAACTTGACCCCTTATTTGCCAAAGGGGAGTATCAACAGGGATTGACCCTGCTGTCGACGCTGAAAGAGCCGGTAGATACCTTCTTTGAAGATGTGATGGTAATGGCCGACGATGAGGCGCTGCGCCGCAATCGTCTGGCACTGCTGAATCAACTGCGAAATCAGTTCCTGCGGGTGGCCGACATATCACTGTTGCAGTGATGGCTGTTGCTGTAATGGCAAACCGATAAAAAAACGCGCCGAAAAGCGCGTTTTTTCATTTTATTTCAAGCAGTTGCTGGTGCCATTGTTCAAACATTCCCCGGCTGATATTGGCTTCTTTCAACAAGGCGTCCAGCAATTCCGGAGGCAACTTATCCTCTTCCACCAGCATAGAACATTCACTGAGCAGATTGGCTTGCCAAATCAGCTGGCTTAAACGATTTTCCGGCTTGGCACCGACATTGGCCAAAGGTTGCAATACAGTCTCAAATGCCTTGGGCAACTGCCAACAACTCACCAGCAGGCTACTCAATGACAGGGAGCGCGCCGTCATCACCTGACGGAACAGCCAGGACTTGGGCTGCTCACCAGGCTCGGCTTGAATAAAGGCATCGAGCAGTAGTTTGAAGATGGCTATCTTGCCAACATCGTGCAGCAGCCCCACCATAAAAGCAGTATCAGGTTCTTCGGTTTCCAATTCTCCGGCCAGGAAAGCCACCTGCAGTGAATGGCGCCACAAATGGGCCCCAAAGCGGCGAAAGTAGATGGGTTTGATATCTATCATCTCTTTCATCATGCAGGTGGTCACTATCCGTCTCAACCTGTTGCTGCCCAGTTGAACCAAAGCCTGCTGAAGACTGGTTATCTGCCGCTCGCTGCGGCGAAAAGCCGCCGAGTTACAGATGCGGATCACCTCGGCACTCAACACGGGATCTTGTTGAATAAGCGCGACTATATCCTGATTATCAAATTCAGGATCGCTGAGTTTACTGTCCAGCTCCAGCATTCGGCCAGGGATCTGCAATACAGAATCGGCAATCTGCTGCGGTGAGGCCAGAGCCAGCTCAATGTCGCTCATGACCCGCTTTTCGAGTTTATTGGCTACGCCACCGCTATTTTGACTGCTGACGGAGAACAGTAAACTGTAAAATAGCGCCGTAGCATCAACGGCGGTCACCAACTCATCGCTCTCGGTGGCTGTCTCCCGGGAGCGGCTCAAGGTTTTCCGCTCATGCTTGATATTGGGCGGGGCTTCGTTGAAGCTTTTCGGTCGCTCTACTTCAACCTTTTCCCTGAGATTAAACAGTTTCCTGAAGAGTCTTATCAATTGATTTCCTGCGCAATTATTCCACCCAAGATGGTTCAGTATAATCGCTATTTAACAAAGTAAACGCGGCGAACATCCAATAAAAAAGGAAGGCCAGAAGCCTTCCTTTTAAAGATAATAAGCAGTTTGATTAAATGTCGAGGTTAGCCACGTTGAGGGCGTTGGCCTCAATAAAGTCGCGTCTTGGCTCAACCTGATCGCCCATCAGAGTGGTAAACAGCTGATCAGCGGCAATCGCATCTTCAATGGTAACCTGCAACATGCGACGGCTCTCTGGATCCATGGTGGTTTCCCATAGCTGCTCAGGGTTCATTTCACCCAGTCCTTTATAGCGCTGGATATAGAGACCGCGCTTGGACTCGGCTATCAGCCAGTCAAGAGCTTCAACAAAACTGCTGACCTCTTTAACCCTCTCACCGCGTTTAACATAGCCACCGTCTTCAATCAGATCACAGATCTGCTCACCCAGCTTGGCAATGCGCTCATAATCGCTGGAATGGAAGAAGTCATAACCAAACAGATAATGGGTATCTATGCCGTGTTTGCGCACAATGAGCTGCGGCAGATACACCTTACGCTCAGGATCCAGCACAGTTTCCATCTTGTAGATCACGCCGCCGTTCTCTTCATCTTCAAGATCCTGCAGCAGCCCGTTGCACCAAGTGGTCATAGCGGCTTCGTCGGCCAACATTTCGGCTGTCACCCGTGGACGATACAGCATGCGGTTGGTCACATTGGTTGGATAACGTTTTTCCAAGCGCTCAATGATGGCTTCCACTTCACGATATTGGTAAACCAGACGCTCCAGGCCTTCACCAGACATAGCCGGTGCATCCTTGGATGGATAGATGCTGCCGCCATCCAAAGCCTGAGTGGTCAAGTATTCAGTCAATGCCGGTTCATCTTTCAGATATTGCTCCTGCTTGCCTTTTTTCACTTTGAACAAAGGAGGTTGAGCAATATAAACAAAGCCACGTTCGATCAGCTCTGGCATCTGACGAAAAAAGAAGGTCAACAGCAGCGTACGAATGTGCGAGCCGTCGACGTCAGCATCCGTCATGATGATGATGTAGTGGTAACGGGTCTTGTCCGGATCATATTCATCACGGCCGATACCACAGCCAAGGGCGGTGATAAGAGTGGCCACTTCCTGAGAAGACAGCATCTTGTCGAAGCGAGCCTTCTCTACGTTAAGAATTTTACCCTTGAGTGGCAAAATAGCCTGGTTCTTTCTGTTTCGGCCCTGTTTGGCACTACCGCCGGCCGAATCACCCTCCACTATGTAGATTTCAGAAAGACCTGGGTCTTTTTCCTGACAGTCTGCCAATTTACCCGGCAAACCACCTAAATCCAAAGCACCTTTACGACGGGTCATCTCGCGCGCTTTTCGGGCCGCTTCACGGGCGCGGGCAGCATCGATAATCTTGCCAACAATCATCTTGGCATCGGCTGGGTTTTCCAGCAGATAGTCATTCAGCTTCTCACCCATGGTCTGTTCCACGGCGCCTTTGACCTCACTGGAAACCAGCTTGTCTTTGGTCTGGGAGCTGAACTTAGGATCCGGAACCTTCACAGATACCACCGCGGTCAGACCTTCACGGGCATCGTCACCTGTGGCGTTGGTCTTGCCCTTCTTGTTGAAGCCTTCCTTCTCCATGTAGTTGTTCAGGTTACGGGTCAATGCCGCCCGGAAACCTGCCAAGTGAGTACCACCATCACGCTGGGGAATGTTGTTGGTAAAACAGAAAATGCTTTCCTGAAAACCGTCGTTCCACTGCATTGCCACTTCGACAGTAATGCCATCTTCCCGCTCTTGAGAAAAATGGAAAACATCCTTATTCACCGGAGTCTTGTTGCGGTTCAGGTATTCTACGAAGGCCTTGATACCGCCCTCATAATGGAATAACTCATCTTTGTTGTCGCGCTCGTCAACCAGACGAATACCCACGCCGGAGTTCAGGAATGACAGTTCGCGAATACGCTTGGCCAGCAGCTCATAATGAAACTCGGTATCTGTAAAGGTTTCATGGCTGGGCCAGAAACGAATTTCAGTACCTGTCTTAGTCGCTTCACCGATTTCCTTGATAGGCTCTTGCGGCTCACCATGTTTGTAAAACTGCTCATAAACCTTGCCATCGCGGCGAATAGTCAGTTGCAGTTTTTCCGACAGTGCGTTAACCACGGATACACCTACACCGTGCAGACCACCGGAAACTTTATAGGAGTTGTCATCGAACTTACCGCCGGCGTGCAGCACTGTCATAATAACCTGAGCTGCCGATACTCCTTCTTCAGGGTGAATGGCAACCGGAATACCACGACCATCATCTTTTACAGAGACAGAACCATCAACATGAATGGTGATCACTATGTCACTGCAGTGGCCCGCCAAAGCTTCATCGATAGAGTTATCGACGACTTCGAATACCATGTGATGCAGACCCGTGCCATCGTCGGTATCACCAATATACATCCCAGGTCTTTTACGTACCGCATCAAGGCCCTTAAGGACCTTAATACTCGAAGAATCGTAACTGTTCTCTGACATATTATTCTCTCATCGGTTATTCAATGACCGTTACCCGCCCCTGTTCCACCTGAAAAATTCGGCTGGGGGGCGTGCTTAATGAATCTGATATTGCCGCCGGGTCAATCGCAGTGACAAACACTTGCGCCCCGGTTTCGCTCAACTGCCGCAGCAATAACTTCCTGTGTTTCGCATCCAGCTCTGACGGCAGATCGTCGACCAGATAGATACTATTCTTATCTATTTGTTGTTTAAGTAACTTTCCCTGTGCTATTCGTAATGCACACACCAACAACTTCAGCTGACCACGAGACAAAGCATCCTGAGCAGGCAAATTACCCACTCTGAGTCTCAAATCAGCTTTATGGGGGCCACTGACAGTGTGCCCCATGGATAGATCCCGGGAATAAGACGCCTGCAACAGGGCCGCAAACTCAGTTTTACTATCCCAACCACGGGTAAAAGAAACCTTAATATCAACCTGTGGTAGAAACTCCCCGATTATACCCTTAAGTAGTTCATTTAACGAGTCTACATATGCCTTTCGTATCTCAGTGACCAACTCGGAGTAACGGACAAAATCCCGGTCCCAGAATGCGATTTGCTGATAGGCAGCACCATCCTTAAGTAACTGATTACGCTGTTTAAGGATTCTTCTTACATTAACCCAAGCCTGATAAAACTGCGGATCACAATGAAAGGCGCCCCAGTCGATAAACTGACGCCTGGCCTTAGGGCCTTCAAACAGCAGCGAAAAGCTCTCTGGAGTTATCACCTGGATCGGAAGAGTGTCGGCCAGCACAGACAGGCGCTTAATCTTCTCGCCATCCATTCTGACCTCGGTTTCGCCGCTGCGAAACCGTCGCAGTCCCAACTTACTGTCACCGGAGGGCAGGTTCAAATTGGCAAACAGGGTCAACTGATCCTGTTGGTTATTGATCACCCTCTGAGACAGATGACTGCGAAATGAACGTCCCATCCCCAGAAAGTAAATCGCCTCCAGGACACTGGTTTTGCCACTGCCATTTTGGCCGTAAATAAGATTCAGCCCAGTGCCGGGGAGCAGTTGGGCTGAATCGATATTACGAAAAGCTTGGATATTGAGACGAGTTAGACTCATTTAAGGCCCAAAGTCACCCCTAGAGGCGCATCGGCATCACCACGTACATGGAGTCTTCCTCGACGTGGTTTTCAATCAAGGCGCTGGAGTTACCGTCACTGAGGGTAATCCTGACTTCGTCGGCCTTGAGGCCATTGAGCACATCCAGCAGATAAGAGACGTTGAAGCCAATTTCAAGCGGCTGACCGGCATAATCCACATCGATGATCTCTTCGGCTTCTTCCTGCTCCGGGTTATTGGCGGTAATCTTGAGTAGCGCATTTTCCAGCTGCACCCTGACACCGCGGAATTTCTCATTGGACAGGATAGATGCCCGCAATAGTGCTTGTTTAAGCTGATTACGGCTGGCCAGCACTATCTTGTCACCACCCTTGGGCAATACCCGACGATAATCAGGGAAGCGGCCGTCCACCAGCTTACTGGTGAACACTGCGCTGGCGGTAGTAGCACGAATGGCGTTATCACCAATGGCAATATGGATATCCTGATCCTCACTGTCCAGCAGGCGAGCCAGCTCCATCACCCCTTTACGAGGCACGATCACCTGATTTTCCGGCAAAGAGGCTGCTATCTCTCTGTGACTCAGAGCCAAGCGGTGGCCGTCTGTTGCAATGGCGCGCAGTACATTACCCTCGGTTTCCAGCAGCAAGCCGTTGAGGTAGTAACGCACATCCTGGTTGGCCATGGAAAACTGAGTAGCATCTATCAGTGACTTGAGTGTGCCCTGCTTGAGGCTAAATTCGATGGCAGGCTGGAAACTCTCGACATTGGGGTATTCTTCCGCCGGTAGCGTCGCCAATGAGAAACGGCTGCGACCGCTGCGAAGCAGCCACTTGTTTTCCTGCTGTTCGATTTTGATTTCGCTCTGCTCAGGCAGAGACTTGACGATATCGAGCAGTTTCTTGGCCGGCACTGTGGTGCGACCTTCCTGCACTTCGCCACTCACCTCGGCACTGCCGACCAGTTCCACCTCAAGATCTGTACCCGTCATCTTGAGTGAGTGATTGCTTACTTCCACCAGGAGGTTTGCCAGAATGGGCAAGTTATGGCGTCTTTCCACCGCGCCACTGACCAACTGGAGCGGCTTTAATAGGGCATCCCTATCGATCGAAAATTTCATGGTCCTGTTCCCTGATTAAGAAGATAAGGTTCTAATCAAGTTGGCATAATCTTCTTTAATGTCGTGACTCTCTTCCCGCAGCTGCGCAATCTTGCGGCAAGCATGCAGCACAGTTGTATGGTCACGGCCACCAAAGGCATCACCTATCTCAGGTAAGCTCTGATTGGTTAATTCTTTAGACAATGCCATGGCCATCTGCCTCGGTCTCGCCACACTGCGGGAACGGCGCTTGGACAGCATATCGGCCATCTTGATCTTGTAGTATTCAGCCACTGTTTTCTGAATGTTGTCTATAGTGACTAATTTTTCCTGCAGAGCCAAGAGGTCACGCAAGGCTTCGCGCACAAAATCAATGGTTATTGGCCGACCGGTAAAGTTGGCATTGGCGATAACCCGGTTCAATGCCCCTTCCAATTCACGCACGTTGGAACGTAAACGCTTGGCAATGAAGAAGGCCACTTCATCCGGCAAGTTGATCCCGCTCTCCTGCGCCTTGCGCATCAAAATGGCGACCCGGGTTTCCAGCTCCGGCGGCTCAATGGCCACGGTAAGACCCCAGCCAAAGCGCGACTTGAGTCGATCTTCCACACCATCGATCTCTTTCGGATAACGATCCGATGTCAAAATGATCTGGTGATTGCCCTCAAGCAAGGCATTAAAAGTATGGAAAAACTCTTCCTGGGATCTATCTTTATTGGCAAAGAACTGAATGTCATCAATAAACAGGGCATCTACGCTACGGTAGTAACGCTTGAAGTCTTCAATGGCATTATTTTGCAGCGCTTTGACCATGTCTTGAACAAAACGCTCGGAATGCATATAAACCACTTTGGCGTTGGGATTATTCTTGATAATGCCGTTGCCTACGGCGTGCAACAGGTGAGTCTTACCCAGACCGGTACCGCCATACAAAAACAGAGGGTTATAGGCACCACCCGGGTTTTCTGCCACCTGCAATGCGGCCGCCTTACCCAGTTGGTTAGACTTACCTTCAACAAAGTTGTCAAACTGGTAAGTGGGATTAATATTACTGCGATAACTGTGGTTTACAGCCGGTTCAGCAGCAGTGTTAAAGGTTGCACCTTTACCGGCTGCACTCTTGGGCGCGCTGACAGACGCCTTGGTCGCAGTTGGGGCCTGTACCTGGGGCTTGGCCGACGGACGGCTACCAATATCAAACCTGAGTTTCGGTGCATCATTGCCCAAATGCTCAGTAAAAAACTGATTGATAATGTTGAGATATTTATCTCTAACCCAGTCAAGCACGAACCGGTTGGGCGCATAGAGCACCAGGGTATCCCCATCCATTTCGGCTTGTAACGGTCTGATCCACATACTGAATTGTTGAGCAGAAAGCTCATCTTGTAGTCGTCCGATACATTGCTGCCAAAGTGAAACCGCCACGTACTTATCCCCAAAAGATCGCCTCGAAAGGAGGGTATTCTATAGTGAGATCTGAATAATCGCTATCCTTTAAGTGTAATTATCCCCAGGCAGATCCCAACAGTCAGATCTGTCGGATCCAGATCGATCCCCCAGGATCCGCTATTTGGCGAGACGGTTAAAATCCCGCTTTATAAAGCGATCCACCCTGATCTATAATCAACACCCGCCGATCTGCCAAGATATTAATGGATCCACAAGATGTAGTGTCCGTACACAGAGTTATCCACATCTTGTGGTGACCTCTGCTCAACAGATCGCGAAAATGCCGAGATAAATTACCTTGAGAGGGGCTGCACGTGTTGACTGCCTTGACTAAAGTGATTACAATTCGGCCTCTTTTTTGCCCTTACCTCAAACAGAGATAAGGTAAATTCACTAACAAAGACGGATTGCCATCATGAGTAAACGTACTTTTCAACCTAGCAACCTGAAGCGCAAGCGTTCTCACGGCTTCCGCGCTCGTATGGCTACAGCGAACGGCCGTAAGGTACTGGCTCGTCGCCGTGCCAAAGGTCGCGCTCGTCTGTCTGCTTAATTGCGAGTAGACAACTAGGTGACTCGTTACACCTTTACGCGGGAGTTACGCTTGCTAACTCCCGCGCAATTCAAAACCGTATTTACCAACCCCATTAAAGCCTCCTCAGCTGAAATAACCCTGCTTGCTGTACCCAATGAGATGCAACATCCGCGTCTGGGACTCACAGTGGCCAAACGCCATGTAAAGAGAGCCAATCAACGCAATCGTATCAAGCGGGTGATCCGGGATAGCTTCCGCCTCAATCAACATGATTTGCCACCACTGGATATTGTAGTGCTGGTGCGCGGCGGTGTGCTGGATATGGATAATGAACAGCTCAGAAAGCTGGTAGAAAAGTTATGGCGCAAACTCAGTCGCCGTTTCAATGGCTGATAATTAAGGCTATCAGAGCCTACCAACTCCTTATCAGCCCTCTGCTGGGGCCTCGTTGTCGCTTTAATCCAACCTGCTCTCACTACGCCATAGAAGCGGTGCGAGTGCACGGAACGATTAAAGGGAGTTGGTTTGCAATCAAACGCATATTAAAATGTCACCCTTTACATCCGGGCGGCAGTGATCCCGTCCCCCCTAAAAATGACAGGTGTAATAAATAGGCTATGGAATCTCAACGCAATTTACTGCTTATCGGCTTGCTGTTTGTCAGCTTCTTGCTGTGGCAACAATGGCAAACCGATAAAGCACCCAAACCCGCTGTAACTGAAAATACAGTTGCCACTTCCGTTCAAGAGACAACTCACAGCGCTGACGTTCCGGTTGCCGAATCAGGCATGCCAGAAGAAACAGCCGTGGCGTCCAAAGATCTTATCAGAGTCACCACAGATCAACTGGATGTGCTGATCAACCCTGTCGGCGGTGACATTGTTCATGCGGCTCTGGTTTCTCATAAACTGGAGCTGAACAAAGACGAGCCCTTCGTCCTGTTGGAACAGAAGCCGGGGTTTGTATACATAGCCCAGAGTGGCCTGATGGGCAGCGGCGGTACAGACAGTACCAAGGGCCGTTCTACCTACTCAGCCAGCGCCAAAGAATTTACTCTTGCCGATGGTCAGGACACACTGACTGTTCCATTGAGTTACACAGCAGCAAACGGCGCCAAGTACACCAAGATCTACACCTTCCACAAAGGCCAGTTTGCCGTAGACGTTGATTACAAGATTGACAACACCACATCTGAGCCACTGCAGGTTCAGATGTACGGTCAGATAAAACAGACCATCAAGCCTTCAGACAGCAGCATGATGATGCCTACTTATCGTGGTGCGGCCTTCTCAACTGCCGATATCCGCTACGAAAAGTATAACTTTGAAGATATCCAGGAAAAGAACCTGGAGAAGAAGACTGAAGGTGGCTGGGCCGCCATGCTGCAACACTACTTTGTGTCAGCCTGGGTTCCACCAAAGAATGAAACCAACACCATATTTACCAGAGATAGTTCAGGTACCGCCAACATTGGCTTCATGGGCGAGAAAAAGACAGTTGCCCCTGGCACTGAAATGACCCTGAGCGCCGACTTCTACGTAGGTCCAAAGGATCAGGCCGCCCTGTCCGAGCTGTCTGACACCCTTAACCTGGTTGTGGATTATGGCTTCCTCTGGTGGCTGGCAGTGCCTATCTACAAGCTGCTGATGTTCTTCCAATCCATCGTGGGTAACTGGGGTGTGGCCATCATACTGATCACCCTGACGGTGCGCGGTATTCTATTCCCGCTGACCAAGGCGCAATACACCTCTATGGCCAAGATGCGTAACCTGCAACCAAAACTGCAGGAGCTAAAGGACAGATTCGGTGATGATCGCCAGAAGATGGGCCAGGCCATGATGGAGCTGTACAAGAAGGAAAAAGTGAACCCTATGGGTGGCTGTCTGCCTATCTTGCTGCAAATGCCTATCTTTATTGCCCTTTACTGGGTACTGATGGAAGGCGTGGAACTGCGCCATGCGCCATTCATGCTGTGGATTGACGATCTGTCGGTACAGGATCCTTACTACATCCTGCCGCTGCTGATGGGTGTCTCCATGTTCCTGATGCAAAAAATGCAGCCAATGGCACCGACCATGGATCCTATGCAGCAGAAGATGATGCAATGGATGCCGGTCATCTTTACCGTATTCTTCCTCTGGTTCCCATCCGGTCTGGTACTCTACTGGTTGGTGGGTAACATAGTTGCCATTATCCAGCAGAAGATTATCTATGCCGGCCTGGAGAAAAAAGGCTTAAAATAAGCCGATTTCGGGTCAAATGATCAAGGGCGGCCTAAGGGTCGCCTTTTGTTTTTTATAAATACGTTTTCAAGGGTTAATGCAGTGACAACAGATACTATCGTGGCGCAGGCCACCGCTCCAGGCCGCGGTGGTGTAGGCATAGTCAGAGTTTCGGGGCCCAAGGCCCAAGCCGTTGCACAGGCATTGCTGGGCCATCAGCCCAAGCCAAGATATGCCGATTACTGTGACTTCAAGGGAAGTCAGGGAGAAGTGCTGGATCAGGGTATAGCCCTGTTCTTCAAAGGCCCCAATTCTTTTACCGGTGAAGATGTGCTGGAACTTCAGGGCCATGGTGGTCAAATCGTCATGGACATGCTGATCAAAAGAGTCCTGGAAGTCGAAGGACTCCGCTTGGCACGCCCGGGGGAATTCAGCGAACAGGCCTTTATGAATGACAAACTGGATCTGACCCAAGCAGAAGCGATAGCCGATCTCATTGATGCCACCAGCGAACAGGCCGCCAAGAGCGCCCTGCAATCACTTCAGGGCGAGTTTTCCCGCGAAGTGCATGAGCTGGTGGAACAGGTTACCAACCTGCGCCTCTATGTCGAGGCCGCCATCGACTTCCCAGATGAAGAGGTAGACTTCCTCTCTGATGGCAAGATTGCCAATGCTCTTTATCGCATCATAGATAAACTGGACTTGGTACAGGCCAGTGCCAAACAGGGCGCCATCATCCGCGAAGGGATGAAAGTAGTGATAGCCGGCCGCCCCAACGCCGGTAAGTCCAGTCTGCTCAACGCCCTGGCGGGAAAAGAGTCGGCGATTGTCACCGAAATAGCCGGCACCACAAGGGATGTATTGCGGGAGCATATCCACTTGGATGGCATGCCGCTGCATGTTATAGACACCGCCGGCCTGCGCGACACTACTGACACAGTGGAACAAATAGGCATAGAAAGAGCCTGGGCCGAAATCGCCACCGCCGACAGAGTGCTGTTTATGGTAGATGGCACAGAAACCCAAGCCGTTGATCCCCATGAAATCTGGCCGGACTTTATTGATCGCCTGCCGGAAAACCTCGGCGTCACTGTGGTACGCAATAAGGCGGATCTGACCGGAGAGTCACTGAGCCCCGGCGAAGAGAAAGGCTATGACGTCTTTAGGATCTCAGCCAAAACCGGGCTCGGGGTCGATGCACTGAAACAGCACCTCAAGAACCTGATGGGCTATCAGAGTAACCTGGAAGGCGGTTTTATCGCCCGTCGCCGTCACCTGGAAGCCTTGGAAGTCGCCGGTGAACATCTACAGCAGGGCAAAGTACAGCTGGAAGTCTATCAGGCAGGTGAGCTGCTGGCCGAAGAACTGCGCATGACTCAACAGGCTCTGGCCGAAATCACCGGCCAATTCACCTCGGACGATCTGCTGGGAAGAATTTTTTCCAGCTTCTGTATCGGGAAGTAAAGCGGGCAAATAACGGAAAACAACAGCAAACAACAGTAGATAACACACTGATTTTATTAGTTCTTTATTTTCTGTTCGTTGCCAAATCTAGTCCCCAGTTGGGCCCCAATGACATGATAAATGCCGTATTGGGGACCAATTGGGGGCTATTTCCATTGAAAAACGAACACTTAGAACTGACGGCACACGCTCACTACGCCTAGTTTATGACTATGGCTACACCACAAATATACAAGGTGAACGCCAAAATAAACGTAAACGCAGCTAAGAAACCTTAAACCTGTACGTTCACGACAAACCTAAAACACCCACCCACTTATAAATATCTTCGTCTGCCAGCTATGGTACAAAGACCTGTCAGAGCAACAGCCAGAGTAAAGTCATCTGCAATTATGTGGTCTATTTCCCTACGTAACCAACGGGTTAACCTCACCGTTGATGACAGTACAATGTAACCGGCTGCAAAGGTTCAGTGGGTTACTTTTTGTCAGAGCGGAGCACCAGCTCCACACGGCGATTCAGCCGCTGGCCTGCTTAGTTGGCATTGCTGGCAACGGGGCTGTACTCGCCATTGCCATGGGCTGCTAATTGGCTGGCGGGGATCTGGTATTGCTCGGTGAGCTGTTTTATCACTACCGCCGCTCGGCGCTGTGACAGGCTCTGGTTATAGCGGTTGTCGCCCTTATCGTCGGTGTGGCCGACCACGTAAAAATCCAGCTTCGGGTGCTGCTTAAGGTAGCTTGCCAGTACTTCCAGCACTGGCTTGGACTCTGACAGCATCTGGTCACTGTCGTAATCGAACAGCAGGCCTTCCAGAGTAGCCTTGCCGGATTGGGTAATGGCCTTGGTGAGAGCATCGAGGTCAATGACAACCCTGTCATCTTTCAGTGCCGAAAGCTCCATCACTCGCACAGTGGTGTCTGCCGGCGTACCATCGTAGCGGCCCTGGGCATAGATATCGAAATACACATCACCACCAGGGCGGCTCAGTTTAAATAGCTGATAGTCCTGCCATTCATCGGTGTTAACATCCTGATGTAACCCCATGGACTTTATCAATTCGGCATCGTCACCACAGGCTTTACCCTCGCAATGGAATACGGACTCAGCGGCCAGCTTGTTGGCTGCGGCGGCGTAGTTACTGCTGATTTCAAACAGCGAGTATTCCTCTGGCATCCGATAACGTATCTCGGTGAGTTTGGCATTGAGTGGCTGGGTCTGATAACCGGCTGCAGATATGCCGACAATCACAGGGACTTGGGTAAAATTGGTTTGCTTGTAGCGACTAATGAAACTGCCGGGCATGCGGCCAAGCAGCGGATGATCTGCCGAGTCCTGACTATCTTCACTGCGTCTATCTTTTATCTCCACCTCTTGTGGATCCTGCTGTAAAAACGCCGGGTTTGCCTCAATCAGATCCAGTGGCTCGGGAATACTCTCAAGGGTCACAAGCTGTACCTTGGTGTAACGGTCCTCACGGTGAAAAGCATAGATGACGCTGTAAACATCCCCGCTGGAACCTGTTAGTTTTGCCGCCACGTATGCGCCGAGATAACTGGTATCTACGGTTATCCTAGGTGCCAACTGGTCCCTTAGGACATAGGGATCACCGCAGGCTTCCTGCTGGCATAGAAACACTATCTCAGCATTTATTTTTTTAAGTTGTGCCAAATAGTTATTGATAACAAGCTCCAGCGTATAGCTGTCTGGGAGCTCGAAGCTGTGTTGAGTCAGTTTTCCTGACACAGGCAAAACGGAGAGCTTGTCTCCATCAACGGCAGTAATGAGATCAAATGGCGTAAAATGAATGCGTTTTTCTGCGGGATATTTGGCATCAGGGAAAGTGCCGAAAAGCGTACTGGCAGAGGCACTGAAGGCAGTAACAACCAAAAATACTGCACTCAATAAAGTATTTTGTCCCATAAAAAAATCCTTTTCAGCGGGCGAATCTTACTTTAGCGTATTAATTAAGAGAGTAGGATGATACGATAAAATAATTAAAGTGTCAGCCTTCGTATTTGTTTCAGCTGAATATTACCCGAGAACTATATGAATATACGAAATGGATATACGAACTCGCACCAGTATACGCCTGGAGGGAGAGGTTTTTGACTTACTGCCTGAGTTAAAGCAGTTTTACCTTGCGAATGGTCGGTGTTTACGCAAAGCATTATCATACACGGATGAACAGCATATCAATAGCGTGGTTTTTGTAGATTGAACACAAAAGCCAGAGCCCTGCGTATCTTCGACGCGAAAGCCCTCTACAGCCTATATCGTGATAGTCAATAACCTCGATACTCAAATCGAAGTCGAATTACTGCGGACAGGGTTTCACGGCCAATTGATAAGAAATAGTTCTTTAGTGTTGCAGCTAACTGCTATCGATTTCCTTGTTAAAGAAGAGATGTACTTTTCACGAAAAGCACTTTCGCAATATGTTCTTAAAACATCATTTAAAAACAAGGTGGTCAGTTCTGAAAGAACGGCTCTTGATGTCACCCTGAAAGAACGGCAAATAGTGGATTGTATTTTTAAAGGAATAAGCAATCAGGAAATCGCAAATGCGCTGAATATTTCGCTAAACACTGTGAAAATGCATCTCCAAATATTTACAGAAAAAACAACCTTAAAGGGCGAATTCAATTAATGTCATCATACTAATTAATTAATCCTTTAAGGTGTAATGCCTGAGCAATTTTTATCCTCCGGAGTAATTGAGTCATAGATGGATTACTCTAATAATAACCGCGAAATTACTATCAATTGCTTCAAGGAGTGAAACTATTTTCCAACGTAAAATTCGCGGTCAGGGTATGACTGAATACATCGTAATTGTTGCTCTAATTGCCATTGCGGCTATCGGTGCGTTCACTATGTTTGGTGATGTGGTACGTAACCAAACGGCTTCTATGGCCGCTGAACTTTCAGGTAGTGCAAGTGAAACTAAGACTGCCAATAGTGAAGCTGAAAAAGCAGGTAAAAAAGCGGTAACTGACGCTGCCAAGGCTGGTGGCTTGAACGCTTACAACGAGACTGCTTCAAAGGCCAGTACTCGTAAGTAACCAGCACAAGTAAGGATAAAGGCCATTGTTATAAATGGCCTATTCCTGTTTCTGGATAAATAACTTAGTCCTTCAGAGGGTTGTAGAATGTCATTTCGCTTGATGCCATCGTTTTCAAAGTCAACTTTCACCCGCGTCGCGCTCGGTGTGTTCCTTTTGGGAACTACCTCCATTTTGATGGCAGACGAGAGTGGCGAACCAGCGCAATTACTGATGGACAGGTTCCCCAAGCCCCATGAGATAGAGCTTGCGCGCCAAGGTGTGGCCGAGGCCAATATCAATAAGCCTTGGGAAAAATCTTGCCCCTATCGAGAGCTAACAGGCACTGCCGAGGCAGAGGACGAGTTTTTCTTTCGCTGCCAACGTTGGGACGACTGTGTGTCTGCGGGTGGTTCGGCCAGCATCTACAGCGAGGCGTTCTTTCAGAATCATCAACGACAACCTAAAGATCAGATACCTTGGGAGTCTTACAGGGATGGCAGCATATTTCTTCTCGAGCCATCCGATTTCGAGAGGATCACCGGTCACTTGAGACAGTATGCCCTGAAATCTGCAGAGGAAAATTGGCGCTTGTTTGAGGGACGGGATGCAGCTGCGGCAAGTGACTTGGTGGAGAAGAAATTCTGGCAATGGTGCTCTGCCGAACCTTTGACTTTGTGGAAGGCAGAATATCAGTAGCCGGCGTACCTACTCACACCCAAACAACAAATTTAATTTGAATAAAGGCTAAGAATTCAAGCATCGCCGTCGGCTATTCCATGCACTCGATATCGGAAGAGTTAACGGCGTGCGCCACTGAAGGACAGAAACCACGGTCAAGGATTGAGCCATGCAAGTGTTCTACCGCTACCAGTTATACAGAGTCGCTGCAAAAGCGAATTTAAGTCAATTCCCTAACAGGCAGGCTGGGTACGCCAGTGTTCTTTTTCTGGCGATATTTGCCACAATTGATTTGACGTATTTTCATTGTATAACTCAGGGGTGGTCGCTGCATAATGTCCTTAAATCCTCACCTCTGGCCTGAATATGGCCGATGTCGAGCGCCTGCTCGAACTATTTACCTTACTCGCAGTTGAAGGAAAAACATTGCTAATCATCAAGCATATTCTTGAGATGATAGCCAATGCCGACCACGTAATAGAAATGGGCCCGGGAGCCGGAAAACATGGCGGAAAGATAATCTATCAGGGCCCTCCGTTAGGAATGCTGACTTCCGCTACTTCGGTCACAGGTCCTTTTTTGGAGGAACCGGTGTCAGGGAAACATGAGTTACTTAGGGAAGGTGCGAATAAGTCCTCGCGGTACTCTGGCTTACACAGCAATTGGCGTTCAAGGCATCTGACTGAAGGCATGCCGGGGCCTGTCAAAGTCGGATAACGCAGAGAGCCGGTTGCTGTGTAAGCCCCGAAGGGCGTGGCTTACAGGCCTGCCTGCTGTGTTGTGCTTCTTACAAAGGACTAAGGCCATTTGCTGCGAACCACGCCTTGCATCCATGCCCGTAAGCCGACGCAGAGAACGCATGGGACTTGTTCGCACCTTCCTTATGGCCTAGTTCTCAGCAATCACAAAGCTGGCGACCATAGGATTGTGATCAGACACATCTGTTTCCGGCACATACAGCTCTTTGGGTTTCAATCCTCGATAAAAGAGATGATCCAAAGGATACCCCAGAACTCTCACCCTGTTATCCTCGCCAAAATGAGCCTCATTCAATCCCAAAGAGGAAGCAAAGGCGGCCAGCAGCATACTGCGTTCCTCACTCCAGGTATTGAAATCACCCGCCAGAATAATAGGCCCCATAACTCTTTCCTCAGCCAGGGCTTCAGTCAAAGACTTAAGTTGCTGCCGATATTCTTCGATACCGACACTGAAGTTAATTCCATGGACATTGACCACAGTCAATAATGAACCATCAGACAAAGGATATTCAGCGACCAAAGCCGTCTTGGGCAACCGCAACCAAGGTTCAAGAGTACGGTAGCCACAACTGCTCAAAGGAGCGCTGCGGGAGAGATTCATTACCCCAGCTGGGGTATCCAATACACTGAAAGCATTAGCGAAACGCCAAAACCACTGCGCAGTATTCAGATAAAGATACATGCCGGGATCCAAACTGGCTTCCTGCAACAGCACCAACTGCCTGCCAGTTGTAAAATCATCGAGACGAGAACGCCACTGGCAGTTTTGCTGCTTCTGAATATTCCAGATCAATACACCAAACTCACCATTATTATCCAGCGCCTTTGCCGTTGGCGTTTGAATACAGGCCGCGCCGGTATTGGAATCAACCCTGTCAGATTGCAGTTGAACATTTGCCGGTACAGTAAACAACCAATGCCATCCCCCGAGTATCACCAGCAAAGAAAGCAACGGGAAGATCAGCAACCACTTCAGTTTCATATCAGCCTCAAGCGCAGAAAGAGCCTACAACAGGATTAATGCAATAGTGCTCAAACTCAGGTTACCCAAGGCTGTCTGTCACCGCAAATTGGATTAATATGGGCCGATTAAATCAAGGCGCCAGGCGCTACATACAGAGAGGAATATCATGGCGAAAGTCGAAGTATTGGTCGGAACCACCTTGGGAGGAGCCGAATATGTCGCCGAAGAACTCATCAATAAGCTTGAACAAAACGGCCACCAGACAAACCTGTATTTGACCCCACAGTTGGATCAACTGGATCCCAAAGCCCTTTGGTTGATCGTTTCCTCCACCCATGGGGCCGGCGATCTTCCGGACAATTTGCAGCCCTTCTATCAGGAATTACTCCAGTCAAACCAAAATCTGCAGGACTGTCGGTATGCTTTATGTGCGATCGGCGACTCGAGTTACGACACTTTCTGCCAAGGCCCGGAAAAGCTGCTACACCAACTGAGCGCACTTGGCGCCCAATCCTATGTGGATAAGATCCAGATCGATGTTCAATACGATCCCGTACCGGAAGATCCAGCATTGGCGTGGCTTGATGACTGGTTAGGCAAACTCTAAAACGTATTTAAAACTGAATAAGCTATCAAATACTCACAATTTAGATCTAACTTACCCACAATTTTGCTCAATAAAATATAACTCTGTGGATAATACTTTATTTTGATCTGATCAATCGTTGCATGAATCGGATCCTGAATGCATGCCAGATCCTCCTTGTGGATAAGATCGCGATCTATCCCCAGCTTTAATGGAGATAGATCGCCAACTGATCACAGGATCGATTTGCGTTAACCTATTGTTTTTATGTAAATATAACCGTTACCCACAGAAAAACCCGATCCTAATAGTAAACATAACAAGAAGATCTATATAAAGATCTTAAGATCTATAAGGCAGATCCCTTGCGATCCATCAGCATGAAATAGAGCATTCACCTGAATCGTTACAGGTGCTAAAATGATCGGCTGAAATTCCTTTTTCATCCCTTGCTCAGCCAAAGGTAAATCTATGCGTTTTCATGAACGGTTTGATGTAATTGTTGTAGGTGGTGGTCATGCCGGAACTGAAGCCGCATTGGCAGCTGCCAGAATGGGAGTTAACACCCTACTCTTAACCCATAATATTGACACTTTGGGTCAGATGTCCTGTAACCCGGCTATCGGGGGTATAGGTAAAGGGCACTTGGTTAAAGAGATAGATGCCTTGGGTGGCGCCATGGCAACAGCAACTGATTATGCCGGGATCCAATTCAGAACCCTGAATTCAAGTAAGGGACCTGCAGTAAGAGCTACCAGAGCCCAAGCAGATCGCGCCTTATATCGACAAAAGATCCAACAGATATTGCAAAACCAGCCCAACTTAAGGATCTTTCAACAAGCTGTTGACGATCTGGTTGTTGAAAACAACAGAGTCATTGGTGTTGTTACCCAAATGGGACTGGCTTTTGAAGCTCCTGCTGTGGTGCTGACAGCCGGTACTTTCTTGGGAGGTAAGATCCATATTGGATTGGAAAATTACAGTGGTGGGCGTGCAGGTGATCCTCCAGCGATCGCTCTAGCTCATAGACTCAGAGAGTTACCTATTCGAGTTGGCCGTCTCAAAACGGGTACGCCGCCTCGTATCGATGCTCGCAGTGTCGACTTCGAGCAGATGACAGAACAGCAAGGAGATAATCCTCTTCCTGTGATGTCTTTTATCGGTGATGTGAACCAACATCCTCAACAAATCTCTTGCTATATCACCCATACCAATGAAAAAACCCACGAGATAATTCGTGGCGGTTTGGACCGAAGCCCTATGTATTCTGGGGTTATCGAAGGAATAGGCCCGAGATACTGTCCGTCTATCGAAGACAAGATCCATCGCTTTGCCGATAAGAGTTCGCATCAGATCTTTATTGAACCTGAGGGACTCAATACCAATGAGTTATACCCCAACGGTATCTCAACCAGTTTGCCATTCGATGTGCAAATTGCTTTGGTCCGCTCGATCAAGGGGATGGAAAATGCTGAGATCATGCGCCCTGGCTATGCCATTGAATATGATTACTTTGATCCCAGAGATCTGAAAAATTCGCTGGAAACCAAAACCATAAATGGGTTGTTCTTTGCAGGTCAAATCAACGGCACCACAGGTTATGAAGAGGCAGGAGCTCAAGGCCTGTTGGCCGGCATGAATGCGGCTTTACAGGTGCAAGGTAAAGACGCTTGGGCACCTAGAAGGGATCAGGCTTATCTTGGCGTGCTGGTGGATGATTTGTCGACGTTAGGCACTAAAGAGCCCTATCGTATGTTTACCAGCCGCGCCGAATATCGCTTGCTGCTGCGCGAAGATAATGCCGATCTGCGCCTGACCGAGAAAGGCCGTGAGCTGGGTTTGGTTGACGATCAGCGCTGGGCCAAGTTCTCAGCCAAGGTTGAGGCGATAGAATCTGAGCTGCAACGTCTGCGCAGTCAATGGATCCATGTGAATTCCCCTCTGGTTGAAGCGCTGAATCCGCATCTCAATACTCCAATATCTCGCGAAGCTTCGTTTGAAGAGCTGCTACGGCGCCCTGAGTTGGACTATGACAAGCTTATGGGGATTGAAGGTTTCGGGCCGGGGCTAGAGGATCGTCAAGCGGCTGAACAGGTGCAGATCCAGGTTAAATATGCCGGTTATATTCAGCGCCAGCAGGAAGAGATCGCCAAAGCACAGCGTAACGAAAATACCGGCCTGCCGCTGGAGCTAGATTACAATGAAGTGCCAGGCTTATCCAACGAAGTGATCGCCAAGCTCAATGCCCATAAACCAGAGACCATAGGCCAGGCCTCCAGGATCTCGGGGGTAACTCCGGCAGCCATCTCCATTTTGCTGGTGCATCTGAAAAAACGGGGATTACTGCGCCGAACGGCCTGATACAGTAAACCATTCCAGAGCCGGGGAAGCTGTAGATGCTTCCCTTGGCCGTTTTGGGGCCGCATAATAGCCCCGCAGTATTTTTCTGGGGAGAATACCCGTGCTTGCAGCACAGTTAAAAACATATCTGGCTGAGACAGGCCTCAATGCATCAGATGAACAGCAGCAACAGTTGCTTGGTTTTGTTGCCATGCTCAACAAATGGAACAAGGCCTATAACCTGACCTCGGTGCGCGAACCTGAGCAGATGCTCATCCGTCATATCATGGATAGCCTGGTCGTCTCTCCTCATATCAAGGGACAGCGTTTTATCGACGTGGGCACAGGCCCTGGGTTGCCCGGCATCCCGCTGGCGATTTTGAATCCGGATAAAGAATTTGTGCTGCTCGATAGTTTGGGTAAGCGGATCCGTTTTCAAAAACAGGTTCAGATTGAACTCAAATTGAAAAATATACAGTCGGTTGAGAGCCGGGTGGAAGCCTTTCAGGATCCGCAAGGGTTTGACGGTGTGCTAAGCCGTGCCTTTGCCTCAGTGGCAGACATGTTAAGCTGGTGTCAGCATTTGCCGGCGCAAAATGGAGTATTCTATGCCCTTAAAGGGCAACTGAACCCTGATGAGTTAACCGGGATCCCTGAGGGGTACAGCATCAGGGAATCCATTGAACTCAAGGTTCCAAAATTGGATGAACAGAGACATCTGCTGATCATAGCTCCCCAGGTTTGAATGCCTTGCAATTGGCTGGCGTATCAAGCAACTTGATGCAAACGGAACCGGGCATCAATAACAAAATTGACAGACAAGGTGACAGTGTGGCGAGAATTATTGCCGTAGCCAACCAGAAAGGTGGCGTTGGAAAAACAACAACTTGTGTTAATTTGGCTGCCTCTTTGGCGGCAACTAAGCGGCGGGTGCTATTGATCGATCTGGATCCCCAGGGCAATGCCACCATGGGGAGTGGCGTCGACAAATACGAAGTTGAAAACACCGCCTATGAGTTGCTGGTGGAAGAAAAGAGTTTTGACGAAGTCGTCGTGCGTAACACTGCCGGAAAATACGATCTCATTGCCGCCAATGGTGATGTGACAGCCGCCGAAATCAAATTGATGGAGTTCTTTGCCAGGGAGATTCGCCTGCGCAACGCCTTGGCAAAGGTGCAGGATGAGTACGACTTTATCTTTATCGACTGCCCTCCTTCGCTGAATATGTTGACTGTGAACGCCATGTCGGCGGCCGACTCAGTACTGGTTCCCATGCAGTGTGAGTATTATGCCCTGGAAGGCTTGACTGCCCTGATGGATACCATTTCCAAGTTGGCGGCCATGGTTAACCCTAAACTCGGGATCGAGGGAATACTCAGAACCATGTACGATCCCCGCAACCGTCTGGCCAACGATGTTTCCGATCAACTGAAACAGCATTTCGGTGACAAGGTTTACCGCACTGTGATCCCAAGAAATATTCGCTTGGCCGAAGCGCCGAGTTTTGGCGCTCCGGCTATGTACTATGACAAGAGTAGCGCTGGGGCCAAGGCCTATCTGGCTTTAGCCGGCGAAATCATTCGTCGCTCAGAGCAGAATCAGCAAGCGAAACAGGCATAAAGGAATGAGCATGACACTGAAAAAACGGGGTCTGGGCAAGGGCCTGGACGCACTTTTGAGTACCAGCCATGCGGCGAGTAAGAAGCGTGATGATGCCGAGCAATCCAAGGTTGATGCCGGCGAAACCTTGCTGACTTTGGATGTGGATCTGCTGCAACCCGGTAAGTATCAACCCCGTAAAGATATGTCGCCGGAGGCGCTGGAAGAGCTGGCTGAATCTATCAAGGCTCAGGGCGTTATTCAGCCCATAGTGGTGCGTAAGATCAGTGATGACAAATACGAAATTATCGCTGGTGAACGTCGCTGGCGTGCGGCGCAGCTGGCCAAGTTGGACAAGGTGCCCTGTATAGTCAAACAGGTTGCCGATGAGGCTGCTGTGGCTATTGCCCTGATAGAAAACATTCAGCGGGAAGATCTCAATGCCATGGAAGAGGCTATTGCGCTTAACCGTTTGATCGAAGAATTTGATCTTACTCACCAACAAATAGCTGATGCTGTGGGAAAATCACGGGCTACCGTTTCAAATTTGCTGCGACTCAATGGATTGAATGAACCGGTAAAGCGATTACTGGAGTACGGTGATATTGAGATGGGTCATGCCCGAGCCTTGCTGGCATTGCAAGGTGAGGAGCAAACTTCTGTTGCCCGATTGGTGGTAGCGAAGGAATTGACCGTTCGTGAAACAGAACGATTGGTTAATAAAGTCTTAAATCCTGCCAAAGAGGCCGAAAAGCCTGTAAAAGATACCGATGTTGCTCGTCTGGAGAGTCAGTTAATTGAGAGGCTAGGTGCAAAAGTTTCTATTTCCCACGGTAGTAAGGGAAAGGGAAAAATTGTAATTAACTATCAAAATCTGGCTGAATTAGACGGCATTCTTGCCAAAATCCATTAAAAAAACGTCGTTAACGCTTTTTAGTGTAAATTTGTGACGTTTGTTAATATTGCATTTATGCGAATTTGGGGCTGTATCACGTTAAAAGGTGAGGTTTTTACTTATCTCAAAGTTGCAAACAAGACTTGAAAAGGTATACTTTCGCAAGCTTTTTGTACCTCGACTCTATACGGATATTTGTAGTCCGGTCATCGAAACAAAAAGTAGGAATGCGGAGAAGAATAATTGAGTAAGGTTTTAGCGCGTCGTGGCCGTTGGTCAGCCTATAAATTGGTGATGATGCAGGCGGCGATAGCTGGGGGTGCTTCAATTATCTTCTTTGCCGTGTGGGGAGCCCAGTTTGGCTATTCTGCTCTGGCAGGAACTGCCATAGCTGTGCTCCCTAATTTTGTATTCGCTACCCTGGCTTTTTCCCATATGGGAGCAAGCTCTGCCGGTAAGGTCCTAAAAGGCTTTTACTGGGGGGAAGCGGTAAAGTTGCTGTTGACAATAGCGTTGTTTTCGCTGGTATTTATCAATTTAGAGGTCGCATTTATGCCCCTTTTTATTTGCTATGTACTGGCGTTGATAGTGCATTGGGCAGCTCCTTTGTACTTCAAGCAAAGTTAAGTGGGATGAATCATGGCTGCACCTGGTGAAACATTAACACCGCAGGGCTATATCCAGCATCACCTTACCAACCTTACCGTTGGTGAAGGTTTCTGGACATGGCACATTGATTCATTGCTCTTTTCGGTTGGTCTTGGCGTGCTGTTTCTGTGGTTGTTCCGCAGCGTTGGTAAAAAAGCAACCTCTGGCGTTCCCGGTAAGCTTCAATGCTTTATCGAGATGATCGTCGAGTTTGTCGACAACAGCGTTAAAGATACATTCCACGGTCGCAATGCTTTGATTGCACCTCTTGCTCTGACTATTTTTATGTGGGTATTCATGATGAACCTCATGGATATGGTGCCAGTTGACTGGATACCACATACTGCCGCTTTGGCCGGTGTGCCTTATCTGAAGATAGTACCGACTACTGACCTTAACATCACTTTCAGCCTCGCGTTGGGCGTGTTTGTGCTGATTATTTACTACAGCATCAAGGTCAAAGGTGTGTCAGGATTTGCGAAAGAACTGACGCTACAGCCCTTCAACCATTGGGCAATGATACCCGTCAACTTCCTGCTCGAAACTGTTACCTTGATAGCTAAACCTATTTCATTGGGGCTACGTCTTTTTGGTAACTTGTATGCAGGTGAGTTGATCTTCATCCTTATTGCGCTGATGTATGGTACCAACTTGGCGATTGCCGCTCTGGGTGTGACTTTGCAACTGGGCTGGCTGATCTTCCATATTCTGGTTATCACGCTGCAAGCGTTTATTTTCATGATGCTGACTATTGTTTATCTAAGCATGGCTCATGAAGATCATTAAGGACTGCTGAAGAAATTTTTTAAACTAAATCATCAACCAACACAGATTTAGATACTGGAGATACAGATGGAAACGATTCTGGGCTTTACTGCAATTGCTGTTGCTCTGCTCATTGGTTTGGGTGCACTGGGTACCGCTATCGGTTTCGGCCTTTTGGGTGGTAAGTTCCTGGAAGGCGCTGCGCGTCAGCCAGAAATGGCTCCTATGCTGCAAGTTAAGATGTTCATTGTAGCGGGTCTGCTCGACGCCGTGACCATGATCGGTGTAGGTATTGCACTTTACATGCTGTTTACTAACCCACTGGGTGCAATGCTGTAATAAACGCTTCTGTCTTAACTCTAAATAGGAGGCTGTTGTGAATATCAACGCTACCCTAATCGGTCAGACGGTCGCCTTTATTATCTTCGTGTGGTTCTGCATGAAGTTTGTATGGCCCCCTTTGATGAATGCCATCGAAGCGCGCCAGAAAAGGATTGCTGATGGTCTTGCTGACGCTGACCGTGCAGCAAAAGACCTGGAGTTGGCTCAAGCGAAAGCGACTGACCAACTGAAAGACGCCAAGGCTACAGCCAACGAAATCATTGAGTCTGCCAACAAGCGCAAGGCTCAGATTATTGATGAAGCCAAAGCTGAAGCAGACGCTGAGCGTGCGAAAATCATTGCTCAGGGTAAAGCAGAAATTGAAGCTGAACGTAATCGCGTGAAAGAGGAACTGCGTAAGCAGGTTGCGACTCTTGCCATCACTGGTGCAGAGAAGATCCTCGAGCGTTCGATTGATGAAGCCGCCCAAAGCGACATAGTTAATAAACTAGTTGCTGAAATTTGATAAGGGAGTTGAGTTATGGCTGAGTTAACCACCATTGCTCGCCCTTACGCTAAGGCAGCTTTTGACTTTGCTGTTGAACATCAAGCAGTAGAAAACTGGGCAGAAATGCTCGATTTCGCGGCAATGGTGAGTGAAAACGAATCCATGAAGCCACTGCTGGCTGGATCTATGTCCAGCAATAAGCTAGCTGCACTCTTTATCAATATCTGTGGCGAGCAAATTGATGAGCACGGTCAAAATCTGATCAAGGTAATGGCTGAAAACGGTCGCTTGGAGGTACTGTCTGCTGTATCTCAGCTCTATGCTGAGTTTCGCCACGAATGGGCTAAGGAAATCGAAGCCAACGTGGTATCTGCTACTGAGCTTAGCTCTGAGCAGCAACAGCAGATCAGTGTTTCTTTAGAGAAACGTCTCGCACGCAAAGTTAAGCTGAATTGCAGCGTCGATGCCGAGCTTATCGCCGGTATTATTATCAAGGCAGGGGATCTGGTGATAGATGGATCCGTCCGCGGCAAATTAAACCGCCTGTCTGATAAGCTGCAGTCGTAATTGGGAGTTTGAGCATGCAACTGAATTCCACTGAAATCAGCGATCTGATTAAGCAGCGGATCGAGCAGTTCGAAGTCGTCAGTGAAGCCCGCAACGAAGGTACTATCGTTTCGGTCAGTGACGGCATCATCCGCATTCACGGCCTGGCCGATGTAATGCAGGGTGAGATGATCGAACTGCCTGGCAACCGTTATGCAATCGCGTTGAACCTTGAACGTGATTCTGTAGGTGCCGTAGTTATGGGTCCTTATGCCGGTTTGGCTGAGGGCGTAAAAGTTAAAACCACTGGCCGTATTCTGGAAGTTCCAGTAGGTCGTGGTCTACTGGGACGTGTTGTTAACACTCTGGGTGAGCCAATCGACGGTAAAGGACCAATCGACAACGATGGTTTTGCACCTGTTGAAATGATTGCTCCTGGTGTTATTGAGCGTCAATCCGTATCTCAACCGGTACAAACCGGTTATAAGGCGGTTGATGCCATGATCCCTATCGGTCGCGGTCAGCGTGAGCTGATCATCGGTGACCGTCAAACTGGTAAAACTGCGATGGCTATTGACGCCATCATCAACCAGAAAGATTCCGGCATCAAGTGTGTGTACGTTGCAGTAGGCCAGAAGGCTTCTACTATTGCCAACGTAGTACGCAAGCTGGAAGAGCACGGTGCTCTGGCCAACACTATTGTTGTGGTTGCTACTGCTTCTGAAGCGGCTGCCCTGCAATACCTGGCACCATACTCTGGTTGTACCATGGGTGAATATTTCCGTGACCGCGGTGAAGATGCACTGATCGTTTACGATGACCTGTCCAAGCAGGCTGTTGCTTATCGTCAGATCTCACTGTTGCTGAAGCGTCCACCAGGCCGTGAAGCTTACCCAGGTGACGTATTCTATCTACACTCTCGTCTGCTGGAACGTGCTTCCCGCGTGAACGAAGAGTACGTTGAAAAGTTCACCAATGGCGAAGTAAAAGGCAAGACTGGTTCTTTGACCGCTCTGCCAATTATTGAAACCCAGGCAGGTGACGTATCTGCGTTCGTACCGACCAACGTAATTTCTATTACCGATGGTCAGATCTTCCTTGAAACCGACCTGTTCAACTCTGGCCTGCGTCCAGCGGTTAACCCAGGTATCTCTGTTTCTCGTGTAGGTGGTGCGGCTCAGACCAAGATCATCAAGAAACTGTCCGGCGGTATCCGTACTGCTCTGGCACAGTATCGAGAGCTTGCTGCGTTCTCACAGTTTGCGTCTGACCTTGACGATGCAACTCGTGCCCAGCTGGAGCACGGTGAGCGTGTAACCGAACTGATGAAGCAAAAGCAATACGCTCCTATGAGCGTAGCTGACCAAGCTGTATCTATTTTTGCAGCTGAAAAAGGCTACCTGAAAGGTATTGAGCTGAAGAAGATCGGTGACTTCGAAGCCGCTCTGCTCTCTTTCATGAACGGCGAGCATGCTGAGCTGATGAAGCTGATCAACGATAGCGGTGATTACAATGCCGAAATCGAAGCTGAGCTGAAGGCTGGTCTCGACAAGTTCGTGGCAACCCAAACCTGGTAAATACATGCGAGGTGTCATAAGGCACCTCAGGTCCAGATTGGAGAGTAGAGATGGCCGGCGCTAAAGAGATTAAAACCAAGATCGCGAGTGTGAAAAACACTCAGAAGATCACGTCCGCCATGGAAATGGTGGCAGCCAGCAAAATGCGCAAGGCGCAGGATCGCATGGCTGCAAGCCGTCCATATGCGGAGAGCATGCGTAAGGTGATCGGTCACGTCGCTCAGGGTTCTCTGGAGTACAAACACCCCTACCTGGAGGTGAGAGAACCCAAGCGGGTTGGTTACATAGTAGTGGCAACCGACCGTGGCCTTTGTGGTGGTCTGAACGTCAACCTTTTCAAGAAGGTTGTCGCAGACGTGAAAAGCTGGAAAGAGCAAGGTGCGGAAGTTGAATTCTGCCCTATCGGTGCTCGCAGTGTTCAGTTTTTCAAAAGCTTTGGTGGCAAGGTGCAGGCCCATGCTTCAGGTTTAGGTGATGCTCCCAAGCTCGCTGACCTGATTGGTACTGTGCGGGTAATGCTCCAGGCTTACAACGAAGGCAAGCTGGATCGTCTGTATGTGGTATTCAACAAGTTTGTTAATACCATGACGCAGACTCCTGTGATCGAGCAGCTGCTACCTTTGCCTAAATCAGACGAAGATGACGTAGCGCATCGCTGGGACTACATCTATGAGCCAGATCCAAAGGTCTTGTTGGACAAGCTTTTGGTTCGTTATGTGGAGTCTCAGGTGTATCAGGGTGTCGTTGAAAACATTGCTTCCGAGCAGGCTGCCCGTATGGTGGCCATGAAGGCAGCAACAGACAACGCCGGCACGCTGATCGATGATCTGCAACTGGTATACAACAAGGCCCGTCAGGCGGCGATTACGCAAGAACTGTCGGAAATTGTGTCAGGTGCAGCCGCGGTTTAGGCTGGGTAACGAATACAAGTTTTAGAGGATTAATCATGAGCACAGGTACTGTTGTCCAAGTGATTGGCGCGGTTGTGGACGTTGAGTTTCCACAAGATACCGTACCTCAGGTATATGACGCTCTGAAGATCACAGGCGAAGGCGCCTGTAAAGGCTTGGTGCTGGAAGTTCAGCAACAGCTGGGTGGTGGTGTAGTTCGTACCATCGCCATGGGTTCTTCCGATGGTCTGCGTCGTGGTATCGAGGTAGAAAACTCTGGTTCACCAATTTCCGTTCCGGTTGGGGCTGCGACCCTTGGCCGTATCATGAACGTTCTGGGTGAACCTGTGGATGAAGCGGGCGCTATCGGTGAAGATGAGCGTTATATCATCCACCGTGATGCTCCTTCTTATGAAGAGCAATCTAACACCACTGAATTGTTGGAAACCGGCATCAAGGTTATTGACCTGGTATGTCCGTTCGCCAAGGGTGGTAAAGTAGGTCTGTTCGGTGGTGCGGGTGTTGGTAAGACAGTTAACATGATGGAACTGATCAACAACATCGCTAAAGCCCACTCAGGTCTGTCCGTATTCGCCGGTGTAGGTGAGCGTACCCGTGAAGGTAACGACTTCTACTACGAGATGAAAGACTCAGGCGTACTGGACAAGGTAGCCATGGTGTACGGTCAGATGAACGAGCCACCAGGTAACCGTCTGCGTGTTGCTCTGACCGGTCTGACTATGGCCGAGAAGTTCCGTGACGAAGGTCGTGACGTACTGTTGTTCGTTGACAACATCTACCGTTACACCCTGGCTGGTACCGAAGTATCGGCACTGTTGGGTCGTATGCCTTCTGCTGTGGGTTATCAGCCAACACTGGCTGAAGAGATGGGTGTTCTGCAAGAACGTATTACTTCTACCAAAGTGGGTTCTATCACTTCGGTACAAGCGGTATACGTACCTGCGGATGACTTGACTGACCCAAGCCCTGCAACCACCTTCGCTCACTTGGATGCGACCGTGGTACTGTCTCGTCAAATCGCTTCTCTGGGTATCTACCCAGCGGTTGACCCACTGGATTCCACCTCTCGTCAGCTGGATCCACAGGTTGTTGGCCAAGAGCACTATGACGTGGCAAACGGTGTACAGACAGTTCTGCAGCGTTACAAAGAGCTGAAAGACATCATCGCTATTCTGGGTATGGACGAGTTGTCAGATGACGACAAGATGACAGTATCCCGCGCCCGTAAGATCGAGCGTTTCCTGTCTCAGCCATTCCACGTAGCTGAAGTCTTTACCGGTTCTCCAGGTAAGTACGTGCCCCTGAAAGACACCATCCGTGGCTTCAAGGGAATTCTGGACGGTGAGTTCGACCACCTGCCAGAGCAAGCGTTCTACATGGTTGGTTCTATCGACGAAGCCGTTGAGAAAGCCAACAAGAAATAACTAGGCAATATTGCATAGTTTGGTAAGGAGAACGGGATGGCAGCCATGACAGTACAGCTTGATATCGTCAGTGCAGAGAGCAAAATCTTCTCAGGCCTTGTTGCCCATTTACAGGTAACTGGTTCTGAGGGTGAACTGGGTATTATGCCCGGCCACACTCCGCTGCTGACCAATATCAAACCTGGCATGGCGCGCATCGTCAAACAAAATGGTCAGGAAGAGGTGTTTTACCTTTCAGGTGGTTTACTGGAAGTTCAACCCAACTCCGTGTCCGTATTGGCTGATGTTGTAATGCGTGCCGATGAGATTGACGAGCAGGCTGCAGTAGAAGCCAAGCGTCGTGCAGAAGCCCATATGGCCGATGCCGGTGCTGACTTCGATTATGCTGCGGCAGCAATTGAACTGGCTAAAGCCGTGGCTCAGTTGCGGGTCGTTGAGACCATCAAGAAGAACATTGCCAGATAACAGCACTGCTGAAAAAAGGCGCCTCAGGGCGCCTTTTTTGTGTCTGTTATTCCTATTGTCCAAGCAGGTTTGCAAGCTTCCAAGCTGCCTGAGCGCTGCATTTTTACCGCGATTCCGGTACACTTGCGCCAGCCCAAAGAAAAGGAATCTCTCATGTCATTGAATGTTGTTATTCTCGCCGCCGGGAAAGGGACCCGGATGCGTTCTGATCTACCCAAAGTTCTGCATAAGGTCGCCCATAAACCCATGGTGCAGCATGTGATTGATACGGCTCATTCACTAAATGCCGACAAAATCAATCTGGTTTATGGTTATGGCGGCGATAAGCTGATGACGGAACTGGGCGAGCAACCGCTTAACTTTGTGCTGCAGGCTGAACAGCTGGGAACAGGGCACGCGGTAGCCCAGGCGATTCCCCATATAGATGACAATGACACTGTATTGGTGCTCTATGGCGACGTTCCCCTCACCCGTAAGGAAACACTGGAAGCCTTGCTTGCTGCCAGGCAAAACGATGGCGTAGCCGTACTGACAGTGCATCTGGATGACCCAAGCGGCTATGGCCGTATGGTGCGCGAGCATGGCAAGGTAGTTGGCATAGTCGAACAGAAAGATGCCTCTCCCGAGCAACTCAAGATTAATGAGATCAACAGCGGCATCATGGCATTGCCGGGCAAACAATTAAAAAACTGGCTTGGGCGCTTGGAAAACAACAATGCTCAGGGCGAGTACTATCTTACCGATGTGATCGCCATGGCGCACGCCGATGGGGTGGCCATAGACACGGCTCATCCTGTTAATTCCATTGAGACCGAAGGCGCCAACAACAGAGTGCAGTTAGCGGCGTTGGAACGTGCTTATCAGCAGCGCTGTGCAGAAGCCTTGATGCTGGATGGGGCTAACCTAAGGGATCCGGCACGCATTGATGTTCGCGGTGAAGTGACAGTCGGCATGGATGTGATGATCGACGTCAATGTGATCTTCGAAGGTAAAGTGGTGCTGGGTAATAATGTGACTGTGGGTGCCGGCGCTATCCTTATTGATTGTGAGATAGCCGATAACGCCGAGATTAAGCCTTACAGCATAGTCGAGGGCGCCAAGTTGGGTGATGGCGCCAGTGCCGGCCCGTTTGCTCGTCTGCGTCAGGGCGCTGAACTTAAGCAGGATGCCCATATAGGCAATTTTGTTGAAATGAAGAAAGCCATACTCGGTGTTGGCTCCAAGGCTGGACATCTGGCTTACCTCGGAGATGCACGCATTGGCCAAGGGGTAAATATAGGTGCAGGTACCATTACCTGTAACTATGATGGCGCCAATAAACATCTGACCGTTATTGAAGATGAGGTGTTTGTCGGTAGTGACACCCAGTTGGTTGCTCCTGTCACCATAGGTAAAGGAGCGACTCTGGGAGCCGGTTCCACTGTAACCCGTGATGTCGGCGCCGATGAGTTGGTTATCACCCGAGTTAAACAGAAACATATCAAGGGTTGGAAGCGTCCACAAAAGCAAAAGAAATAATTCCTCTAATTGAAAGCACCCACTCGGGTGCTTTCAATCTCACAAACCCGTCAATGGGTTTGAAGTCAATCATATTTAATTGTAAATATCTGTAAAGAAACTTAAATACTAATCCTTCTCATTTATATTTGCTGGCAAAAATAGAACTGATTGCCGGTCCGGCATAGAGAATGAGGTGATTATGAGGTTTAAGTTTTCCTGTGTAGGTATGGCTGTGGTGGCCGCTATATCTTCAATGCCACTGGCGGCAGAGCAAGTGCCAGAAGACATTGAGCGTATCAGTGTTACCGGTCGTAGCTTCAATGATTATAAGACTGGCGTCGCCTCTGGCGCGATGCGTGGTGATATTAATCTGATGGATACACCTCAATCCGTTACCGTTATCCCCGACTTTGTTACTGATGAACAGCTGGCAACCAACCTGGCTGAAGTATTGGTGAATGACTCAAGCGTGACCAGTGGCAGTGAAAAATGGAATCGCCAGGTATTTAATATTCGTGGCTTTGAGTTGGACTCTGGTTCTGGGTACCTGATCAATGGTCAGCAGCAGTGGTCGCACTATGTGCAACCTATTGAAACTCTGCAGCAGGTAGAAGTGCTTAAGGGCCCCTCCAGTATGCTCTACGGCCAGTCAGGCCCTGGTGGCTTGATCAATATGGTGACCAAGAAGCCGACCTACGACACACTGTTTAACCTGGGATTTGATACCGATGATAACGGCTCTACCCGCTTTCAACTGGATGCCGGTGGTAGTCTAAACGAAGCTCAGACTATCCGTTATCGCACTGTGCTGGTTAAGCAGGATACCCAGTATTGGCGTGAATATCAGAATGGTGAAAATCAGGAAAGAGATCGTTGGTTGGGCTACCTGAATCTGGAGTTTGATATTACCGATGATCTTTTGCTGTCACTGAAATATGACCGTACCCAAGATAAAACCGGAATAGACCGTGGCGGTTGGTTGAACAGCAAGGGTGAGCTCATTGGTGGTCGGGATATTATCTGGGATATGCCATGGGCGTTTACTGACAATACCATCGAAAACTTAGGGGCCGAACTCACTTACTTTATCAGCGACAACTGGAAAGTGAAGGCCGGCTATAATGATCAGCAGTTCAACCGCC
The DNA here is from genome assembly GCF_007636515.1 of Shewanella sp. MSW. Lineage (NCBI taxonomy): Bacteria > Pseudomonadati > Pseudomonadota > Gammaproteobacteria > Alteromonadales > Shewanellaceae > Shewanella > Shewanella sp. MSW. Next base: position 63,756 of record NZ_LVDR01000021.1, read on the forward strand.
AAAGGTTGGACTCTCTTCCAAGTTTGATCAAAGGTTCTGAGGATCCATTTACTGATGGCTACACTGTGAGTCCATTCGATCGTTATGATGATTGGCAACATAAAACAGGATTCATTGATATTACCGGTAACTTCAGTACCGGTGTTTTGGAACATCAGTTCCTGATCGGTGCCAATATGTTGGACTACTACTATGGGCAGTTGCGCGAAAAAGGCGAAAGTGTTTCTGTTATGCCTGGCCAGCCCATCGCAAATCCAGGTTTGGACTATCATAACGATACTTCACTCAGTGAAAGCGACTATAAGCACTATGGTTTCTATATTCAGGACCTGGTTACTATCAATGAACAGTGGAAACTGTTGGCCGGTGTTCGTTATGACGAACAAAAGAAAGATGGTGCCGGGAACAACAGTTATGCCGTTTCACCTAAATTTGGGGTGATCTATTCGCCGATGGATAACGGCAGTATCTATGTCAATTACTCAAAGAGCTTCAGTCCCCAAGGGAGCGTTAATGATCCTAATGATGTTAATGACAAGATGAATCTGGATCCTGAATATGGGGAACAGTATGAAATAGGCACCAAGTGGGAACTGTTCGATGGTGGGTTATTACTGACAGGCGCCGTGTTTGATATAACCGTCTCCAATGTTACCGTGACTCAAGACTTAGGGGCTGGTGAATCAATAACAACTCAGAGTGGTGAACAGCGTCATAAAGGGTTTGAGATGGGCGCTCAGGGACGACTCAGTGATAAGTGGTTTATGACAGGTTCCATGATGTATTTGGATGCAGAGTATGATCGCCCTGCAGAAGATAGTCTCAATGGTAAAACGCCGATAGATGCGCCTGAATGGTCGGCCAATATCTGGACCCGTTATGAGATGACAGAAGCGTTGGCTCTGAATTTTGGTGCTGTCTATGTCGGTGAACGCTTTGCCGATAAAGAGAACATGATCACCAAAGATGGTTATGTACGTTTTGACCTGGGTGCTGCCTACACTATGGATGTGATGGGAACAGATGTCAGCGTAAGGGTTAACATGAAGAATCTGTTTGATAAAGAATATCTTGCCGGCGGTACCAATACAGATGTGACTGTTGGTGAAGGTCGTCATGTGAGCCTGGCGCTGGAAGCCAAGTTTTAATCGCCAATAGATAACATGCCAACAGCAATGCCGGCCACTCCAGTGGCTGGCATTTTTTATGGATGAAATCTAATGCTTTCGGCTTCTTGGGGCGCGCCCAGGCTCGGGCTGGCTTTAAGGCATGCCTGTATATCGGCTGAACTACTAACGAGCTTTTTTCACTTAGCAATTGCGTTTAGGTTTCGAAGTTATATAATTCGCCTTTCGAATCGAAACTTATTTAATCTGGAATGACCAAACGCAACACCCAACAAAGGCGTCACGCCATAGTTACCCTGCTGCAGCAGCAGGGTGAAGTCAGTGTCGATGCCTTGGCGCTGAAGTTTGAAACTTCGGAAGTGACCATACGTAAAGACTTGGCAGCCCTGGAGAAAACCGGTTTGCTGCTGCGTCGTTATGGTGGTGCCGTCGTTGTTCCTCAAGAGATAACCCAGACCTTGTCTGAACCGCCTTCCCGCAATAAGTTGGCCATAGCTCAGGCCGCTGCCGGGCTTATCAAAGATCATAATCGCATCATCATAGATTGTGGCAGCACCACTTTGGGACTTATTCCTGAGCTTAACGATAAGCGCGGGCTGGTGGTCATGACCAATTCCCTGCAGTTGGCCAATGCGATACATGAATTGGAAAACGAGCCCACACTCTTGATGACGGGGGGCACCTGGGACCCCCACTCCGAATCTTTTCAAGGACAGGTGGCTGAGCAAGTACTGCGTTCCTACAACTTTGACCAGCTTTTTATCGGCGCCGATGGCATTGACTTGCAGCGAGGCACCACCACTTTCAATGAGTTGATTGGGCTGAGCCGGGTGATGGCGGAAGTTTCCCGGGATGTAGTGGTGCTGCTCGAATCGGAAAAGGTGGGCCGCAGAATTCCTAATCTTGAGTTGCCCTGGGAGTTGGTCACTACCCTGGTGACAGATAATAGGCTGCCAGATGCAGCCGCTGAAAGTATTTCAAATCAAGGGGTAAAGCTGATCTTGGCCCCTTTTACAGCGTAAACTTTAAACTAAGCGGATATTGATATGTGTGGAATTGTTGGCGCAGTAGCGCAAAGGGATGTTGCTGAAATCTTGATCGAGGGACTGAAACGCCTGGAATATCGTGGCTATGATTCGGCCGGTGTGGCTGTCATTCACCAAGGTGAACTGACCCGTACCCGCAGAGTTGGCAAGGTGCAGGAGTTGGCCGATGCCTTGCAAACTGCTCCTTTGGCCGGTGGTACCGGCATCGCCCATACCCGCTGGGCGACCCATGGTGAGGCCAGTGAGCGCAACGCGCATCCACATCAATCCGGCAGTGACATAGCCGTGGTGCACAACGGGATTATTGAAAATCACGCTAAGTTGCGGGAGATGCTCAAGGGCTTAGGCTATCAGTTCAACTCAGATACAGATACAGAAGTTATTTGCCACCTGGTCGACCATGAGCTCAAGTCTGCCCCCGGTTTGCTGGCAGCAGTACAAGCCACTGTCAAACAACTGGAAGGTGCCTATGGCACAGTGGTCATCGACCGCCGCGACCCTGAACGGCTGGTGGTTGCCCGCAGTGGCAGCCCATTGGTGATAGGCTTTGGGCTGGGAGAAAACTTCGTCGCCTCGGATCAACTGGCACTGCTGCCGGTGACCCGTACTTTTGCCTTTCTGGAAGAGGGCGATGTTGCCGAAGTGACTCGCCGTGAGGTTCATATCTATGATCTTGACGGAAACCCGGTTGTACGTGAAAAGAAAGAGTCTGAAATCACCCATGATGCCGGTGACAAGGGTGAGTATCGTCACTATATGCTTAAAGAGATCTATGAGCAGCCCATGGCGCTGGCCCGTACTCTCGAAGGCCGAATTGCCCAGCAGCATGTGCTGGATAGTGCCTTTGGTGATAATGCTGCCGAGCTTCTCAAAGAGATCAAACATGTACAGATCATTGCCTGTGGTACCAGTTACCATGCCGGTATGGCGGCACGTTATTGGCTGGAAGATTGGGCCGGCGTTTCCTGTAATGTGGAAATTGCTTCTGAATTCCGCTACCGCAAGTCGCATCTGTTCCCCAACAGCCTGTTGGTCACCATTTCTCAATCCGGTGAAACGGCCGATACCCTGGCGGCAATGCGTTTGGCCAAAGAGATGGGGTACAAGGCAACCCTGACCATATGTAACGCCCCTGGATCCTCGCTGGTTCGCGAGTCCGATATGGCATATATGATGAAAGCCGGTGCCGAGATAGGTGTGGCTTCCACCAAGGCCTTTACCGTGCAGTTGGCCGGTTTGTTGATGCTGACGGCGGCACTGGGACGTTATAACAACATGAGTGTGGAAATGCAGGCGGCAATCGCCCAGAGTCTACAGTCTATGCCGGCTAAAGTGGAGCAGGCTCTGGGGTTGGATGACGCCATAGCTGAGTTGGCTGAAGACTTTGCCGATAAGAGTCATGCCTTGTTCCTGGGACGTGGCGATCAGTATCCCATTGCGATGGAAGGCGCGCTGAAGCTGAAGGAGATTTCCTATATTCATGCCGAAGCTTATGCATCCGGAGAGCTGAAACATGGACCATTGGCGCTGATCGATGCCGACATGCCTGTGATAGTGGTTGCACCCAATAATGAACTGCTTGAAAAGCTTAAGTCCAATGTGGAAGAAGTGCGTGCCCGTGGTGGTTTGATGTATGTGTTTGCTGATGTTGATGCTGAATTTGCATCCGATGACACCATGAAGGTAATTCCTGTGCCACATTGTGATGAGTTTATGGCACCGCTTATTTACACTATTCCGCTGCAGTTGCTGTCATACCATGTTGCCCTGATCAAAGGGACTGATGTGGATCAGCCAAGAAACTTGGCCAAGTCGGTTACTGTAGAGTAATTGGCCGGAATCAAGCGCAAGCCTGAAAGTGTTGCCACTAATCGCCTGAGTGTATGCTCAGGCGATTAATTGCGTTAGCCGCTGCTGCTTTTTTGCTTCGTATCTCTTCCAGACCTTTTCGTGGAAGTAGAAAACAACAGTGTTGATGCTGGGTTCTATCAGGGCCACGGCACCACCTATAAGCGCACTGCCGGTAAGCAGGTAAGTGATGGTAAAGGCTACGCTGAAGTGCAGTATGGCAAAGGTCATTGTCTTAATCATGGTGGTTCTCCTCTCTCGATAATTTAATGATAATAATTCTCATTAATAATTAAAAGGGGGTTTAACAGATTAATTTGACCGTTTTTATCTATTAAAAAGGCCGCTTATGCGGCCTTTAGTAGTCTAAGGCTATCAGTAATGCCAAGGGAAGCTGGAAAAGTCCTGATCGCGTTTTTCAAGAAACGCGTCTCGGCCTTCCTGGGCCTCGGCTGTGCCATAGGCTAAACGGGTCGCTTCACCGGCAAACAGTTGCTGGCCAACCAAACCATCATCAGGCAGGTTAAAGCCATATTTGAGCATGCGCATTGCGGTTGGGGACTTGGAGTTGATCTCCTTGGCCCAGCGCAGAGCTTCGGTTTCAAGTTCTGCATGAGGAACCGAACGGTTAACCATGCCCATGGCAAAGGCTTCATCGGCACTGTAGTTAAAGCCACAGAAAAATATTTCTCTTGCCCGCTTTTGACCTACCATCTTCGCCAGATAAGCGCTGCCATAGCCAGAATCAAAGCTGGCTACATCCGGGTCTGTCTGTTTGAAAACGGCGTGTTCTTTCGATGCCAGTGTCAGATCGCACACTACATGCAGGCTGTGACCGCCACCAACCGCCCAACCGGGAACTACGGCTATGACGACCTTGGGCATAAAGCGGATCAAGCGCTGTACTTCGAGAATGTGCAGGCGGCCCATGCGAGCCAAATCGGCCTTGCCGGCTTCCTCACCTTCATATTTGTAGCCGTCTTTGCCGCGAATACGCTGATCGCCACCGGAGGAGAAGGAATATTGCCCTTTGGCTGATGGGCCATTACCTGTTAACAGCACACAACCTACATCAGACCATTGCCGGGCGTGGTCCAGAGCTATGTAAAGTTCATCAACTGTCTTGGGACGAAAAGCGTTCAGGCAGTCGGGACGGTTAATGGCAATTCGCACCGTACCTTGAGATTTGGCTCTGTGGTAAGTGATGTCTTCAAAAGCGAACCCGGCAACCTCTTCCCACAATTCAGGTTCAAAAGTATCGGAAACAAAAGATGTCATAACAAACAGCCCCTATATTGATAATGGCTCAAAGGCTAGGTGGATTGGCGTGGGAGGTCAATGATTTCAGGTGCGGGTTTTGCAACAGTCGACAAAACCCGGTGCTTTATTCAGAGGTTATCGCAGATGAACAACAGGTTATCTTTGCTGAAAACCGGATGAGATATGACATTGCCACGACAATACTCGTCCTTGAAGTCCATTAAAGTCTCTGGCGAGGTCAGTATGCCGTCCAACTCCTGCAACTCTGAAGCTGACAAACGCTCGGCAATATCGGCCTTGAGGCGGGCCTTTTTCTGATCGAGGCGAATGATCTGTGTGCCCGTCATGGCATCCAGCTTGCGTTCAATTTTCTTTACTAATGCTTCGGTTTGGGCAATAGGCTCATCGAGCTTATCTGTCTGAGTGACCAAGTAATAAAGCACTCCGGCCAATATTGCCAAAATAATCCAGCCTTTCATCATTTAGTCCAACTAAGGTTAATAACCCTTGTGTTACAAGGTATAATACGCCAGTTTTTATACAATAAGCAGTAAAAGGCTGTAAAGATGAGTGAAGAGTCGAGCAATAAGGATTATTCGAAAGCCAATCGAATCAAGATTCACCAGCCTGATGCGAGTAAAGCAGACCGCTTTAATCCTCGCAACCGAATTTACGTTCGTGCGGTTGATGGTCTATGGAGTTCGTTAAGGCGGCGGATGGGATGGATAGCTATGCTGTTTTTCCTGATTTTGCCCTGGCTTCCCTGGGGAGATAGGCAGGCAGTCTGGTTTAACCTGGCAGAGCAGAAGTTTCATGTATTCGGCCTGACTATCTGGCCTCAGGATCTGACGTTGCTGGCAGCCTTGTTTATGATTGCTGCCTTCGCACTGTTTTTTGTCACTACCTACCTGGGAAGGGTCTGGTGCGGTTACACCTGCCCGCAGACAGTGTGGACCTTCATCTTTATCTGGTTTGAAGAAAAGCTCGAAGGGGCACGCAACAAAAGGATGAAGTTGGATCAGATGCCCTGGAGTTTTGACAAGCTCTGGCGCAAAACGGCCAAGCATACTGCCTGGTTGTTGATCTCCCTGCTGACGGCCATGACATTTGTGTCTTACTTTGTGCCCTCCAGAGAAGTATACCTCGAGGTGTTTACCTTACAGGCCAGCGGCGCCGTGTACTTTTGGGTTATTCTCTTCACTTTGGCAACCTATGGTAATGCCGGCTGGATGCGGGAAATCATGTGTATTCACATGTGTCCCTATGCGCGTTTCCAGGCGGCCATGTTCGATAAGAACACTTATATTGTTGGCTATGACACCAAGCGTGGTGAAACTCGCGGCCCCCGTTCCCGTAAGGCAGATCCCAAAGCTCTGGGGCTGGGCGACTGTATCGATTGCGATCTCTGTGTTCAGGTTTGTCCGACAGGGATTGATATCCGTAATGGCCTGCAGTACGAATGTATCAACTGCGGCGCCTGTATCGATGCCTGCGACTCCACCATGGAACGTATGGGATATGCCAAAGGCCTTATCAGTTACACCACGGAAAACAAACTGGAAGGGATCAAGGAAAAAGTGCTGCGTCCCAAGCTGGTGGGCTATGGTGTTGTGCTTACTGCGATGATTTTGGTGTTCATTTACGCCAGTGCCAATATCGCCCCTGTGCGCATCGATATCATTCGTGACCGGAATCAGCTCTATACCGAGAATACTCAGGGGATGACAGAGAATACCTTCACTTTGAAGATATTGAACAAAACAGAAACGGCCCACGAGTACCAGATGCACATTGATGGGTTAAATAACTATAAGTGGTACGGTCCACAAACAGTGCAGATTGCGGCCGGTGAAGTATTGACGCTGCCAATCAGTGTGGCGGTCGACCCTGTGGAGCTGAAACGTCCCATTACCAAGATAGACTTTATTGTCACAACCGAAGTCAATGGTGAGACGGTTGAAGCCAAACAGGAGTCCCGTTTCTTCGGGCCTTAAGCTTTAGTAAACGACGCTAGATAGATAAAAAGGGGCGTGAGCCCCTTTTTTCATCAAAAAGTATCGCTTTTTTGGTCATTTGGTTGCTTTTGTGAGCGAACGATAAATTAATCCTGTTTTTCTAAGATTTAGCCCTTGCACAAAAGTTCAGGCTCCCTATAATGCGCTCCCACTGACACGGCACAGCGGCAACGCGAAAGACGTGACAGGGTCGAAGAAAAGAGGCTTTTGAGTCCTTTCAACGACAGGCGAAAAAAGATGGTAAATACCTCTTGACGCCGCAGCAGGAAAGCGTAGAATACGCAGCCCTGACCCGATGACCACAGCGTCTAAGGGATTGCTCTTTAACAAGATAAACAAGCAAATCTGTGTGGACACTCACAGGCATTGAGAAATCGACAAAACGATTTAACTCGATGAAGAGTGTTCATACGAACAGAATTCATTGAGTCGATTCTTCGGAATCAACCAAAACTTTAATTGAAGAGTTTGATCATGGCTCAGATTGAACGCTGGCGGCAGGCCTAACACATGCAAGTCGAGCGGTAACATTTCAAAAGCTTGCTTTTGAAGATGACGAGCG
>NZ_LVDR01000022.1:0-71432 GCF_007636515.1 Shewanella sp. MSW
TCCCCTGCTTTCCCCCGTAGGGCGTATGCGGTATTAGCAGTCGTTTCCAACTGTTATCCCCCACAAATGGGCAAATTCCCAGGCATTACTCACCCGTCCGCCGCTCGTCATCTTCAAAAGCAAGCTTTTGAAATGTTACCGCTCGACTTGCATGTGTTAGGCCTGCCGCCAGCGTTCAATCTGAGCCATGATCAAACTCTTCAATTAAAGTTTTGGTTGATTCCGAAGAATCGACTCAATGAATTCTGTTCGTATGAACACTCTTCATCGAGTTAAATCGTTTTGTCGATTTCTCAATGCCTGTGAGTGTCCACACAGATTGCTTGATAGATTGTTAAAGAGCAGTACCGCGATGATTCTCATCGGGTCAGGGCTGCGTATTCTACAGAACCCTTTTTCAGCGTCAAGCCCTTTTTTATCTGGTTTCGAGCGAGTGATGATTTTATCTTCACACCGTTGAAACCAAGGCTTGTTGCCGCGTTACCAACTTTGAATTTGAACAGATATTTGTTCTCGTTCGCCGTGTCAGTGGGTGCGCATTATAGGGGGCCAAAACTTTTGCGCAAGGGCTTTTTTCAGCATTTTGCGATCTTTTTTGAGGCTCCAGGGTTAGCCACACGTTAAACACTTTTTACCCCCAGAGTTATCCACAATTATGGATTTATGAAGTAAAAAACGACGTTTTAAAAGCAACAAAAAAGGCAATCCGAAGATTGCCTTTAATGACTTACAGTGTGTTAGCTCAGTTTGCCATGACACTGTTTGTATTTTTTACCTGAGCCGCAAGGACAAGGATCGTTACGTCCAACTTTCTCACCATCACGCACAACTGGAGTATGAGCCGCGACTTCAGCATCTTGTTCGGCTTCGTTCAAAGCTTCAGACGTGGCGTGCTGATATTGATGTTGGATCCGCGCTTCTTCTTCACGGCGACGGGCTTCCATTTCATCGACATCCGATTGGGCCTGTACCTGAACCTTGGACAAAATACTGATCACATCGTGCTTGAGTGACTCCAACATCTGCTGGAACAGCTCAAAGGATTCACGCTTATATTCCTGTTTGGGGTTCTTCTGCGCATAACCACGCAGGTGAATCCCCTGACGCAGGTGGTCCATGGCAGCCAGGTGCTCTTTCCACAAACCATCCAGGGTTTGCAGCATCACAGCCTTTTCAAACTGACGCAGCACCTCAGGGCCCACCATCTGCTCTTTGGCCTCATAGGCCTTGAGCCAGGATTCGATAATCCGCTCACGCAGCGTCTCTTCATGCAGGTCTTCTTCTTTGTCCAGCCACTCCTGCAGCGGCAAGTCCAGTACAAATTCCTGCTTGAGTCGCTGCTCGAGGCCGGCAACGTCCCAGAGCTCTTCAACTGACTGTGGTGGAATGTATTGATCGATAACGCCTGTGATCACGTCTTCCTGAATATTCTTGATGGTATCTTCAATGCTTTCGGCATCCATCAGTTCGTTACGCTGAGCGTAAACCACCTGACGCTGGTCGTTGGCGACATCATCAAACTCCAGCAGCTGCTTACGAATATCGAAGTTACGGGCTTCCACTTTGCGCTGGGCATTCTCAATCGCACGAGATACCCAAGGATGTTCGATGGCTTCGCCTTCTTCCATGCCCAACTTCTTCATCATGTTGGCAACACGATCTGAAGCGAAGATCCGCATCAGGCTGTCTTCCATCGACAGATAGAAACGTGATGAACCCGCATCGCCCTGACGTCCGGAACGACCACGCAGCTGGTTGTCGATACGGCGAGACTCGTGACGCTCGGTGCCCAAAATGTGCAAACCACCGGCAGCGACCACTGCATCGTGACGCTCTTGCCAGTCAGCACGGATCTTGGCAATCTGCTCCTCGGTTGGGTTTTCCAGTTCCTCAATTTCCGCTTTCCAGCTACCGCCCAAGACGATATCCGTACCACGACCGGCCATGTTGGTGGCCACGGTTACTGCACCACTACGTCCAGCCTGAGCAACAATTTCTGCTTCTTTTTCGTGGAACTTGGCGTTCAGTACCTTGTGAGGGATCTTTTCCCGATCCAACAGGTTGGACAGCAGTTCAGACTGTTCGATGGAAACCGTACCGACCAATACCGGCTGGCCGCGTTCACGACAACCTTTGATGTCCTGGATAATGGCGTTGTATTTTTCTTTGGCGGTGAGATACACCAAGTCAGCCATATCGTTACGGATCATCGGCCGGTTGGTGGGGATCACTACGGTATCCAGACCATAGATATGCTGGAATTCAAAAGCTTCGGTATCAGCAGTACCTGTCATACCGGCCAGTTTTTCATACTGACGGAAGTAGTTTTGGAAGGTGATAGAAGCCAGGGTCTGGTTTTCATTCTGGATCTTCACGCCTTCTTTGGCTTCCACCGCCTGGTGCAAGCCTTCAGACCAACGACGCCCTTGCATGGTACGGCCGGTGTGCTCATCGACGATGATCACTTCGCCGTCCTGCACAACATAGTCGACATCACGTTCAAACAGGGTGTGAGCACGCAGCGCAGCGTTAACATGATGCAGCAGTGAAATATTGGCGGCCGAGTAGAGTGAATCCCCTTCGGCCAACAGTCCAGCCTGGGTCAGCAGAAGTTCAATTTTTTCCTGACCGCGTTCAGTCATATGAACTTGTTTGGCCTTTTCATCAACACTGAAGTCACCCTCACCGACATAATCGTCCGAGTCTTCTTTATCCTGGCGGATCAGGTTGGGGATAAGTGTGTTGACCTTGATGTAGAGCTCAGAGCTATCTTCGGCAGCACCGGAGATGATCAGCGGCGTACGGGCTTCATCAATAAGAATGGAGTCGACTTCGTCTATCAGAGCATAATGCAATGGCCGCTGTACCCGCTCCTGCGGTGAAAATGCCATGTTGTCGCGCAGATAGTCGAAACCAAATTCGTTATTGGTACCGTAAGTGATATCTGAGTTGTAGGCGGCTTTCTTTTCCAGCTGACCAAGACCGGCGACGTTAACTCCGACTGTCATTCCCAGGAATTCAAACAGTGGGCGGTTGGTGTCGGCGTCACGGCGAGCCAGATAGTCGTTCACTGTAATAACGTGAACCCCCTTGCCGGTCAGCGCATTGAGATAGGCCGGCAGCGTGGCGGTGAGAGTCTTACCTTCACCGGTGCGCATCTCGGCAATGCGGTTGCTGTCCAGCACCATACCACCTATCAACTGCACGTCGAAGTGGCGCATCTCGAACACCCGCTTGGAAGCTTCACGCACAGTGGCAAAGGCTTCAGCCATGATGTCGTTAAGGGTTTCCCCTTTTTCAAGCCGGTCACGGAACTCCTGGGTTTTGGCCTTGAGCTGCTCATCGCTGAGTTGCTCATATTCACCTTCGAGCGCGTTGATCTTGTTGACTATCTTGCCCAGGGCTTTAAGGGTGCGGTCGTTACGACTACCAAATACTTTTGTCAGTAATTTACCTAACATCTGAATCACTTATTCTGTTGTAGGCCAAGCCTCTTACGAGTCTGGCGGCCAGTTCCAATTAACCTGCTTTGCGGTAGACGTACTTCTTGGGATCTATCTGCTGTCCACCCCGCAACACTTCGTAATGCACATGAGGTCCTGTCGAACGCCCAGTGCTTCCCATGGTGGCAATTTTCTCGCCCTTGGCGACCACGTCACCTACAGTTACTGACAAAGCTTTATTATGACCATAGCGGGTGCGCAATCCGTTACCGTGATCTATCTCCACCAACTCACCATAGCCAAACATATTCCCGGCCCATGTCACCACACCACCACCGGTGGCGATCACATCGGCTCCTTCTGTACCCGCAAAGTCTATGCCTTTATGCACAGATCTGCGGCCATTGAAAGGATCATTACGTAAACCGTAGGGCGAGGATAACCAACCTTTGTTGATTGGCCGCCCTGATATATAACGCTCTTCATCTATATGGAGATTGGAAGCCACTGTTTCAAGCAGGGACAACTGAGCATTATTACTATCAATTCCTGATGCCAGCCGATCCATATCGGAGATCAGCTGCTCCAGCTCTATGCTGGTGCCCAGCTCGCTCAGGCCGCCAATACCTACCTCGGCGCCGAAATCGAACTGTTCTTCAAGTTGGTAATTCTGGGCAAGAGTTTGCCCTAGAGCCTCAAGCCGGGTCAGTTTGGCCTGCATTCTGGCGACATGTGCCACCAAGGTTGCCAACTGAGTTTCGGTTGCCTGCTTGAGTTCTTTGACTTGTTTCTGTTGCTGCTCACGAGCTTGGCGCTCGTTGTCGACGTTGGCCTGTTGCGACTCAAATCGCTCGGCGTTGTAATGATAGAGCCCTGTGCCCGCAGCGAGGAGCAATATAGGCAATAACAACCAGCGTTTGCCAGGTTGCCAGCGCGTCACGCCATTCCGACCTTGAATAAAAACTGTTACACTCATAGCCTAATTCAGCCATCTTATTATCATAATGAAGAAGCTCCCTCAGCACCTCAGCCAATTACTGCATCAGTCGGGACGTCTGCCCGATCTGGCCGAGAAAGCGGAGCTTTTGTTGTATCTGAACCAGCATGTCAAACAGCTGCTGTCAGGCCCTGTCAGCGAACAGCTGCAAGTCGCCAATCTGCGCCAAAGTGTGCTGGTTATTGAAACCCCTTCCGCCGCATGGGCCGCCAGGATTAACTTCCAAAAAACCAAACTTCTTGCCCAACTTCAGGCAGAAACGCTCCCAATGCTTACCGCTATTGAGGTTAAAGTCAACCCGGCACTGGCAACATCAGGGGCAAAACCCCAAGTGGTTCACAGACAACTGAGTGAAACCGCGGCTTCACATATCAATGCACTGGCCGAACACACTGACGGTGAGCTGGGCCAGAAACTAAAACGGCTGGCTGCATTAGCCAGCCGTAAAAGGCAGTCCTAGTTTTACGATTAAGCCATCACCACATTGGATGGCATCATAAAGCTGACAGGCACATCCGCTTCTTTTTCGAAGCTGACCAACTCCCAGGCATCCTGCTGTGCAAGCAATGCCCGCACCAGCTGGTTGTTCAGGGCATGCCCCGTCTTGTAGGCACAGAACTCTCCGACTATGGCGTGACCCGCCACATACAGGTCACCAAACGCATCAAGAATCTTGTGCTTAACAAATTCATCCTCATAACGCAGGCCATCGGGGTTGAGGACACGATATTCATCAAGCACAACCGCGTTTTCCATACTGCCACCCAATGCCAGATTGTTGGCACGCAGATACTCGATATCACGCATAAAACCAAAGGTTCTGGCGCGGCTGATATCTTTCACAAAGGCGGAAGAGGAAAAATCCATCACCATATGCTGTTGACTACGGGCAATTTCAGGGTGATTGAAGTCAATAGCAAAATCGACTCTGAAACCTTTGAAAGGTCGCAGTTCAGCCCACTTATCACCGTCTTCAACACGCACTGTGTGCTTGATCTTCAGATATTTCTTGGCCGCTGACTGATCTTTGATCCCCGCGCTTTGCAGCAGGAATACAAAGGGGCTGGCACTGCCGTCCATGATAGGGATCTCGGGAGCATCCACTTCAATAACGGCATTGTCGATACCCAGGCCCGCGAGCGCAGCAAACAGATGCTCTATCGTTGAGATGCGAACACCTTCATCATTAACCAGAGCCGTACACATAGTCGTTTCACGCACCTGCTCCGCCTTGGCAGCAATCTCCACTGCCGGCTGCATATCGGTACGCACGAGTACGATCCCTGTATTGACTGGTGCGGGCTTGATAGTCAAAGTCACCTTATTGCCGGAATGCAAACCGACACCTGTGGTCTTTACTATTTTTTCAACAGTTCTTTGAAAAATCATTTAGTTACCCGTATTCATCTCAACAAAAAGCTCTGCCTAGGACGATAAAATCGACACTCCTCGGGCGCAGCTGGTCGGATATCCTAGCATAAATCGGCAATTTCACAAAAATTTACCTGCCTTCGCTTCCTGGAAACAAAGGGGCTCACCCAATTTACACCCGCGATACCCGCCAGTATCAGTCGGCTTGCTTACGCAAAAACGCCGGAATATCCAAATAATCAAGCTCGTTCTTATGCGGATTAGCCGCAGGTTGGGACGCCGGAACTGCATTGCTCTTATGAGAAACAGGCATAGCAGCTTCTTCCTGAGGCATGTAGGCTTCGACCTTGGGCTCTGGCACAGGTTCCTGACGCGGAGCAGGTTTGGATACCAACTGGATGTCAGGTTTTCTTTCCGATCCTATGCCAGTAGCAACCACAGTAACCCGCAGTTCATCGCTCATTTCCGGATCGATAACAGCACCGACGACCACAGTCGCATTGTCTGAAGCATAAGCCTTGACGTGGTTACCCACAGTCTCAAATTCTTCGATACTCATATCCATGCCGGCAGTGATGTTAACCAGCACGCCACGGGCACCTGCCAAGTCGATATCTTCCAGTAGCGGACTGGCAACAGCCGCTTCGGCCGCTTCTTCGGCGCGGTCTTCACCACGAGCGACACCTGTGCCCATCATGGCGTTACCCATTTCGGACATAACGGTTTTCACGTCGGCGAAGTCGACGTTAATCAGACCGGGACGGGTGATCAGTTCGGCGATACCTTGCACAGCACCCAAGAGCACGTTGTTGGCGGCAGCAAAGGCATCCAGCAATGACGTGCCACGGCCCAATACTTTAAGCAGTTTCTCGTTGGGGATAGTGATCAGCGAGTCAACATGTTTGGCCAGCTCAGTGATCCCCTGATCGGCGAACGCCATACGCTTCTTACCTTCGAATGGGAAAGGTTTGGTGACCACGGCCACAGTCAAGATCCCTTCTTCGCGGGCAATCTGCGCCACCACAGGTGCGGCACCTGTCCCCGTACCGCCACCCATACCGGCAGCGATAAAAATCATATCCGAGCCCTTGATAGCCTCACGGATATTTTCACGATCTTCTTCGGCTGCAGCACGACCGACTTCCGGGTTGGCACCAGCCCCCAGGCCCTTGGTGACATCACGTCCCAGTTGAATAGTGGTGCCCGCGGCAGACTTACGCAATGCCTGGGCATCTGTATTGGTGGCAACAAACTCAACACCTTCGATGTTGTGTTTCACCATATGTTCGACGGCATTACCACCGCCGCCACCGACGCCGATGACCTTTATCACCGCCTCGTCAGAATGAGTATCCATGATCTCAAACATGGTTGAATTCTCCGTATTACCTGCGTTTACGTAAGTTAAAACTCACCTTTAAACCAGCTCTGAACCCGATTCCAGAGACTGGTCACCCCTTGACGCTCGGGTCGTTCAAACTGACGTTCGATAACCCTGCGCGCGCCGTAATGTAACAGCCCAACACCTGTGGAGTAGATGGGCTGATCCACATATTCATACAAACCTTTCACCGGCAGCGGTGATGCCACCCTGACCGGCATGCCGAAAGTGGCTTCGGCAACATCCACAGCCCCTTCAATAGAGGCGGTACCACCGGTCAACACTATGCCGGCGGCAATTTGATCTTCCAGGCCACTGTCCTTGAGTTCCTTGAATACCAACTCGAACAGTTCCTGATATCTGGGTTCAACCACCTCGGCCAAAGTATGACGCGACATGGTTCTTGATGGTCGGCCACCCACGGACGGCACTTCTATACTGTCCTCACGGCTCACCATGGAGCTGCGGGCACTGGCATGCTGCACTTTAATCTGCTCGGCATGCGACAGTGGCGTACGAAAAATTTTGGCGATATCGCTGGTTACCTGGTTGCCGGCCACCGGCACCACGGCGCAGTGACGCAGAGCGCCATTGGTATACACGGCGATATCTGTGGTACCGCCACCGACATCCACCAGACAAACACCCAGATCTTTTTCATCATTGGTCAGTACCGCATCGGCCGAAGCGATACCGGAAAACACCAAGTCGTCCACCTTGAGGCCACAGCGCTCAACACTCTTGGTGATGTTCTTGGCCATATCATTGGCGCAGGTGACTATATGCACCTTGGCTTCCATCCGCATGCCGGACATGCCGATAGGGCTGCGGATACCTTCCTGAACATCTATGGCATATTCCTGCGGCAATACGTGCAAAATGCGGCGTTCGGTGGGGATCTTCACCGAACGGGCCGTGTGAATGACGTTGTCCACGTCTTCCTGAGTCACCTCTTCATCATTGATGGAGACCATGCCATTTTCGTTCTGACAGGCGATATGCTTGCCGGAAATGCTCAAATACACCGAAGACACCTGACAGTCTGCCATCAGCTCGGCCTGATCCAAGGCCCGCTGCACACTGCGCACGATAGAATCGAGGTCGTTAACCCCGCCTTTATCCATGCCGCGTGATGGATGATTACCCAGACCGACGACACTGATTTCGCCATCGGGCAAGACTTCACCTATGATCACAGCGACCTTGGATGTCCCTATGTCCAATCCGACGATCAGATTTCTATCTTGGTTCTTGGTCATTAATTAACGGCTCTCTTCTTGTGCGTCTTCCCAGCCTACAGCCAGACCCGTGTCATAGCGTAGATCCACTCTGGCGACACTCTTTTCCTGTTTAACCAACTCCGGATACACATTGATAAAACGCTGTATCCGCGCCATCTTGTCTTCTCGTCCCAACTCCAGCATGATGCCGTTGCCCAAAGTCGCCTCCCAGGCATGTCTCGGGCTGAGACTCAATCTATCCAACTTAAAGCTGTTTATCCGCAGCAGTTCATCCATCTGCCGAAAGGAGGTCAATACCTCCTGTGCCATAGGTTCAGGTCCCGCCAACCAAGGCAGATTTTCCAGCCCGGGTTGCGGTGGCGCCAGGAACACCTCGCCGTGTTCATTGAGCCATTCATCCTGATTCCAGTGCGCCACGGCGACCTGCTCCTGCAGATAAACCTTCAGCTTGGCCGGCCATTCACGTCGAACCGAGGCCCGGTATACCCAAGGCAGAGCCTCCAGCGCCTGCTGCACCTCGGCCACATCAGCGCTGAAAAAGCTACGCTGCATCAAGTCCTGCAAGGCGCCACGGATTTCCGCATCCGTGGTGTACTGGCGCTCGCCTTTTATCGCCACTGCCTCTATGGGCAAGGCCTCGGCATCATTCAGCACCAGTCCCAGTTTCCAAGCCGCCATGCCGAATGCCGCCAGTACCAACAGCAGAAAGCCAATCCCGCTGCAGAGATACCAATTGACTCCGGCAAGCCTTTCACGGCCCTTGTGCAACCTGTCCTTCAGCGCCATGGTCCTGCCCGTTAGCTTGGCGGAAAACCGGCCATTATATAGAGCTGGTTTTCTTGGTCAAAAGATACTGTTTTCAAGCCATTAAGCGGCGAAAATCTATTCAGAAATCGTATCTTTCTTATCATCACTAAACCCCAGTTTGCTGCTCGCCAATTGGCGCGCCAGGGCCCCTATGTTGCCGGCGCCTTGAGTCATCAGCAAATCGCCGTCCTTAAGCACATCCGGTAGTATCTCCTGCAACTGCTCCGGCGTAGCGACATAGATAGGGTCGACCTGACCACGCAATCTGATGCTGCGGCACAGCGCGCGGCTGTCGGCTCCCGCGATAGGTGCTTCACCGGCGGGATAAACCTCCAGCAGCAGCAGACCATCGACCTGAGACAAGACCTCGACAAAGTCCTCGTACAGATCCCGGGTGCGACTGTATCTGTGTGGCTGATAAGCCATCACCAGGCGCTTATTGGGCCAACCGGCACGAGCCGCCTTGATAGTGGCAGCGACTTCACTGGGATGATGGCCGTAATCATCAACCAGCATCACCTCGCCCTTGGGAGTATCGTAGGCCCCCAAGTGCTGGAAGCGGCGGCCAATTCCCTGGAACTCCGCCAGCGCCTGCACTATGGCGGCATCATCTATATCATCTTCACTGGCCACGGCAATCGCCGCCAAAGCATTCAGTACATTGTGCCGTCCCGGCAGATTCAGCAGCAGTTCCAAGTCATCCCGTCCCTTGCGACGCACGGTGAAACGGCATTGATGCCCTTCCTGGCTAAAGTTGAGTGCCTGCACATCGGCCTCATCGCTGAAGCCATAAGTCACCATGTGGCGACCAATACGCGGCATGATCTCTTTCACCACAGGATCATCAATACAAAGCACGGCCACACCGTAGAACGGCAGGTTATGCAGGAAGTCGACAAAGGTAGTTTTCAACTTCTCAAAATCGCCGCCATAAGTATCCATATGGTCGGCTTCAATATTGGTTACCACACTCACCATAGGCTGCAGATGCAGGAAGCTGGCATCACTCTCATCGGCCTCGGCGATAAGGTAACGGCTATGCCCCAAGCGAGCATTGGTGCCGGCACTGTTAAGCAGGCCACCTATTACAAAGGTCGGATCCCGCTCGGCCTGGCCATAAACACTGGCGATAAGGCTGGTTGTAGTGGTCTTGCCATGGGTGCCGGCGATCGCCACCCCATGACGGTAACGCATTAGCTCGGCCAGCATCTCGGCACGGCGCACTATCGGAGTGCGATTGGCTCTGGCGGCCGCGACTTCCGGGTTATCCGCTTTAATCGCGGTGGAAACCACCACCACATCAACGTTAACCACAGCCTCGGCACTATGGCCGATAATGATGCGAGCACCCAGAGCCGCCAAACGTTCGGTCACGGCATTTTCGGCAATATCCGAACCGCTGACCTGATAACCTTCGTTGACCAGAACCTCGGCAATGCCCCCCATGCCGGCACCACCTATGCCAACAAAGTGAATGCGACGCACCCGGCGCATTTCCGGGATCATGGCGCGAAGCTGGGCGTATTTCTCTGCTCTGTTGTTCATCTATTTCCTTTCTCTGCCAGTTCGATACAGACCTGGGCGACTTTATCGGTCGCATCCAGCACGGCGGCCGCTCTGGCTCTTTGCCCCATCAGGGCCAATTCATTTCTATCACTGCCAAGCAGGGCCAGCTTGTTCGCCAGCCTGGGCACATCGACAATCGGTTGCGGCAACAGGAAGGCCGCGCCCGCATCCACCAACACCTGGGCGTTGCGGGTCTGGTGATCATCCACCGCATGGGGATAAGGCACCAACAGGCTGGGTAGACCAACGGCCGCCAGCTCGGAAACGGTTAAAGCTCCGGCACGACAGATGACCACGTCAGCCCAGCGATAGGCGGCTTCCATATCATCGATAAACTCAGCCACTTTGACTCTGCCATCCTGTCCCAGCTGCTGATATTCAGCTTCCACCGGCGCCTGATTGCCCTTGCCCACCTGATGCCAAACCGTCACCGACTGTGACTTGCTGACCTCGGCAACCACGGCCGGCATAAGGTCGTTGAAGACCTTGGCCCCCAAGCTGCCACCGACAACCAAAATTTTCAGCGCATCCTGATGTTGGGCTCTATGCTGCCCACCCAGACTAATAAGTTCCTGGCGAATAGGGTTGCCCACCACTTCGGCCTTACCCGGCTCAAAGGTGTTGGCAAAGGCGCACAGCACCTTGGTAGCGATACGGGAAAGCAGCTTATTGGTCATCCCGGGAATGGCATTTTGCTCATGCAACACCAACGGAATACCACTTAGCTTAGCGGCAACGCCGCCCGGGCCGCTGGCAAAGCCGCCCATGCCCAACACCACATCTGGCCGAAATTCGCGGATAACCCTGCGCGCCTGGATAATTGAGCGCAGCACCTTGAAAGGCGCTGCCAGCTTGCGCACTATGCCGTTGCCACGCACACCTTTAATATCAATAAAATCTATGTCAAAGCCGTGCTGAGGCACCAAACGCGCCTCCATCCGGTCGGCGGTACCCAGCCAACGCACCTGCCAGCCCTGCTGTGCCAAGCGTCTGGCCACTGCCAACGCCGGAAAAACGTGACCACCGGTACCACCGGCCATCACCAAAATACGTTTGTTATTCACATTATTACCTTTCATGACTTCAGCCTCCCCTGTACCGCCTGGATCAGGCTGAGACGCCGCTCATGATCTATCCGGATCAGCATCATGACCGCAGCCGTCATCACCCAGAGGCTACTGCCGCCATAGCTGATAAAGGGCAGTGTCAGCCCCTTGGTCGGCAAAATGCCGATACTGGCGCCCACGTTCACCACGGTCTGGAAACAGATCCAGATCCCTATGGCGTAGGCCAGATAACCTTCAAATGCCCGATCCATGGCCAAGCATTGGCTGCCGAGACGAATCGCCCGCAGCGCAACGAAAAGTAGCACCGCCAGCACGGCAACTATGCCGATAAACCCAAGTTCTTCCCCTATAACGGCGAAGATAAAGTCAGTGTGCGCCTCCGGCAGGTATTCCAGTTTCTGGATACTGTTACCAAGCCCCTGACCAAACCAGTCACCACGGCCATAAGCCATCAGCGACTGAGTCAACTGGTAACCACTACCGAACGGATCCTGCCAGGGGTCGAGGAAGGAGGTCACCCGCCGCATCCGGTAGGGCTCCAGCAACACCAAAGCCACAAAGGCCATGACCCCGGTCAGGGTCAGCGCAAAAAAGTCCAGCAAACGGGCGCCGGCCAAAAATAGCAGCCCGACCGTGCCAACAAACAGCACCACTACAGTCCCCAGATCCGGTTGCATCAGGATCAAGAAGGCATAGACGGCAAAAACCGCAATCGGCTTGTAAAAACCCTTGGCGTTTTCACGCACTTCCTGATGCCGCCTAACCAGATAACCGGCCATGTAGACCGCAAAAACAAACTTGGCTATCTCGGCCACCTGAATTCTCACCGGCCCCAGCGACAGCCAGCGTGTCGCGCCGTTTACCGTGGTGCCTACTGCCAGCACGGCTACCAACATGACTCCAACCAGCAACAGCATCAGCGGACTCAGTTGCTGCCAGCGCTGCATCTCTACCTGCAACACCACTGCGGCGATCACCACGCAACCCGCCAAATAGAACAGATGCCGGGTCACAAAGTGAAATGGATTACCTGTCAGACTCTGGGCTTCCGGCATGGAAGCCGACATCACCATCACAAAGCCAAAGGCGATCAACGACAAAACGGCAAGCAGCAAACGCCGGTCATACAGTTGCATGCCCTGCGATTGCTTTTCACCGAACCAGTCGGACCAGCGCCACTTGAGGCTGGTTCCAAACAGGTTGAGTTGTCGCTCATCACTGCTCATCCAGTGCCTCCACCAGATGGCGGAAATCATCGCCCCTGGCCATAAAGTTGCTGTACATATCCAGGCTGGCACAGGCCGGCGACAACATGACTATGTCTCCGGAACTCGCCAGCTCGGCGGCCTTACTCACGGCTTCCGCCATGGAGCCAACCTTGATGGCGCCCTCTTTCAGGGCCGCTATCTTGTCACCGTCTCGCCCCAGGGTGATTAGGTGAGTCACAGAGCCCAGCGCATTGGCAAGCGGCCGGAAATCAGCCCCTTTACCATCACCACCGGCAATCAGGATCACATCGCCGAGATAGTCGCTGAGTCCTTCGAGAGCAGCCACGGTAGCGCCCACATTGGTGGCCTTGGAATCGTTGATCCAGGTGGCACCATTTTTGACCGCCACCAGTTCACATCTATGCGGCAGGCCTTTAAACTCGCGGGCCACTCTGGCCATGGCTTCCTTATCCACTCCGGCCGCATCGGCCAACGCCATGGCGGCCAGCAAGTTGGCGTGGTTATGGCTACCAAGCAGCGCCACATCCAACAGATTCATGATTTCACTGCTGCCGTGGAAAATCTTACCGTCGGTGATCCCCCACTCATCCCCCTCGGGGTTGCCCAGGCCAAAGCTATTGTTGTTCATGGGTGACATGGGCTGAGTCTGCGGATCATCCCGGTTGAAAATCGCCAGTCGACTCAGTTCATAGAGCCGCAGTTTGGCCTGACGATAGGCTTCCAGATCGCTGTATCTATCCATATGGTCTTCAGAAATGTTCAGGCAAGTGGACGCCAAACATTTAAGACTATGGGTCGTTTCCAACTGGAAACTGGATAACTCCAGCACATAGTGACTGACGTTTTCGCCCAAAAGCTCCAGCGCCGGTACCCCTATGTTGCCGCCGATGGCAACCTGCTTGCCGCCGGCTTTGAGCATTTCACCGACCAGGGTCGTTACAGTTGACTTACCATTGGAGCCGGTAATCGCCAGCACACATGGGCCCTTGTCAGCGATGGCGCGAGCAAACAGCTCCACATCGCCAATCACTTCTATGCCCATATCCAGAGCTGCTCTTACTTCTGGGGTATCCATGGGGATCCCGGGACTGATGATGATCTGCTCAGCCTGCACCAGGCCACGGCAATCAAAACCACCGAAGCAAAACTCCAGATCCGGAAATTCATTTTTCAGCGCCTCGGCACCGGGAGGATTACGGCGGCTGTCCATCACCATAGGGGCATGCCCCTGAGCCACCAGATAGCGCACCACAGACAAACCTGTGGCCCCCAATCCCAACACTATGTGCGAACAGCGACTCATCATGACTGCTTACCTCAACTTCAGGGTGGCTAATCCCAGCAGAACCAGGAACAAAGAGATAATCCAGAAACGCACTATCACTCTGGGCTCGGGCCAACCTTTCAATTCATAATGGTGGTGTATGGGTGCCATACGGAAAATCCGCTGGCCCCGCAGCTTATAGGATCCAACCTGAAGGATGACTGACAAAGTCTCCATTACAAACACACCACCCATGATCACCAGCAAAATCTCCTGGCGTACCAGTACGGCCATGGTGCCGAGCGCAGCCCCCAGTGACAGCGAGCCTACATCACCCATAAACACTTGAGCCGGATAGGTGTTGAACCACAGGAAACCAAGACCGGCACCCACTATTGCGGTACAGACGATCACCAGTTCACCGGCTCCCGGCAGATGTGGAATATGCAAATAGCCGGCAAATTGCGCGTGGCCGGAGAGGTAGGCAATAAGCGCAAACGCCGCCGCGACCATGACGGTAGGCATAATCGCCAAACCATCGAGGCCGTCGGTCAGGTTAACCGCATTGCTCGAACCCACTATGGTGAAATAGGCCAGCACCACAAAAAACAGCCCCAGCTGCGGCATCACATCCTTGAAGAAAGGCACTACCAATTGAGTTTCACCGGGCAAGGCCGCGGTAGCGTAGAGATAAAAGGCCACCGCAATCGCCGCCAGCGATTGTAAAATGTACTTCCACCTGGCTACCAGCCCCTTGGGATCCTTACGCACCACCTTGCGATAATCATCAAGGAAGCCGATAAGGCCAAAGCTGCCCAGAACGAATAACATCACCCAGACATAGCGGTTACCGAGATCGCCCCACAGCAGGACACTGATAAAGATCCCCGCCAGCACCAGTAATCCACCCATGGTTGGGGTGCCACGCTTACTGAAATGTGACTCAGGGCCATCGTTACGCACCACCTGGCCTATCTGCAACAACTGCAAACGCTCGATCAACTTGGGCCCCCACCAGAGTGCGAAGCTGAGGGCGGTCAACAACCCCAGAATGGCTCTGAAGGTCAAATAGGAAAACACGTTAAACCCGGTATAAAACTGGGTTAGATACTCCGCCAGATACACCAGCATCTACACTAACTCCCCACGCCCGAAGGCTGATTTAAGGGCCTCGACCACACGTTCCATACGCATACTGCGTGACCCCTTGACCAATACAGTGACACTCCCTGGTAACTGATTGATATATTCGATTAAATTTTCCACCAAACGCCCTTGGGTATCCAGATGTTCCGTACCAAACCCCTGGCTGGTGTTCTGGGTTAATTGACCGCAGCAAAACAGGGCATCTATCCCGGCCTCCCGGGCATACTCACCCAGCTCGCGATGCAAAAGGGGGGCATTGTCGCCTAATTCCCCTAAATCGCCCAGTACCAGAATGCGATTTCCGTGAATTTCGTGAAGCCAGTTGATCGCCGCCTTGACCGAAGCCGGATTGGCGTTGTAGCTATCATCGATCAGCTGCACCCGCCCAAGCTCTGTGGGCAACATGCGTCCCTTGACCGGCTGCATCTGTTGCAAGCCGGAGATAATGCTTGCCATATCCAGGCCCAGCGCCAGGCAAACCGAAGTTGCTGCCAGGGCGTTAGCCACCTGATGTCGTCCGGCCAGCGGCAACACCAGCGGATACTCCTGCTGCTGCCAGCAAAGAATGCAGCGATAACGCCCCGAGGCATCGGCCTGTAGATCTTTGGCTGTCAGTTCGGCTGCTGCGTCAATGCCATAGCTTAACTGACGGTAGCCTAACGCAGCCTGACGCATTACCTCGGCGTATCTGTCATCGGCATTGATAATGGCACAGCCGTCCGCGGCCAAGTGATTGAAAATCTCGGATTTGGCCGCCGCCACACCGGCCTCTGAGCCAAACCCTTCGAGATGGGCGCTGGCGACATTGTTCACCAGGGCAACATCCGGGCGCACTATGGCCGAGGTGTAATCAATTTCACCCTTGTGATTGGCGCCAAGCTCAAATACCGCATATTCGTGTTCAGGCTCCAGCCGCAAGGCAGTCAGCGGCACGCCTATGTCGTTGTTGAAGTTACCGGCGGTGTAGAGCACCTTGGCATATTGCGACAATATAGTCGCCAACATCTCCTTGACGCTGGTTTTGCCGTTGGAGCCGGTCAAGGCAACGCACTTGAGTGAAACCAAACTGCGTACCATGGTCGCCAGTTGTCCCAGAGCCTGATGAGGGTCGGCCACCAGCAGCTGAGGCACATCGAGTGCCAATTCACGGCTGACCAGAAGCGCCGCGGCGCCATTTTTGACCGCCGTTGGCGCAAACTCATGGGCGTCGAAACGCTCACCCTTGAGGGCGATAAACAAACCTTGGATGCCAATATCGCGGCTATCTGTGCTGACACTCTCAATCAGCTGCTCTGCGGCAATTGCCGGAATCAACTTGGCATTCAGCGCCGTAGCTATTTGTTGCAGGGTCAAAGGGATCATGCCTTGCCTCCGCTAAGTTCCAGTGCCAAGGCCCGCTCATCATAATGGTGACGGCTTCCGACCACTTCCTGATAGGTTTCATGGCCTTTACCGGCCAATAAGATCACATCTCCCGCCTCGGCCTGGGCGCAAACCTGTTTAATGGCGGTCACCCTATCGACACAGGAGAGTGCCGCCTCGGGGCGAGTCAGCCCGGCCATAACTTCATCAATGATGGTTTTTGGCTCTTCGCTGCGAGTATTGTCGCTGGTGACCATCAAGCGGTCGGCAAAAGCCTCGGCGGCGCGGGCCATCAGCGGCCGCTTGCCCTTGTCACGATCGCCGCCGCAACCAAAGACACACCAGAGGCGGTTGTCGGTATGCAGCCGCAGCGCCTTGAGCGCTTGCTCCAGCGCATCCGGGGTGTGGGCATAATCCACCACCAGCGAAAAACCTATTCTCGACGGGAAACACTCCATCCGTCCGGGCACGGGTTTCAGAGCCGGTGACAGCGACAGCAGCTTTTGCAGCGGATAACCCATGGCATAGAGCGCCGTCAACGCCGCCAACAGATTGGAGAGATTGAATTCGCCCAGCAGCGGGGTTTCCAGCACACCTTTACCTTCCGGCCAGTGGATCTCGGCGCGTACGCCCTTGGCGTGATATTGAGGGTTAACAGCAATAACTGCCGCTCTGGGATCTTGCTTAATGCTATAGCCGAGCAACTTGGCCTTGGGTAATTCCTCAAACCAAGCCTGTCCTGTGGCGTCATCCAGGTTAATCACAGCGTGTTTGAGACTGGCAAACCGCATTAGCCTCAATTTGGCGGCGGCATAAGCCTCCATAGTCTGGTGATAATCCAAATGATCCCGGCTCAGGTTGGTAAACACCGCCACTTCAAAGGGCGCGGCTTCTACCCGTCCCTGCACCAAACCGTGGCTGGATACTTCCATGGCACAGACGCTGACATCCATCTGCTCAAAAGCCTTGAGCTGGGCCATTACGGCTAAGGCATCACTGGTAGTATTGGTCGCTTCCTGGAGTTCCCCCAGCAAACCGTTCCCCAAAGTGCCCATGACACCGGCCTTTTCGCCGAGCAAAGACACCCACTGGGCGATTAGCTGGCTGACGGAAGTCTTGCCATTGGTGCCGGTAATCCCCACCAAACGTGGCTTGGCCGCGTGAATGCCATAGAACTGGGCCGCCAGCGCCGATAGCTGCCGACTCAGTTGAAAAAAATAAATGGTTAAACCTTGCTCCCGCTCTACCTTGCCGTGGGCATCCGGATCGTCCGTATGCAACAAGGCAGCCGCGGCTCCCTTGTTGAAGGCGGCGGCAACATACTCCCGACCATCGGCCTGATGTCCGGGAACGGCCACAAAAAGGCCACCTTCAACTACTTTCCGACTGTCGAGACAGGGCTCGGCCACCGCCTCCGCGCCGGAGTAATGAAACCAGGGAGCCAGCAGATCCCGCAATAACATCATTCTGCTCTCCTAGGTACCTGAGCCAGTTGTACGCGAGCATCATCACTCACAGGCTCCACATTCAACATCTGCAACGCGCCGGACATCACCTTGCCAAACACAGGTGCCGCCACCACGCCGCCGTAATATCTATCCCCTTTGGGCTCGTTGATCACCACCACCATGGCGAGCCTGGGGTTGTTTGCCGGCGCAACACCGGCAAACAGGGCGACATAATCATCGCCATAGCCACCGGCTATCGCCTTACGACTGGTGCCCGACTTACCGGCAACCGGATAGCCCTCAATATGAGCCCGGGTACCTGTGCCGCCCTTCTCGGTCACGCCCACCAACATGTTGATCACATCGCGGGCCACGTCCGGGGCTATCACCCGGGTGCCTTCCGGCGGTTGCTTCAGTTTAAGAATCGATACCGGGTAAAGTATGCCGCCGCTGCCCAGAGTGGCGTACATTCGCGCCAACTGCAGCGGGGTGGCTGTCAGACCATAACCAAAAGATAGAGTCGCCCGTTCAAAGTCAGACCATCTGTGTCTGTCCTGCACCAAACCGGCACTCTCGCCGGTCAGGTTGATCCCTGAATAGTTGCCGAGCCCCATGGACTGATAGGTGCCCAGCAGTTGCTGCACCGGCATTTCCAGCGCCAACTTACTGATCCCCACGTTACTGGACTTGATCAAAATCTTCGCCAATGACATATCGCCATAGTTGCGGACATCCCGCACCTGCCGGCCACCAATACGCATCCAACCGGGTGATGTCGGGATCAGCTCATCATTCTTGACGATCCCGGCCTCCAACGCTGCCACCACCACAAAGGGTTTCACCGTCGAACCGGGCTCAAAGGTGTCTGTCAGGGCACGGTTACGCATCCTGTGGCTCTGCAGGTTTTCCCGCGAGTTGGGGTTATAGGAGGGGGTGTTGACCATCGCCAGCACTTCGCCCGTGTGCACATCCAGTACCACCACGGAACCGGATGTTGCCTGGTTCATTTCGGTGGCACGCTTGAGCTCACGGTAAGCCAACTGCTGAATACGCTGATCTATGCTGAGCACCAGATCGTTGGGACTCTCGCCCTCCTGGATGATATCCAGTCGCTCAACCACCCGGCCGTCACGGGACTTGCGCACTTTCTGTTTGGAGGGAGTGCCTGTCAGCCAACTATTGTAGGTGTTTTCAATGCCTTCGATGCCGACATCATCGATATTGGTGATCCCGACCAGCTGAGCACTGATCTCGCCAGCCGGATAGTAACGGCGTGACTCGGACTTAAGGTAGATACCGGGTAGCTTCAGCTGCTCGATATAGTGCGCGACCGCCGGGGTAACCTGGCGCTTGAGATAGGTAAAACGTTTCCTGGGGTTGGACTGCACCCTGGCCAGCAACTCATCCAGCGGCTCGTGCAATACATCGGCCAGCGCCCGCCAGCGGCGCATATCATTGAAGCCATCCTTGTCGTGAACCACCTTGGGGTCGGCGTAGACAGCACGCACCGGCACACTGACGGCCAACATCTCGCCGTTGCGGTCGGTAATAAGCCCTCTTTGCACCTGGTTGGAAGTGGTTCGCAAAGTGCGCATATCACTCTCATGACGCAGTTTTTCCGGCTCTATTACCTGAATGTAGGCAGCACGTCCAACAAGCGAGACAAACAACAGACAAACAAAAGCCACCACCACCTGCAGTCGCCAGTGGATCAGTTGGGGCTTTTGAATCCTTTTAGCCTGTTTTCTCATGGAAGTCTCACTACCACCTCTTCATTGGGTAAGGGCCTTATCATGTCCAATTCCTTGGTCGCAATCCGGGTTATCCGGCTGTGCTCAGCCTGCGACTGCTCTTCCAGCAACAGGTTGCGCCATTCGATATCCAAGCGATCCCTTTCCTGTAACAGCTTGTCCAACTCACTGGTCTGGGTACGACTGATGTGGCTGGTATATACCACGGCAACCGCATTCCCCAACACCAGCATGCCCAGCAAAAGAATCCATTTGTGCTGCCAAAGATCCCGCAGCACTATGCGCGCCAGATTGAGTTGCGACTTACTCACCGCCACCTCAGTAGGGCAAACGCTCGGCAATTCTGAGGACAGAACTGCGGGCCCGGGCATTAACGGCAATCTCTTCATCCGACGGTTTCATCGCCTTGCCTATGGGCAACAACTGCCGTGAACGGTTGAGCTCGGCCTCGGTCACCGGCAAGCCGTAAGGCACTTCCTCGCCTTTGCTGTGACGGCGGATAAAACGCTTCACCATGCGATCTTCAAGAGAATGGAAGCTGATGATCGACAGTCGGCCCTTGGGCGCCAGTACCTTCAATGCACCTTCCAGCGCCTGATCTATCTGATCCAGCTCGCTGTTGATATAGATACGAATCGCCTGAAACACCCGGGTTGCCGGATGCTTGTTACGTTCTTTGTGTTTGGTGATCCTTTCGATCAAGCTGGCCAAATCTTTGGTGCGTAAAAACGGTTTTTCATCACGGTCAGCGGCGATGCAACGGGCAATATGGCGGGCATTTTTCTCTTCACCATAGGTCTTGAACACCCAGGCCATATCTTCAATCTCTGCTCTGGCGAGCCACTGCGCCGCCGTTTGCCCCTGACTGTTATCCATCCGCATATCGAGTGGGCCATCACGCAGAAAACTAAAGCCACGTTCGGCATCGTCCAGTTGCGGCGATGACACACCGAGATCCAGCAAGACCCCGTCTATCTTGCCCACTAGCCCAAGTTGCTCAACATAATCGGCCAACTGGCCGAAACCGCCATGAACTATGGAGAAACGCGGGTCATCGGCGAACTGTTTCGCGGCTTCAATGGCCGCCGGGTCTCTGTCGATGGCGATCAGTCGTCCTTGAGGCCCCAGGCGGGCAAGGATCTGACGTGAGTGTCCACCCCGACCGAAAGTACCGTCGATATAGATGCCATCTGGGCGGATATTGAGCCCGTCTACCGTTTCTTGAAGCAGGACAGACAGGTGGGCAAAGTTTTGGCTCATCACTCTCTTCTTTAATCTGGTCTCACTCATCAGAGTGAGAAATCGGCCAGCCGCTCACTGGCGGTCAATCCCTGGCTCTTAATCATCTCCAGGCTGTCGGCCAACTGCTGCTGCCAGACCTGTTCATCCCAGAGTTCGAATTTGTTCAACTGCCCGACCAACATGGTCTTCTTTTCCAAGGAGGCATATTGTCTGAGCGGCGGAGTCAACAAAACCCGGCCATTGGTATCCAACTCACATTCCTGGGCATAACCCAGCATCAGGCGTTTCATCGCCCGCTCCTGCGGTTGGAAATCAGACAAACCGAGCAGTTTGTCGGCAACTTTGTTCCATTCGTTTACCGGATAGATCAACAGACAGGGAGATTGGATATCCACAGTAATCACCAGCTTGCCCTGATGATCGGCATGCAGAGGCTCGCGGTATCGCGTTGGCATAGCGATCCGCCCCTTGGCATCCAGATTCAAAGCACTTGCGCCGGAAAACACTTGGTTTCATCCTTGTTCAGTTAATAGATCCACAAATATCCACAAATTCCCACAGATGCTAAGTTTAGGGACAGTCAACAAGGATTGTCAAGCAATGCAAACTCGAATAAAGCCAGTCACCAAGCGGGTTAGCAGCGTGTCACAACATTTTTTACATTAGCGAATTCCAAGTGGCAAAAAGTGGTGCAAACGCACCTGTCAGGGGAAAATTTCGACACAGGCCAGGAAGATTTTCACAGTGAAAAGAGATGATTGTGGAGAAGTTTCCCAAAATTGATCATGTGAGTAATACGATCCAGCGCAAACTTTGTCATGGCTCCAAGAACCCAGAACAAAACACTAAAGGCACAGAAAAGCAGATTTACCCCTTATAACCTAAAGCCGTCAGGTCATTCGGCGAACCGCTATTGTGAATGCAAAGAAGCAATTTATTCTTACCCCAAAAGCCCAAGGAACCAGAAACAACAATAACAGTCTAAATTTTAAACACTCCTGGCCGATAAAAGGATATAAGGCTTACAGACAATGCGGTGTTCAACTAAAAAAACACCGTTAAATCAGGGGGGACATCATGGGATTAGACAGCATTTACGCCATGTTGGCACGCCCGGTCAAAGCGGTATTTCAGCCCAAACGCGAAGTGGAGCAGGTCAAGACCAGCTCAGCTATAGCGCCCGACAGCCACGAAGCCCCGCAATCGCAACTGCCTCCCGAGATAGACAAACGTGAAAGAATCGGCGATCGCCGCAAAGAACAAAAAGGCTTTGCCCGCGAGCGGCGCAAACATAACCGTCGTAGGGAAGATGAGGCAAAAAATGAATCCAGGCCTCAAGAAGAAGGCAAGGGTCAGATCATAGATATCGATGTCTGACCCTGCCCACTGGGGCCATTGAATCAAGGCTTCACAGCTGCGCCGCCACCCGTTGACGTATCTCGGCCAGATTGGTTTCGCGAAGCAGTTTGCCATCCTCATAAACGGTTTGCAGCAGCCCCTGGGCTTCTTCAGTCACCGAAACATCGTCTCTCAGCACCAGCTCCCCGTCTTGCATAACCACTTGCAGTAGCCCTTTGGCGGAACGCTTTTGGTTATCTGTCTTGGGCGCCTTGAAAATAGCCAGCGGCTCGCCGTCTTTTATCACATGAGTCGCCTTGACTGCCGAGCCATGGGTATCTCGGGTGACATACTGATAGCTGTATGAGCCAATCCCCAGCACGACTTTGGAAGCAAAACCTTTATCCATTAAACGCTGCAGTATTTGTCGTTGGCGCTCAAGCGTGATGGCATCGCCATAGATGGCACCCACATGGCTATCCAGTAGCTTGTAACCCTTGTCGGTCAAGGTGCCACCAAAAATGTCCCACAGGCACTCGATAAGCCCCTTCACCTCGCAGGCCATCAGGATTTGACGCTGCAGACCGATAAACTCACCATACCAACTTATCGCCTCATAACCGCTATCGGCCGCCTTTTGCAAGGCTTCATCCAGGCCGCATTCGCGGATAAGTGATTCAGGCGCCAGCTTATAACCGCTGAGAATGGTCACAGGATCACCGGAATCGGGACGGATCACCAGGGTGCCGTCACGCTCGAGGATCTCCTGCTTGAGTTCAGGTAAGTATTGAGTCACCAGAGTCCAGAAATCCCAGGTATCGGACACCACACTGAGGATCCCCTTGGGAGACTGGGTCTGCATCAGATAACGGAAGAAGGCGATCTCCCCTTCGAGGATCCAGGAACAGGTCACCGAGTGCTCGGTGGCATCCACTGAGGCGCCAACCAACTCCTTATCGACATCGGCACCATAGTACTTCTCGGCAAACAGCACCGCCGGAATGGTGTCGGTTCCAACAAAGCCGCTGGCCAAATGGCCAAAACCACTCATGGCGGCGGCCTGCTTACCGAACATGCCGCGAAAACTGAAGTCATGCCCCTGAAACGCTATCATCTCGGCGGGCAGGCCTGTCTTATCGGCGAACTCTTTAAAGGTACGCAGGTAAGCAACGGCCGTGGTGGCACTGGTTTGTATCGGCCAGTTTTCACAACTGAGCACAGTTTCTATCATGTTGGTCAGCCAGGGGAAATCCGGATGGGTGTTGACTATGGTCAACGGCGGCACCAGATAAGGCACCAGAGTGCCCTCTTCCAGCGCCTTGATCCGCAGCGGTAAATACCCAAGGTCGTGGAGTTTTTCCAGATAATAGACATCAACGCTATACCCCAGCATGGCACTGAGTATGCGCTTATGGGCGGCCACCGCCTGCGCCTTGGGCTGACGAAAGAAGCTGTCCCACTCCTCCATTAAATAGCTCTTGATAAAATACTGCAGTCCAATAAAAGCGACCTTGTCATTATCCATTATGTTGGCATTGCGACCGCTGCGGGAAGTGAAGTTGGCATACACCTCTGTCACCTGAGGATGATAGGCGCGACCATGAAACTCTTTGTAGACATCCTTCTGCATTGAGGGGGCGATGATACTCATAATAAACTCCTTTTATTCGAACAGTTTCAAGGTGTGCAGCTCGACAATTTGCGACTCAAACGGATGCAATGGGCGCACCGAATCTGTGGTAAACACAGCATCAATCAAACCTTCCAGCGGCTCTATTCCGCGAGAAAATAGGCCATGGGTCACATAGAGTCCCACTCGGGCGGCGCCTTTTTGTTTCAAAAGCCGCGCCAGCTCGATAAAGGTTCTGCCACCATCGCAAATATCATCCAGGATCAGCAAACTGCGGCCAGCGACCTCGGCGTCCAACTCGGATGCCAATATAGCGCCCGTCGCCGGATCCCGGCGTTTACTGGCCTGAAACACTTCGGCCTCAATCCCGGCGGCACTCAGCGCATCGGCAACCTTGGCAATCTTGTGGCTGGCGCCCTTGTCCGGTGCCAGCAGCGCCGCCTGGTGGCTTTGCAGCCACTGCTTCAGCTGCGCAAACTGACAAACCAGCTGCGCCTGATGTACCTGCTCGGCCTCCAGCAGTTGCTCACTGACTGCCGAGTGTAGATCCCAACAGCGGATCTGGCTGAAGCCGGCATTTCGCAGCACCCCCGCCATCACGGCGGCGGAAAAAGCTTCACCTGCGACGCAAACCCTGTCTTGGCGGGCATAGGGGAAATAGGGAAGTTGCAGTGAAACCTGAATGCCGGGGGCGGCGCGGTCCAAAGCATCTTTGATCAGCAGCAGCTGCATGATGGCATCACTGCTCTGCAACCTGGCGTAGATAATCGCGCTCTGTAGCTGTTGTCGATCAAAACCCACCAAACGCACATGCTGCTCACCACCGGCAAACTGCCATTGCTCAACAGTCAAAGCCTGTCGGGTCGCATCTTTGTTTACTAGCTCAATACTGATATCCATATCGCTCACCACTAAGTGTCTTAATGACACTTAATCTAAAACAACAACTTAGAGCGGTCAAGCTTATTTTGAGTCTATAGGACACTTATTTAAAAAAAGAATTAAACCAATAGCTAAGATAGTAATAAACCAAAGAAGCTCGAATGGAGTTCAAGCTTCCAGGTTGCGTACAAAGCGATAATCGGCGGCTTCAGGCAATACCCGGTAGAGCTGGGGTGGGCGACCGACTTCTGCCCGGCCCTCACCACAGGGGGCGAGCACGCCGGCCTGCTCGATTCGCCGCCGGAAAGATTTCTTCTGCAGTGGCTTGCCCAGGATGGCCTCATGCACTCGCTGCAATTCGGCCAAGGTAAACAATTCCGGCAAGGCAAAAGCCGCCACCAAGCTGTAGAGCGCCTTTTGGCGTAAGCGCTCCTGTGCCAAGGCTATGATCTCGGCGTGATCAAAGGCCAAGTGTTCGGGCAGCGACTGCAAGCTGAACCAGCGGCTCTCTTCAGACCCTTCCATGACGGGTTCAAGATGAGGCATCAGCGCATAATAGCTGATGGTGACCGACCAGCCTCTGGGATCCCGGCGGCCATTGCCTATACTCTGTAACTGCTCCAGGTAGGGCGGCACTATGCCGGTCTTTTGCTTAAGTTTGCGCTTGGCCGAAGCATCGATATCCTGATCCTGCTGCAGATCGATAAAGCCTCCCGGCAATGCCCACATCCCCTTGCAGGGAAACCCGGAACGCTTGACCAAGAGCACACACAATTGCCCTTCTTGCACACAGAGCAGCACGCTATCGACACTGGTTAGCGGCAGCGGATAATCATGGATATTGTATTGCGCCAGATATTCGTCTTCGGTCGTCACTGTCATGGCGGGCTCACTTTGGTGTCTTTGGGGCACTATTTTGAGTCACTATTCAATGGGAGACAATAACAGCCGACAAGAAACCGCCCGGCACATCACAGTTCCTCGGTTTCATGCCAGTGGCGACACCTGTCCACCGCCTTTTGCCAACCGCGGTAATACAGCTCCCGCCGTCCTTCATCCATGGCCGGCTCGAAGCAACGTTCAACATCGCTCCGGTGAGAAAGATCTTCCACCGAGTCCCAGAAACCACAGGCAAGACCGGCCAAAAATGCCGCGCCCATGGCGGTAGTTTCGGTCAAGGCCGGCCGCAGTACTTGAGTATCTGTGATATCGGCCTGAAACTGCATCAGGAAGTCGTTACTCACGGCGCCGCCATCCACCCTCAGTTGCTTGAGTGCAACAGCGCTGTCTTTACTCATGGCATCCAGCAGATCCCGGCTCTGATAGGCGATGGATTCCAGCGCCGCACGTATGATGTGGTTGCGGTTTACGCCGCGGGTCAATCCTTGCAAGGAGCCGCGGGCGTTGGCGTCCCAGTAAGGGGCTCCCAGCCCAACAAATGCCGGCACCAGATAAACCCCATTGGTATCTTCTACCTTGGAGGCAAAGTACTCTGTGTCCTGGGCATCACGAATAAGCCCCAACTCGTCCCTCAGCCACTGTATGGTCGCGCCGCCCATAAATACCGAGCCTTCCAGCGCGTATTGCACCTCACCCTTGGGGCCTACAGCCACTGTGGTCAGCAACCCATGCTCTGAGCGCACCGCCTTGTCACCTGTGTTCATCAGCAAAAAGCAGCCGGTGCCATAGGTATTCTTGGCCATGCCGGGTTCGACGCACAGCTGGCCGAACAGCGCCGCCTGCTGATCCCCGGCCATACCGGCGATGAGAATTTCACTGCCCTCACCGGCAATCCGGGTTGTGCCATAAACAGCCATAGACGGCTTGACCTCGGGCAACAACGAAGCAGGGATGTCGAGCGCCTGCAACAGGGTCTGATCCCAGCATTGTTTGTGGATGTTGTAGAGCATGGTGCGCGACGCATTGGTGGGGTCAGTCACATGCACCTTGCCCTCGGTCAGCTTCCATACCAGCCAGCTGTCGATCGTGCCAAAGAGCAACTCGCCTCTTTCGGCCCGCTCGCGGGCACCCTCAACATTATCCAGCAACCACTTAATCTTGGTGGCCGAAAAATAGGGATCCAGTAACAAACCTGTATTGTCGCGGACATAGTCCTCCAGCCCCTCGGCCTTGAGCTGCTCACAGATCTCCTTGCTGCGCCGGCACTGCCAAACAATGGCGTTGGCAACTGGCTTACCCGTGAGCTTATCCCAGATGACAGTAGTTTCCCGCTGATTGGTAATGCCGATGGCTGCCACTTCGTCACTGTGGATCCCGGCGCGGGCAATAACCTCTATCAGTGTCGAACTCTGAGATGCCCAAATTTCCATGGGGTCATGCTCGACCCAACCGGGTTGCGGGTAGTGCTGACTGAACTCGCGCTGGGAGACGGCCACGATATTGGCCTGCTGATCGAAAATAATCGCCCGTGAACTGGTCGTGCCCTGATCCAGGGCAATAATATATTTTTTTTGCACGTGAAAGCTTTCTTGGGTGGCTGAATTAATTTTGCTGCCAAGGCTGATCGCCCCGGGGTAAGCCAATTTCCGCTTCGGGGATATCACATTCCTGCGCCGGGTAATACCAGACGGCGGCAATCTTATCGCCCCTCAAGCTATAAACGCCCATATTACATTGGCTGTGTTGTTCGCCATCCTGTTGCCAGCTGACCTTTTCCAAGGTGCTGACATAGTTACCCGAACTCAGCGAGCCAAGAATACTGGCCTTGGCCCCCGGCAAAGTTTGAAAATAGTCGGTCATCGCCGCGCCCAACTCCGCATGCCCGGAAGCCTGTCGGTCAACCTTGGTGATGCTGACATTAAACCAAGTCACCTCTTCGGTGGTTTGCGCCAACATCAGCTCAATCTTTTGCTCATTGAACCCCTGAATAAACAAACTGACAGGATCTGATTCGGCCAAACTCGGCATTGAAATCAGTGAGATAGCGCTGGCAAACAGGAATGGATATTTCATGGGCTTATTATTCTTTTGTTGGCAATAGCATGAATATAAGCCCTGAGACCGGCCACGCCAAGTATAAAACAGCCTTAGATCTAACCTTGGTGACCATCAAGCCGGGCTGGCCTGCCTGACAGATATGAAAAAGCCCCGCTCGGCGGGGCTCTTGTCTCATTCCTTGGCTGGAATGGTATTACATCTTGTAGGTCACTTGCAGACCCGCCAACCAGACGTGGCCGCTGGCATCGCCCTGGAAGGCAACCTGAGCCAGGCCCATCAGATCCTGAGTCTCGTTGATAGGGGCATCACCGTGGGCGCGGATATAGGTCAGACCCAGATCCACTGTCAGGTTCTTGCTGGGCGCATAACCGGCACCGACACTGAACCAGAGACGGTCGGTATCTGGAATAGTGATGGTACGGTATTCATCGTCAACCGCTGTCTTATCCAAGGCCACACCGGCACGCAGCAACCATGCGTTGTTCAACTGGTAGCTGGTACCCAGAGCAAAGCGCCAGTTGTCTTTGAAGTTTTCTTCCTTAACCAGATCGGATTCCAGGCCACCGACAGGCTTCTGCTCGCCGGGGAAATACGCCACCAGCTTGTTGAACACGCTCCAGTCGGTCCAGTTGATGCTGGCGTGCATCGCCCAGTTGTCAGTCAACTGATGGTAAGAAGCCAGCTCGGCAAATGCCGGCAGCTCTAATGGCAAGTAACCATCCACCTCGGCAGTACCGCCTGTATAGACCAGGCCACGGGCCTGACCGTCCAGATCCAGCTCAACGTGGCTGTGATAGGCAATACCCAAGCGGTGATCAGGGTTGATCTGCCAGCTGGCCCCCAGTTGCCATCCATAACCAAAGTCATCACCTTCCAGATGCTTGAGCTCAGTGCCGGCGGCAGGCAAACGCGAAGTCACCTCTGCAGGCAAGCCAGGGATGGCACGAACACCTTCAATCCAGCCGGGAACCGAAGCACCGATTTCACCGTCACCATATACGCCGCGCAGACCGGCACCCACAGTGAAGTGCTCATCAATGCGGTAAGCGATATTGGTATTCAACTCTACTGTGGTAATGGCTGTCTTATTACCAAAAATAGATGCCGCATGAGCGGCCGACAGTTCGGTAGACAAACCATAGTTGGAGTTCAGAGCCAGGCCCCAGGTCCAACTGTCGTTGAGCTGATTGGAGTAATAGAAGTTAGGTACTGCGGCGTTGTCTGCCACATCGAGCGCATCGGCATTCATGGTGATAGATTGCGGCAGCAAAGGAGATGCCAGCGAAACCTGGCCTGTGGCGTCAACGTCCGGCATCACATAGATGGCCCCGGCAGAGATCTGCCGACCTTCAAGATAGCTGAGCATGGCAGGGTTACGCCCCTGAACCGCTGGGTTATCGGCCATGGCCGCTTCACCGGCGAAGGCTCGTCCAAGTCCGGTCGCGGAAGATTCCGCCAGTTGGAAACCCGCCGCTTGTACCTGAGTCGTTGCACCCACAAAGCTGGCCGCAATGGCGACAGCAATAAGTTGTTTCTTCATTGTTATTCTCTGCCTGTTCATTTAGCAATTTCTAAATAGAGTAATCACTCCATTTTGTTGCGGCGCAGTTTACTGACACAGAATATCTTTGCAAGCAGAAGGCAAAAAACAGAGTAAAACACCAAAAAAATCACCACATAAAGACAAGAAAGTGACAAAGATCACTTCAAGAGTGCTTAAAACAGAGAATAAATGGCATTAATGTTTGCTAAAAAGGATTGAAAAATCACTATAAAATCAACATAAACTATTGAAAAATAATACAACTAAAACAAAAACCCATAAAAACACTTGTTCACTTAATTTAAACCAGACAAACAGCATAAATCACTAAGCATTCAAAGCTCTAGTCTGCCGCCCTATAGATAAAACAATCAAACAATTGTTTTTAAATGACAAATTATAGTTTAAGACGGTCAACATACTTGTTTGGAACACAAGAGAGCAGCCCAGTTACCAAGCCACTGGTCTGCTCTTGTACAAGTGTACGCTGAATATACAGATTGGATCAGGCCCGCCAGCCCGGCAGCCCGGCTTCATAATCGGCAATGGCCTGCTCATGGGACAGAGTCAGGCCGATAGCATCCAATCCATTGAGCAGCTTATGACGGGCAGATTCAGCCAGTTGAAATACAAAGCGTTTCCCGGAGGGTGAAACAACCTGACACTGCTGCAGGTCAACCTTGATTTCACTGCCTTCGGTCGCCGTTACCTCCTCAAATAACTGCTGCACCTCAGCGGCCTCAAGGATCACCGGCAATAACCCATTATTGATGGCATTGCCGTAAAAGATATCGGCAAAGCTGGGCGCAATAATCACCCGCAAACCATAATCGGCCAGGGCCCAAGGCGCGTGTTCACGGCTGGAACCACAACCGAAGTTTTCCCGCGCCAGTAAAATGGAGGCTCGCTGATATCTGGGCTGATTCATCACAAAGGCAGGATCCGGCTGCTCACCGGCATCGTCCAGATAGCGCCAGTCGTGAAAAAGATGGACACCGAAGCCATCCTTGGTGACCTTGGATAGAAACTGTTTGGGGATGATCTGATCCGTATCCACATTGGCGCTATCCAATGGCACCGCAATTCCCTGATGAATAGTAAAAGCCTGCATTTT
Organism: Shewanella sp. MSW; assembly: GCF_007636515.1. NCBI lineage: Bacteria > Pseudomonadati > Pseudomonadota > Gammaproteobacteria > Alteromonadales > Shewanellaceae > Shewanella > Shewanella sp. MSW. The sequence continues at coordinate 30,781 of NZ_LVDR01000022.1, forward strand.
ATTTCTCCTGGCCAGCGTGGCGGATATCGACAAAGTGACCGGCAATGGCGGCAGCGGCTGCCATGGCAGGGCTCACCAGATGGGTACGACTGCCGCGCCCCTGCCGCCCCTCAAAGTTGCGGTTACTGGTTGAGGCGCAGCGATCGCCGCTTTCCAGGCGATCATCATTCATCGCCAGGCACATGGAGCAGCCCGGCAAGCGCCATTCAAACCCGGCCTCGACAAACAGTTTATCCAGCCCTTCGGCTTCGGCCTGAGCCTTTACTTGTCCCGAGCCAGGCACCACTATGGCGGTCACGCCGTCAGCCACCCGCCGACCGCGGATCTGCGCCGCGGCGCTGCGCAGATCTTCGATACGTGAATTGGTGCATGAACCGATAAAGACCTTGTTGATGGTCACATCCGTCATCAGGGTACCTGGTGTCAAACCTATATAATTCAGCGCCTTTTCCATACTGCCGCGCACTGTGGCATCGGCCTCCTCGGCGGGGTTGGGCACAGGTTTATCTATGGCCACCACCTGGCCCGGATTAGTGCCCCAGGTCAGTTGCGGCGCGATTTCACTGCCTTCCAACTCCACATAGGCATCGAAGATGGCGTCATCATCGGACTTGAGCGTCTTCCAGGCTGCCAGGGCGGCATCCCAATCGGTGCCCTTGGGCGCAAACTGACGCCCCTCAAGATAGGCGAACGTGGTTTCATCCGGCGCGACCATGCCGGCCTTGGCACCCATCTCAATCGCCATGTTGCACAGCGTCATGCGCCCCTCCATCGACAGGGCGCGAATCGCGTCACCGCAAAACTCCACCACATAGCCGGTGCCGCCATCCATGCCTATCTTGCCGATAATCGCCAACACCACATCCTTGGCAGTAATGCCCTCGCCCAGTTGTCCCTTGACCTCAACTCTCATGGTCTTGGCCTTGAGCTGCCGCAGCGTTTGGGTGGCCAGCACATGCTCCACCTCAGAGGTGCCGATACCAAAGGCCAGCGCGCCAAAGGCACCGTGGGTAGCGGTATGGGAATCGCCACAGACAATAACCGTACCCGGCAGGGTAATGCCCAGCTCTGGCCCCATCACATGCACTATGCCCTGATTGGGGTGGTGAATGTCATACAGACGCACACCGAATTCGCGACAGTTCTGTGCAAGGGTTTCAACCTGAGTGCGCGCCATGGGGCTCAAGGCGTCCAGACTGGCGCTCTTGGTCGAGGTGTTGTGATCCATGGTGGCAAAGGTCTTGTCCGGTGCCCGAAGTGTGCGCCCGGCCATCTTCAGGCCACTAAAGGCCTGGGGCGAGGTCACCTCATGCACCAGATGACGGTCGACGTAAATAATCGGCGCTTCTCCTTCCGGCGTCGCCACCAGGTGGGCATCCCACACCTTTTCATACAATGTCTTGCCCATTACACCCCCTCCCGAATCGCATTGGCGATATAGTCACCCATCTCTGCCGTGGTCTTGGCATTATGCCGCTGCTCCGGCGCCAGCAACTCACAGGTAAAGAAGCCATCTGCCAGCGCCTTGCCAACGGCGCGCTCTATCGCTGCCGCCGCCTCTTCCTGCTGCAGACTGTGGCGCAACATCAAGGCCGCCGAAAGGATCTGCGCTACCGGGTTGGCAATCCCCTTGCCGGCAATATCCGGGGCACTGCCACCGGCCGGTTCATAGAGACCAAAACCACTGCTGTTGATGGAAGCCGATGACAACAGCCCCATGGAGCCGGTCAACATGGCGATTTCATCGGAAAGTATGTCGCCGAACAGGTTGGAGCACAGCATCACATCAAAGTCCCAGGGGCGACGCAGCAGTTGCATGGTGGCGTTATCGATATAGATATGTTCCAGTTCCACATCCGGATACTCGCTCGCGACCTGCTCGACCACTTCACGCCAAAGTACCGAGCAGGCCAGCACGTTGGCCTTGTCGACCGACGTCACCTTGCCGCGGCGGCCACGGGCGGCCTCGAAGGCGATATGGGCGATTCGGCGGATCTCGGCGCGGCTGTATCTCATGGTGTCAAACGCCTCTTCACTCTCGCCCTCCCCCTGACGTCCCTTGGGTTTGCCAAAGTAGATACCGCCGGTCAGTTCACGTACGCACAGCACATCAAACCCTTTGGCCGAGATATCGGCGCGCAGCGGCGACAGATGTTCCAGCCCCTGATGTAACTTGGCCGGTCTGAGGTTACTGAATAAGCCGAAATGGCCCCGCAGCGGCAACAACGCGCCGCGCTCGGGTTGTTCATTGGGAGGCAGTTTTTCCCATTTGGGGCCGCCGACCGAGCCAAACAAAATTGCATCTGCCGCTTCACATCCGGCCAGGGTCGATGCCGGCAATGGGCAGCCATGGTTATCTATCGCTATGCCGCCGACATCATATTCGGCGTACTCCATTGCCAGGTCGAAGCGTTGCTCTACCGCCGTCAGCACCTTTCGGGCCTGGGCCATGACTTCCGGGCCTATGCCGTCGCCGGCCAATACCGCTATCTGATAACTCATACGCCACCCAACTCCTTTCTCTGTTGTATTTTCTGTTTATGATCCGCCACCTGGTCGGCACGCTGAATAAGGTTCATCACATGCACCAGGGCCGCGGCCGAAGCCTCGACCACATCGGTAGCCAAGCCGACACCGTGGAAATTGCGCCCCTGGTACTGAGCCGTAATATCCACCTGCCCCAGCGCATTCTGGCCTTCGCCTTTGGCGCTCAACTTATAGCTGCAGATATCCACGCTCTGACCGCTGGCGCGGGCTATCGCCTTATAGGCAGCATCCACAGGGCCATTGCCGGTGGCGGCTTCGGTCACTACCTCACCGGCGGCTTCAATACGTACAGTGGCGGTGGCCATGCCCTCGGTAGAGTCGGATTGCACCACCAGCTGCTGCAACTGGAAGTGGTCGTCGGCCGCCGCCCGGCCCTCCATATACACCAAGGCTTCCAGGTCATAGTCGAACACCTGGCCCTTCTTGTCGGCCAGTTTCAGGAAGGCGTCGTACAGCTGATCCAATGAATAATCCTGCTCTGAATAACCCATCTGCTCCATTCGATGCTTGATCACATGGCGGCCGGAGCGTGAGGTCATATTCAGGTGATTGCGATTCAGGCCTATGCTCTCAGGTGTCATGATTTCATAGGTGTTTTGCGCCTTTAACATGCCGTCTTGATGGATACCGGATGAATGGGTAAAGGCATTGGCGCCCACTATCGCCTTGTTGGCCTGAATAGGCATATTGCATAACTGGCTCACCATGGAGGAGGTGCGGTGAATTTCCTGAGCCTTGATGCCTGTCTCCAGCCCCAGAATATCCTTGCGGGTCGCCAGGATCATGGCAATCTCTTCCAGTGAACAGTTACCGGCCCGCTCACCTATGCCGTTGACGGTACACTCAATCTGCCGGGCCCCCTGCTGCACCGCCATGATGGAGTTGGCGACCGACAACCCCAAATCGTCGTGGCAGTGCACAGAGATCACCGCCTGATCGATATTGGGCACCCGGTTGAACAGGGTTTGAATAATGCCGCCGAACTCGCTGGGAAGGGTATAACCCACAGTGTCCGGAATATTGATGGTGCGGGCACCGGCTTCGATGGCCGCCTCGACCATGCGACACAGATTATCTATCGGGGTCCGGCCGGCGTCTTCGCAGGAAAACTCCACATCATCGGTAAAACGCCTGGCATACTTCACCGCCCCTACCGCCATCTCCAGCACTTGGTCGAAGGAGCGCTTCAGTTTGCTCTGCACATGGATATTTGAGGTTGAAATAAAGGTATGAATGCGGAACTGATCCGCGACCGACAAGGCCTGGGCCGCGGCGTCGATATCTTTCTCCAGTGCCCGCGACAGGGCACAAACCCGGCTGTTTTTGATGGTACGGGCTATGGTCTGTACCGACTCAAAGTCGCCGGGAGAGGAAACCGGGAACCCTACCTCCATGATGTCGACCCCCAGGCGCTCGAGAGCCATGGCTATCTGCAGTTTTTCTTTCACTGTCAGGCTGGCAGCCAGCGCCTGCTCGCCGTCCCGTAAGGTGGTATCGAAAATAAACACTCTGTCAGACATCTGGATTCTCCATTCAGGGGTTTCGATTGATTTTTCCCGTGCCAGAAACAAAAAACCCCGCGGTTTCTGGCGCGGGGTTTTGAGTTCTGGCTTGCTAATCGACGTGCAAGTCTAGCTCCTCCGCGCAGTGGCTGCGAGAGTAAGGAGGAGGAGAGACAGTTGCATTTGTGGGTTCATTTAGCCGTTCTATACCAGATAAAAATTCGTTTGAAGTGGGTTTATATTCTTCCCACCGGGTTCAAGAGGTTCAATAATTAACTGCCTCCTTGCTCGCTGTCAAGCCTATATTTCTCAGCATCAGTTGAAAATTTCGGCTTAACGTGCTGATTTGCACCATTCAAGCCTTGGTAATCCAAAGCTAAATAGATGAATAAAATCTTGCCGATAGCATCATTTTTTGTGCCAAAAATGATAAAAAATAGTTATTATCCCAACACGGTTTCGCCCGGCAAAACTCACCTTCACTCAGCGGAGAAAAAATGGATTTTCGCCTCTTGGCACTGAGCTTGCTCCTGTGGTCATTTTCTGGCGCGCTTTGGGCCGCGGAGCGGTTGGACACACTGGCCAACACCCTCTATCAGTATCCTACGCTGGCGCTGACCCAAATCAATGAACTTGAGCGTCAGGCCTCCGAGTTGAATCAGGCCCAAATGCTGAGATTACAGCTATTTAAATGTGAAGCACTACTGCAATTAGGAGACAACGGCGCCGCCATCAATCTGGCCGAACTAGGGGAAGCCAGAGCCAGGCAGCTAAGGCTGGAACAGGCCAAAAGTTATTTTCAAATCTGCCGCGCCGATGCCTATGCCAATTTCGATGATCTGAAGCAATCACTGCTGTTACTCGACGGCGCCATTGAACAGGCCAAACACCACAACCAACCCCAGGCTCTGGTCAACGCCCTGAGACTCAAGGGCCAGCTGGAGAACGACCTTGGCAATTATGGCACCGCCATTGAAGATCTGCGCCTGGCGCTGGACATCTACCCGGATATCAGCAGTCAAAATCCGTCCTGGTTATCGCCGCCTCTGGCCTATGTTTACGGCGACATGGCCAGCCTGATGTATTCCACCGGCGACCTGCGCCAAGCGGCTTACTACCTCAAGTTGGCACTGGACACAGATGAAGCCAAAGGCAAAGTGCGCCATGTGCTGTTATTGATGGCCGCCGGAGTCGCGCTGGCGCAGGAGAATACAGCCCAAGCCGACAGCCTGCTGAAACAGTCCAAAATTCTGTTGCCCGAGATAGGCTCACCGCTGGAACTTGCCAACAGTTACAGCCAGATAGCCGTGATAGAACTCGCTAGGGGCAGAACCGAGATCGCCGATGAGTTAGTGGGCATTGCCCTGCAAACCTATGAAAAACAAGGCAAAGTAAACAACTATATGCGTGCTACCCGGCTATTGGCCAGGGTACGTCTTGCCCAGCGTAACGACGATGAAGGCATAAGGCTACTGATGCAAGCAGCGCAGCAGGCCGAGCAACTGCAACTGGCCGATGAAGTGGCCTACACCCAACAACTTATCAGTGACTATTACGCCGAAAAAGCAGAGTTTAAGCCGGCATACGAGGCGATGAAACTGGCGGCCCAGGCCGCAGCCGAGGCCCAAAAACAGCTCAACAATACCCGCTTTATGCAATACAAGGCCAGGCTCAGCCAGCAGGAGCAGCTGCAGGTAGAAACCCAGCAGAACATTCGTCTTGCCAGTGCCGATCAGCGCTCCAAACTGAGCCAAGCCTACGGCGCCATTTCAGTGCTGGCGCTCGCCATCATAGGTACACTATTCTGGTTGGTCAGTTGCCGTAACCGCTGGCAACAACCGAGCACTGTGGCGCTGGAAAGACTACCGGTGGCCCAGCAGTTAGATGTTATGCTCAGCAGTGCCAAAAAGGGCAACTACCCCTTGAGCCTGCTGCTGCTGAGTACCAGCCATATACGTCAGGTGGATCTTTCCGCCCTGCAGCGGGCGCTGGAACAGAAACTCAGGGAGCAAGACAGACTGCTGCGCTACAGCATGGATGAGATAGTGATCCTGCTGCCCTACACCTCAGTCCAGGGCGCTTTGCAGGTCAGCGAGCAACTCAAGCCGATAGTGCAGAGCTGGCAAGCAGATCACTGTGTACCTATTGGAGTAGCCTCGCTGCAGCAGCCCGATACCCTGGATAGCCTGGTGAAGCGTGCCGGAGTCAACCAACTCAGCCAGCAGAAAGCCGCCGAGCAACATCAGTCACCGGCGAGATAAGCCTCTATCTCGTCAAGAAACTGATCGCCAAAGCGGGCCAACTTGCGCTCACCAACACCATTGACCGCCAACATCTCGCCCTGACTGGTAGGCAAAATCGCCGCCATTTCCGCCAGGGTTGCATCGTTGAATACCAGATAGGGTGGGACGTCCTGCTCTTCGGCTATGCTGCGCCTTAACTGCTTGAGACGGGCAAACAGCTTGCGATCGTAATTGAGTGGCGCCTTGCTGCTGACACTGCGCCTGCGGGTAACATGCAGGTCAATTCTGGGTTCGGCCAACATCAGTGCAACTTCGCCCCTGAGCACAGGCCTGGCGGCCGGATTCAGGCGAATACTCGAGCCGCGGGTAATATCCTGGCTCGCCAGCCCAAGATGGATAAGCTGCCTGGTCACACTGAGCCAGTGTTCATGGCTCTTGTCTTTGCCGACGCCCCAAGTGGATAACTTGTCGTGCCCCCTGTCGACCACGGCGGCGGACTTGGAGCCTCTGAGCACCTCAATCAACTGGTTCATGCCAAACCTCTGCCCCAAGCGATATATGCAGGACAACACCTTCTGTGCATCCTCGGTACCGTTGTAGCGTTTCGGCGGGTCCAGGCAGATATCACAGTTACCGCAGGGCTCCAGCGCCGGTTCATCAAAGTAGTGCAGCAACACCTGGCGGCGGCAGGTCTGGGCTTCGGCAAAGGCCGCCATGGTATTGAGTTTATGCAGTTCCACCTGTTGCTGCGGCCCGGGTTCCCCCTGCTCAATCAGGTGGCGCACCCGGCCGATATCGGCGGGCTCGAACAGCATAAAGGCTTCGGCCTCGAGACCATCTCGCCCGGCGCGGCCGGTTTCCTGATAGTAGGCCTCTATGCTCTTGGGCAGATCGTAATGCACCACAAAACGCACGTTGGACTTGTTGATCCCCATGCCGAAGGCGACCGTGGCCACCACTATATCCAACTGTTCCTTGAGAAATCTGTCCTGGACACTGGCGCGCTCGTCACCGCTCATACCTGCATGATAGCCTTCGGCGGCATAGCCCTGTAACCTCAGCCTTTCGGCCACTTCATCGACCCGGCGGCGGCTGGAGCAATAAACAATCCCGGCGGCGCCGTTCTGCGCGGCAATAAACTGACGCAATTGATTGGCGGCGTTGAGCTTTTCCGCCACTGTGTAGCGAATATTCGGTCTATCAAAGCTGGAAAGAAGCACATAGGGGGCGATATTGAGCCGCTGGCAGATATCTTCCCGGGTCGCCTTATCGGCGGTGGCGGTCAGCGCCATCACAGGCACGCCGGGAAACAGCTGTTTCAGGCGGCCAAGCTGGGCATATTCGGGGCGAAAATCATGGCCCCACTGGCTGATACAGTGCGCCTCATCCACGGCAAACATCGACAACGGCAGGGATTGCAGCCGCTCAATAAACTCATGCTGCAGCAAGCGCTCCGGCGAGACATACAACAGGCGGATCTCCCCCTGATGCAACTGGCGCAGCACCTTGAGGCTCTGCTCCCTGGGCAGGGATGAGTTGAGATAAGCGGCATTGACTCCGGTCTGCAGCAGGCTGTCGACCTGATCTTTCATCAGGGAGATCAGCGGCGAAACCACCAGAGTCAGCCCTGGCATCAACAATGCGGGCAGTTGGTAACACAGACTCTTGCCACCGCCGGTGGGCATGATCACCATGCAGTCTTCCCCGGCCATCACACGTTCAATCACCTGGCGCTGCCCTTCACGGAAAGTCCGGTAGCCAAATACCTGCTGCAAGGCTTGCTGCATAGGGTCTTGGGGATGATTTAGGCTCTCGGGAGCGATACTCAGCGGCTGATCCATGACTGTCTGTGTCCAAAGAAGAGGCCGCTATTCTAAATGAAGCCAACACCAGAGTGCCAGCCAAGAGGGGATTTTTCCGCCTGGACTAGGCAAACGGCCATATTAGCGTTAGATTGATTGCTCTAAAAAACAACAACCGCAGGAAGCCCTATGAGCCAGGACATTCAAGCCGAAGTACTCGCCAAGGTAGCAGAAGTATTTGATAAACACGTGCCTTTTCACAATCTTCTCGGCCTTGGGATCCGCCGATACGACGCCTCTGGTGTCGAAGTGGAGATCAAAATGAAGCCGGAGCTAATCGGCAACATACATCAAAAAATACTCCATGGCGGGGTTACCGCAACCGTGCTGGATGTGGTTGGCGGCCTGACGGCATTCTCCGGCTTGGTTATTAGTCGCGACAACTGGACAGTGGAGCAGCTGCAACAGCGACTGCAAACCCTGAGCACCATAGATCTCAGGGTCGACTATCTGCGCCCCGGCTGGGGAGAAGTCTTCAGCGGCACAGGAACAGTGATCCGTGCCGGCAACAGGGTCTCTGTCTGTCGAATGGAGCTGCATAATGAAAAAGGCAGCCATATCGCTTTTGGTACAGGGACTTACATGGTCGGCTGAGTGGCTGTTTAAAACTCAAACACTGAATCTGTTGTCGATAACTTGAGCCGAGGGGCTTTGCCCCCTACAATCGCCCTTCTCTCCTTTTCGTCATTGTGTAGTACCTATGCCTGAAACCGAATACCGCAAGGGGGTCATTCTCGCCCTTTGCGCTTATATTTTTTGGGGCTTTGCGCCGCTGTACTTCAAGTTGCTGCATCATGTCTCGGCCCCCGAGATCCTGTTGCACCGCATCATCTGGTCCTTCGTCTTTATGGGGGTCCTGATGCAATTTATCGGTGGTTTCGGACAGCTCAGGCTGTTACTCAAGCGCCCGAAACAGTTGGCGGTACTGCTGCTGACTTCGATTCTTATCGCCGGCAACTGGCTGCTGTTTATCTGGGCGGTCAACAATGATCATATGCTGGATGCCAGCCTGGGCTACTTTATCAACCCGCTGTTCAATGTGATGCTCGGCATGCTGTTTCTGGGGGAGCGACTCGGAAAACTGCAATGGGTTGCGGTATCGCTTGCCGCTGCCGGGGTGGTGATCCAGCTGGTTTCCTTCGGCTCAATTCCGCTGGTATCCCTGGGGCTCGCAGCCTCCTTCGGTTTCTACGCCCTGCTGCGCAAGAAGGTCAATGTCGACGCCAAGACAGGACTTTTGGTCGAAACTGCAGTGTTAATGCCGGCAGCGCTGGGCTTTTTACTGCTGGGCACCGGTGAAGCCAGCGCCAATATGCTCAGCAACAGTTGGGATCTCAACCTGCTGCTGATGGCTGCCGGTATCATCACCACCATCCCCTTGCTGTGCTTTGCCGGTGCGGCAGTGCGGATCCCGCTGATCATGCTGGGCTTCTTCCAGTACATTGGCCCCAGCATCATGTTTATCATGGCGGTGACCCTGTTCGATGAACCCTTCGATATCGAAAAGAGCATTACCTTCGGCTTTATCTGGGCCGCCCTGGTGGTGTTTACTTTGGATATGCTGCAAAAACGCTCTCGCAGGTAACAAGTACAATCGGCCCGGATGGAGTTTCCGGGCCGGTTAAGCAATATTCAACGTTTATCCCGGCAGGTTCTGCCCCAGTCCCTTAAGCAAACTCTCCGCTTCAGGCATACTCAGCAGCAGGCTGTAACCAAGGTCGGTCGGCAACAACAAAACGCTGTCTTTTTCCGTCAGAGCCACAAACGCTTTGCTGCCATCATTGAGCCGATACCACCCCAGGGTGTAACCGGGCAGACCTATGCCCTGGGTACGCATGCCAAGCTTGGGGCCACTGGCATCGCCGAGCTTAATCACTTTCGACTCTGAGATACGCAGATGCTCAGGAGCCAGGCTCTGACCGTAGAAAGGCACCTCGATCACCAGGCTTTGAGCCGTCAATTCCACCTTGGATGCCTGCGCCTGCCAAAATACCCACACAGAACCCGCCAATGTTACCAACAGCAAACCCGAGGCGGCGCTCTTGGCCGTTGTCGGCATCTTTCGCCTGCGGATAAACAGCAATATAGCCGCCAACATCAGTATCAAGGCGATAAAGCTGCCAATGGCGACGCCGGTCAATGGCGCCAACTCGTAACTTCCACTGTTCATCTCTTGCTCCTTAATGGATAGGCATAAGTGGCCTTAGCTTAGGTTTGAAAGACATAATATGTCAAAAATAAAATCTCGCAGTAATAAAAAGCGCTGCCCGACTAAAACTGAAATCAAAGCCCGAACAGGGCCTTAATGTGGTCTGCAAGACTTTAATTCAAAGAAGGAGTGGATAATTTTAAAATGCAGGGGCTTGATATATAAACAGAATCCATGACCCAGCAACTTTGGAGTATGTTTACACTACCGGAAACTACGGCACTCATTCGAGTCGCAAGCAAAAACCTAGAACTAAACAATCTGGTAAATAATCACGTGGCTGACAAGTACCTGCAAGACGCATCAAACGGGCACGGATACGGCGCCGGACAATGTATATCCTTAGCCGCATCCCCACCTTTCCATTCTTAGAGGATTAAATTAACTCCTGGGTGGAATGGTATCATTCTCTTCAGTCAGCCCGATTGAGGCCATCCAGGATTCAAAGTCCACCATGTTCCCCGGCAGGACTATCTTACTGCCAGGCTTGCTCAGACCACTGAGCTGCGCCAGATACTGCTCACCCAGTTGCATCCGCAGTGCGTTTTTGCCACCGGGCGCAGCGATCACTTCGGCCAACTTCTCTATCGAACCTGCAGTAGCGCGGGCAATCGCCAGTATCTCCTCGGCCTTACCTTCGGCCTCGTTGATTCGGCGCTGCATCTCACCCTCTGAGTGGTTGATCATCTCCTGTTTCAAACCCTCGGAGCGATTGATCTTACTCTGCTTATCGCCTTCACTCTTGGCCAGCAATGCCCGGCGTTCACGCTCGGCATTGACCTGCATCTCCATGGCGTTTTTCACGGTTTCCGGCGGCGTAATATTCTTGATCTCATATCTATGCACCCGAATCCCCCAGGTGGCACCGGCCTGATCCAGTACCTCTACCACCTTGGCACTAATCAAGTCGCGCTCTTCAAAGGTGCGGTCCAGCTCCAGAGTACCTATCACAGAGCGAGTGGTTGTTTGCGCCAGCTGAATCGCAGCATAACGATAATCGGTTACCCCGTAGCTGGCTTTAACCGGGTCCACCACAGAAATATAGATAACCCCATCGACTTCGACATTCACTTCATCGCTGGAGAAACATTCCTGAGGCGGTACATCTATGGTTTCTTCTTTAAGGTCATGGATATAGGCAACCTTATCAATAAATGGCAGCAGCGCATGGAAACCGGCATCCAGGGTCATATGATATTTACCCAAACGCTCCACAATATAGGCGGATTTGGTTGGCACCAAGCGAATCGACTGAAACAGCTTGATGATAAAGACCAGAAAAATAAGACCCCAGATCCCCAGTACGACCATGTCGGTATCTATCTGTCCCAGATTCATTTGCGCGCTCCTTTGCTACCGGCAGCTGTATTGCTGACTTGCTGAATACCCTCGAAAAAACCTTCCATCTTCGCCAGTTCAGTGGGAACCACAGAAATATCGGCCTTCTGCAAGATCTCACCGACCTGTTCGATAAACTGTTCCTTGAGCTGCATGTTCATCGCCTCGTTCCCGCCGTTGACCGCCAGCGCCTTGGCAATCATGGCCATACTCTCGGCTTGGGCGTTGGCAACAATCGCAATCTCCTGTGCCGTACCTTGAGCCTCGTTGATGCGTTTCTGTTTCTGGCCCTCTGAGATGTTAATCGCTTCCTGCCGCTCACCCTGAGACAGATTGATCATCGCTTCTTTCTCGGCGCTGGCCAGGGTGATTTCAGCGCGCTTGCGGCGCTCGGCTTCCATCTGCTTCTCCAGGGTGTGGATCACATGCCTGGATGGGCTAATGTTTTTGATTTCATATCTGAGCATCTTGATCCCCCAGGGATCGGACGCCTTGTCAATTTCGCGGACAATTGCCTCGTTGAGCGCGTCACGCTCTGAGAAAGTTTGGCTCAGGCTCAACTTACCTATCTCGGAACGCATGGTGGTTTGCGCCAAATTTACCGCCGCCATGCGGTAATCTTCAATCCCATAGCTTGCCAGCTTACCGTCCATCACTTTGAGGTAAACCAGACCGTCAACTTCCAGCTGGATATTGTCCTTGGAGATACAGCTCTGCGGCGGTACATCAAGCACCTGCTCACGGGTATCGTGGCGATAAGCCACTCGATCGAAAAAAGGGATTAAAAAGTGAAAGCCAGGCTGCAACACTGTACGGAATTTTCCCAAACGCTCAATGACATGCACCTCACGCATGGGCACAATCAACATCAGCTTATAGAGAATAAACAGAACAAAGAGTATAAAAATGGTAAATGCAAACATAGAGTCCTTCCTGCTTGATTGATTATTCAGAGTCGTCTAATGGTTCCACGACCAGCGCAATATTGTCGCGACAGATGATCTTCACCCGAGTACCGGCCGGGATCTCCGAGCCGTCTCCCAGTGCAGGCCAATCCGCCCCCTGAAATTCGACGCGACCGGTTTTTTCACCCGGCCCAATAGTTTCCTTGACCCGAGCCGGCAAATTAAACAGATCCAGCTCTTCGTCAGTATTGCCAACGTGAGAGTCCCCCCCCACCAAGCGTTGAGTCAGTTGCCTGAAGCTCAATAACAAAACGATTGAGGAGATAAACCACAGGGTTAGGCTTTGGGCCAAGCCATCAACCAAACCCACCCAGATAGCCCCGGCAACCACCAGACAAGCCGCGCCGAGAAATACTACTATCCCGCCAGGCAGTATCAGTTCGGCCAGCATCAGCACTATACCGACTAAGGCCCAATAAAGCATGGGATCCGAAGATGCCATATATCCCTCCCCCCCAAAAATCAAGTATCCATTCTCAGCACTATATCAGCAGTTACGCACCTTGGCGACATAATATGTCATGACGGGCAATTGAAACGACCTTGAATGAGCCGCACAAATGACTTTCAGCTCACAAAATTCAACTTTTCTTTACATCCCCGTTAACCCGCCTCGAATCAACAGCTCCCAAAATACAAGTTAAGTCATTGAATAAATGCAAAAATATTATTAAGTAACAAGTATTTCTGCCAGTTAAAAAAGCTTTGAGTCCAACGCGATTTTTCCCTATATTGCCATGGCTTTTTGACCGGCAATCGAATCACAGAATTCAGCCTTGACGAAATATTTCGTCAACAGATAGCTGCCGGCACAACAGCAAACCGCTTCTGACTCTACCAAAGGGATACTCTAAGATGAAAAAAATCTGCCTGTGTGCAGCTCTGTTACTCTCGCCTCAAGCATTCAGCGAACCTCTGGTGCAATGGTGGGATATCAATGTAACCGCACTCTATGGCCAGGACTATGACCTGGCACCATCCGACAAACAAACCACTTTTACCCTGGAAAGCGCCGGTGGCTGGAAATACGGTGACTGGTTTGTGTTTCAGGACTTTATCAATTTCAACGGCCACAATGGCGGCAAAGACAATACTACCTATGGTGAGATCTCTACCCGCTTCAGTGCCGGTAAAATTCTCGGCGAACCTGTGGGTTTCGGTCCGGTAACCGACCTGTCGCTGGCCCTGACGTTTGAAGAGGGTGAAGGCCCGGTTGAGACGCTACTCTACGGTGTCGGCATGGATCTCAAACTGCCCTACTTCACCTATTTCCAACTCAACACCTATCGCCGTGACGCCCAAAACAGCGCCAATCTCAGCGATGGCTGGCAATTGACTCCGGTGTTCCGTATGGACATTCCCGTGGGCAACAGCAAGATTGTTTTCGACGGCTTTATTGACTGGGTATTCGCCGCCGATGAAGACGGCTACAAAGAAAATATCCACATCAACCCCCAGATAAAATATGACCTGGGCGCAGTGCTTTTTGGTGAAGCCAAAAAGGATAAACTCTTGGTGGGTATTGAATATGATTACTGGCAGAACAAGTATGGTGTGGACGGTGTCGACCAGAACACCTATTCGGTAATAGCTCAGTACCATTTCTGAGCCGGATCATGCTTCATTAAAAAGGCGCTCGTTGAGCGCCTTTTCCATTTTTACCTATTAGGCCTAGGCCAGCAGTTTTCTGGCGGCGTTGACCACGATCGAAACCGCACTGACTTCAGTTTGCTTCATTGTTGCCTCGTTGGGGATCTCTTGTTGGGTACGGTTGACTATCACACCGGCCACACAAGCGGCACGCCAGCCTTGAGAAGCACACATGGTGAATAGAGTCGCGGACTCCATTTCATAGTTAAGAACCCCCATCTCCTGCCACTCTTTCATTGAACCGGCAAAACGGCGGGTTACCCGGCCACTAACGGTATCATAGCGTTCCTGACCCGGGTAGAAGGTGTCGGATGAGGCTGTAACCCCAATATGTGGTTCAATTCCGGCGTCACGACAGGCGGCAACCATGGCGGTGGTACACTCAAAGTTAGCCACTGCAGGGAACTCCATTGGTGCAAAGTGCAAGCTGGCACCATCGAGACGCACAGAAGCTTGAGTCACTATCACATCGCCCACATTCACATGAGGCTGAATTGCACCTGTAGTACCGACACGCAGGAAAGTATTAACCCCCAATTGCGCCAGTTCTTCCACAGCGATGGAAGTCGAAGGACCACCAATACCGGTAGAGCAGATCACCACCGGCTTACCATCAAGATAAGCCAGATAGCTGGTGTATTCACGATGGCTTGCCAAAAAAGTTGGCTTATCCATCAATTCAGCGATACGTTTAACTCGTTCAGGATCGCCGGGCACAATAGCCAGTGTGGCGCCATCCAACATCTGCTTGGTCAAACCCAAGTGAAATACATCAGCCATAGTGAAAACCCCTTTCAATTTTGATTGTAAAATTCGTCTCAACGAGACTCTATCCCAGTATGGAAGCGGATAAGATTAACTTGATCACAGATTTTACGGCAATAATTAAATATTAAGCCGTAAAAGAGTTACCAAGTTGGCTACAATTGTCTGACTATTTTTACCGCAACTTGTTCGAAAGCATAGCAGTAAAAGGCCTCACTCACCTCCACCAAACGGTTAATCTTTCCGTTGATCAAGGTCACAAATTCGTCATTTCAAACAGAGTAGGGTTAACACTAATCCCCCAACCAACAGGAGTGCGCCAATGTTTCCGGAATACCGCGATCTGATCACCAGCCTCAAGAACAGCGATAGCCATTTTCAGAAGCTTTTTGATGAACACAATCTGCTGGATAAAGAGATAAAGAATAAGGAAAGCCAACTATCCAGTGAATTTACCCAAGAAGTCAAAGAGATGAAAAAGCGTAAACTGGAGTTGAAAGAACAAGTTTTCGCCATCCTCAAGGCGAACAATTAACCCCAAACAGATAGGGTGCCAATTGGCACCCTGTGTAAATCAATTTAGGCTAAAACCCTAGCCAGGATTACAAGTAGTAGTCTTGCAAAGGCGGAAAACCATTGAAGCACACAGCCGAATAAGTGGTGGTATAAGCGCCAGTGGTCAACCAATAAAGCCTATCGCCGATAGCCAACTCCTCTGGCAACCCATAACTGTACTGTTCATACATTATATCGGCGCTATCGCAGGTAGGCCCGGCAATGACGCAAGGTTGCAGCTCCCCTTGAGCCTCAGTGTAAATCGGAAACTTAATCGCTTCGTCCATAGTCTCAATCAGCCCGGAAAACTTACCGACATCGGTAAATACCCAGCGCTCCAGTGCCGTGTTGGACTTACGGCTGATGAGCACCACCTCAGAGACCAACACTCCGGCATTGGCAATCAAGGAGCGCCCGGGTTCCAGCACTATCTTGGGCAACTGCTCACCAAAATCTTCTTTGAGGAAATGAATGATCTGCTCGGCGTAAGTGGTAAGACTATTGGTCTTGTCGATATAGTTGGCCGGAAAGCCGCCGCCCATATTGATCATCTCCAGCACTATGCCGTGTTCCTCTTTGAGCCGGTCAAATATCACCTTCACCTTACCGATAGCCGCGTCCCAAGCCCCAATATCCCGTTGCTGAGAGCCCACATGGAACGACAAGCCGTATGGCTTTAACCCCAACTCCTTGGCCAGCACCAAAAGCTCATAGGCCATCTCGTTCTGACAACCAAACTTACGCGACAAAGGCCAATCGGCGGTTTCAGTCCCTTCGGTGAGGATCCGCACATAAACCTTGGCCCCAGGGGCTTCTTCGGCAATCATCCGCAGATCGGCCTCTGAGTCTGAGGCAAACATAGTCACGCCACGCTGGTAGAAAGCTCTGACATCCTTGCGTTTTTTAATGGTATTGCCATAGCTTATCCGCTCGGGGGAAACACCCAACTCCATCACCATATCCAGCTCATAGATGGAGGCTATATCAAAATTGGCGCCCTTATCACGCAGCAAGCTGAGGATCTCAGGTGCCGGGTTGGCCTTCACTGCATAATAAACGCTAGCAAAGGGAAAGCTCTGCACCATATCATCATACTGTTTCGCGATGATCTTGGTATCTATCACCACAAAAGGTGTCACCTTATCACTGGCAAAAGCTTTGATACGCTCAAAGGTTTCATTGTCATAATAATCAGCAACATCAATAGATTGAAATTGGCTCATTGGCCCTGTGTCTCCTCGACATTCAAGTGCGGCGAACAGCCTCGCCGATGCGGATTAAAATCCAGCGCAGTAAACGCTATTTCAGCCTCTCAGGCAATGAATTTTTATACATTAAAAATAATTTTTTATTCCAAAAATTCAAACCCTAACGACTACAAATTAAAATCATTAAGAATCATGCAATTACTACTTTCACCCTCAAATACAAACCATGATTGCTGCTCGCTTGAAGATGCTTCAAAGCAAACGGCTACAGGTAAAGCATAGCGGCAAGCAAGAGTGCACCGGATATTCGATTTAATGGAAGTATATAGCGAGTATTTTGCGATTATTTTCAATCGAGCGTCCGGGTAAGCTGAATGCAAATATGTCAGGAGCTGCATCCGATAGCTGATTTGGAGACTCTATGTCCGCAACACAGATAATGCCGGCGCTGTTTCTGGGCCATGGCAGCCCGATGAACGCTTTGCAAAACAACACCACCACACAGCAGTGGCAAAAGCTGGGACAAACACTCCCCAGGCCCAGAGCGATATTATTACTTTCGGCCCATTGGTTGACACGGGGCACAGTTATTTCCACCGCACGTCGGCCGCAAACCATACATGATTTCGGCGGTTTTCCCGCCGAGCTCTTTGCCATGCAGTACCCGGCCGTCGGCGCGCCGGAGTTGGCAGAGCAGGTTGCTGCCAGTTTGAGCATTCCTGTCACTCGTATCAATTCGCAAGGGTTGGATCATGGCAGTTGGTCGGCCTTGGTTCACCTCTACCCCGAGGCCGATATTCCGGTATTTCAGCTGAGTCTGGATCAAAACCTCAGAGCGCAGCAGCAATTTCAGCTTGGACGCGAGTTAAGGCATTGGCGCGAGCAAGGCGTACTGATCATAGGTTCAGGCAATGTGGTCCACAATCTGCGCGTCCTGGCACCAGGCAGCCCACCACGGCCTTGGGCGACCCGGTTTAATCAAGCGGTTGCCGACAGTTTATTGGCAGAAGAATACTCAGCGCTGCTGGACTATAAAACCCTGGTCGATGCCAACACCGCCGAGCTGTGTCATCCAACAGATGAGCATCTGCAGCCGCTGTTTTATTTATTGGGAAGCGCCTTCCCGGGAGAGCGCAGGCTGCTGTTCAACAACAGCCTGGAGATGGGGGCTATCAGTATGTTGAGTCTGCAGCTCGGCTGAAGCTCTAGCTGCCAAGGGCTCAGTCTTGCAGCCCGGCTTCTTTGAGTGCCTGCTTCAGGGCTTCGGCATCATCAAAGTATTGCAGCTTGGTAATGGCCAACTTGTCCAGAGAGATCAGGCTGGCGGCATCCTTGGCGGCGGGCAGTAATTTGCTGATCTCACCCTCTTTGTCCAGAGCAATACTGAAAGTCAGATCCCGCATCTGTGGAATGGCAACAAATTTGGCAATCAAGGATGGCATACCGCTGATATCGGCCAGGTAAAAGATACCCGCCTGTTGCAACGCCTGATTATCACGGCCTTCGAGTGCAGTTTTGATGATCTCCCCGCCTTTCATGCTGCGACCAAACAAAAGATACTTGGCCGAAGTATCCAACACCATGGTTGCTTCATGCTGATCCTGCAGCGAAATGGGAGTCAATCTATCGCCCACTGTATATTCGGAAGCCTGGATCATAGGGCTGACCAATATGGTCAGACACAGAGAAAATAAAAACGCAAAAGACTTCATATAGTTCCCTTTTAATTTGCCATAACAAAGAGGCAGAATACCCTGTTATTGAATACAAGTGAGTGACATGACTCAGGAATATTGTGTCCATATCTTGCGACATTTCAGGAAAGGAGCCAAGCAATGAAAAATACCGGGTTGGAGCTGGAGTTGGCGCAGCTGCAAAATGTTTATGATCTGATAACCGAGTTTTTGGTGAAATACAGCTTCCAACTCCTGGGTGCACTGATCATCTTTCTACTGGGGTTGTGGCTGGCCGCCAAAGTGGCCAACACCGTCAGCCGCCAGTTGGCAAAACACAATGTCGATGTCACCCTGGCCACCTTTGTCACCCATCTGGTGCGGATACTGATCATCATAATGATCGCCATCGTTGCCTTAGGTAAGTTGGGGATAAGCGTCACCCCCATGGTGGCAGCCATAGGTGCCGCGTCACTGGGTGCCGGGTTGGCAATTCAGGGCATGTTATCCAACTACGCCGCTGGGGTGACCATTATCGTCACTCGTCCCTTTATCGTGGGCAACACCATCACGGTCAAGGGGACCACTGGCCTGGTCAAAGATATTCATCTGGGGCTGACCATACTCACCAACGAGGAAGGCGAGCAGATTAGCATTCCCAATAAACACATTGTCGGCGAGATACTACATAACTCCTTTGCCAACAAGTTGGTGGAAACCCACTTCAATATCGACTATCAAGCCGATCCCCAGCAGGCGATAGCCATCGCTCAGGCGGTGATCGGCAGCCATCCCAGTGTCGATGCCAACTCCCCATCACAGGTGGGTATCAATGGTTTTAACAGCACAGGCATAGATATCGGCGTGCGCTATTGGGTTCCCACTGCCAGCTATTTCCAGGATAAGTACCAAATAAATCTGCAAATCTGGCAAGGCCTGCAACAAGCAGGAATTCAGATCCCCTGCCCGGCACGGGACATAAGGATCACTGAGCGACAAGAGAACTGATCACAAGCCTCTTTGCCACTCGGCTCGCAGGGCGAAGCGTCCTGCGAGCGCCTCCTCAACCGTCGCCATCAATTTGGCCTTATCCCGCCCAAGTATGCCTTTCAGCACCAAATAATTGGAAGCATGATCCGAACGGAAAATGGTCTGCTTCAACTCCAACTCCTGCAGCAAATAACGCATCTCCAGCAACAGTTGTCTTTGGTCCGGCATTTGAAAATCGCCATCAAACGCACTATCCATTCTTTCCTTGCCAAGTGGCAGGGTCACCACCAGGGTACTGAGATAATCCGGCTGCACCTCATTCATCAACCGCGCTGAATTAAGTGCGTGTTGCCTCGATAAAGCCACACCCCCCAGACCATTGAGTATCATCACAGATGACTTAATCCCGGCAGCACGGATTTTCTCCAGCGCCGCCAGCGAGGAGGCGTAACTCTCCCCCTTGCCAATACGGGTCAGCACCTCGTCATCACCACTCTCACAGCCCACGTACAGTAAGGACAGCTTAAGTTGCCGCAGCCGCTGTAGCTGCTCCACACTCTTGTTACCAAGGTTGCGTGGCAGACAATAGCTGCTGATGCGACTGACATTGGGTAAGTAGTAATGAATCAGCTCACAAATCTGTTCCAACCTGGCAAACGGCAAAGTCATGGCATCACCATCGGCCAAAAACACCCGGCTCACCTCGGCGCCGGAAGCTGCAACCCGGCGCAGGTCTTGCTCCACCTTTTCCAAATTAAACGCCCTAAACCGCTTTTGCTCCTGAGTATACATGTCGCAAAAAGCGCAGCGGTTCCAGCTGCAACCATTGGTTACCTGCAATATGAGAGATTTCCATTCCGATGGCGGCCGGAACACAGGTTCAATATAAGACAACATACGGCTCCTCCTCGATGACCCAATCGCTATTACCCCTTTATGTTCCGGTAACGACCAGGCTTAAACTTTAGGGCTAACACTGAAGCGCTAAATTAGTCTGTTTTTTGAACAAAATCATATTTTAAGTCATGCAAGCCTGTTATATTAGCCAAATACGTAACAACTGCAGCGCCTTATGGTCAGCAAGTGCCAATCTGGGAAAGAGTCACTATGATCGCCACACAAGTACCTGACAGACGAAAGCCGGACGCAGAGCAGGTCAGCAATAGCATCCATTGGCATGCCATGACTGCCGAGCAACAACTCGCCTTCTATCGCTTACAGGGATATGGTTATCGCTTGCTGTTTGTACGTAATCTGCTCAGTGGACCCTTGGCTATCATAGCTCAGCATGCACAGCTGGCGACTATCTCCTCGGCAGGAGAGCTGGATCTGCAACCGGATATTCGCCTCAGGGCCTGAAAATGCCCCGGACGGGGCATTGGTTTTAAAGCCTGCTTCAATTCATCCCGGAAATATCAGACGATGACTTCCTGATAAGTCTCTACATGATGGGACTCTACCAGCTCAGGCATTTGCTGATGGAAATAGTGCTGGATGGCTTCTTTAGCGCAGTGCTGATCGAAAGATTCGATGTCGACAAACTTCTCAACGAAAGTGATCCTGCGCGGCTCATCACGACTCTGATTCAACTCGTAACGAATGCAACCATCTTCCTTGCGAGTATCCGTGATTAGTGCCGCCAGCACCTCAATCAAAGCCTGTTCTTTGCCTGGTTTGGCCAGAAAGCTGGCCACACATACGATTTGACGCTGGTTTATACGATATAACGACATTCAAGTGTCCTTCTTTTGAGCATGCAACAACATATCCAGGTGGGGAATGCCATCTTCCAGATAAACATCTGAAACCGCTTCAAACCCCAAACTCTGGTAAAACGCCCGCAGATAATCCTGCGCGCCAATCTTGATATCTTCAGCCGGCCACAGCTTTTGACAATTAACAATCGCCTCCTGCATCAACTGCCTGGCGCGGCCATCACCACGAGCCTTGGGCGCGACTGCTACCCGGCCGATACTGACCTGGGAATAACTGACACCTGCTGGCAGCAATCTGGCATAAGCCAACAATTCTCCGGAACTACCGCAGCCAAGCAGGTGCATGGTCCCCGCCACGCGGTCTTTTTCATCCAACTCAGGGTAAGGGCAATTTTGTTCAACTACAAAAATATCCACCCTCAGTTTCATCAACTCATAGAGGGAGTCCAAGGTTAACTCTGTAAAGGGTAATAGTTGCCACTGCACAGGTAGTACTCTGTTATTTCTCGGAAACTCAGCCTACACCAGTCTGAAATTCGGCGCAAAATATCTCAGCAATGAGTACGATAGGAGGGATGAAGATGTATAACCAAGAGACGCACGCTCCAATCATTGGCCTGCCCCATGATGTGGTCGATAAGACAGTGATCGCTCGTCCCGAGTCCTCAAAATAACCGGCCTTGCTTGTTATTCAAAGCCAAGCGCCACAAAGAAAAATAGCCCAAGTTACCGAGTTAAGCGCCAAGCCATCTCCCGGCGTAGCCTAGAGAAGGTGGGATAGGTTTGGCGCCGGAGGCCGGTGACAGACTATCGATAACACCAGTAAAGGTTTGGTCGGGAAACGCATCTAAATAGGTCTGTATCGGCGAACCGGGTTATCAATGTGGAAGTCGGGCTCTGTCGAGTCCCCTTACCTCACACAACCCCATCCGGCACCAAGGGTCGAGCACAAGCAATATCAGTTTTTATATCAGCACTGTTTTTGGCTTCAATAAATATTGACTGCCGATGTCAGTAATCACATTCCAAGAGAGCCGAAGATAACGCTGACGGCCTCACTCATTGACATCATTAGACTCCTGAAGTTTGCAGTGGTATTTTACAACTGTCTCAGTAGATTTATTAGATACCCGATACTCAACCCACTGTTTCACAGGCGTAACAATAAAATGGATCTTAATCGGATACAGGTTTTTGCACAAGTTGTTGATAAGGGAAGCTTTACCGCCGCAGCTAAGGCAATGGGCATCACCAAGGCGACCGTTAGTCGTAAGATAGCCGAGTTGGAACACAGCACTGGAGTACAGCTTTTACTACGCACCACACGTAGCCTGAAACTGACTGAGGCAGGGTCTATTTACTTCAACAAAGTCAATAAAATACTCACGGATTTACGCAGCGCCGAAGATCAACTCAGCGCCAGTCAGCAAACTATCCGCGGCAACCTGCGTATTGTTTGCCCAATAGAATTTGGCCAGCAAGCTCTCGGCCCTGTAATTGCCAAATTTCTGGAAGACTATCCACAAATGCAGATTGAAGCCGAACTGACCAACCGCAAAGTAGATATGGTCGAAGAAGGGATCGATGTGATGTTTCATGTCCAGGGATTGGATGACCCGAGACTGGAAAACTTCCGCCTGATAAATGCCCACAAGGTGTTGATGGCCAGCCCGGAATATCTACAGAAATTTGGTACACCGGCTTCACCCGATGAGCTATTGAAGCACAAAGGAATACGCCTGGCATCACCATACATAGATGGCAACTGGCGAATATTTGATGGCAAGCAGTGGCAAGAGATCATTCCCGACTGTCGCTTGCAGGTCAACAATATCACCCTGGCCAGAGAAGCCGCCATAGATGGCCTTGGGATCGCCAGCCTACCTATGATGATTGCCTATGATGCATTGCAGCGAGGTGACTTGCTGCCGATACTGCAAGATTTTCCCATGGAGCATGTCACTGTCAATCTCATCTATCCCAAACGCGCCTATCTACCGAGAAAATGCCGCACCTTTATCGAATACTTCTATGAAGCCTTGTTCCAACGTTGGGGTAATCTGGTATTGGACATACCCCCCTATGTCATTCCCCCGGAGAATTTGGCACAGATGACCCCGACCAATATCTGCTGTGACCATTGAGGGTTTGCTTTTACGATCTCCTTGGGCTATGGTGGGTGTTGGTCATATTTTCCCTTATTTTTAAGTGCTTGCACTTGCATTGATGTTGCGGAGGCTCATTATGTACAGTCACACTTTTTCTCTCAAGAGCACCTCACTGACATTTCCAGTGTAAGCCGGGTGCGGCCGCGCATCCGGCAGTAACAAAGTTTTCTATTCATTTTCCGTTTCAGCCTGTGAGGTTGTGGTGGTGTATAAATCTTTGTCTGCACTGGCAGATCTATTTTCATTCAAAACATCGCAGCTCTATCTGCAAAACTCGTTCAATGTCTCATTGAGACCACTGACCCTGGCATCGGTGATCGCCAGACTGGCGCAACCCTGTCCCGGCGGCGGTGTGGTGCACCCGGGAACCAAGGCGCGCCTACAAAACCTGAAAACCGGCGAATTTCTGGAGGTAGAGTTGGTTTATCCACAACAACATGATCCCGACTCCGGCCGCTATTCGGTATTGTCCGATCTGGGCGAAGCCCTGCTCGGATGTACGCTGGATGAACTGATTGAAGTGGATGTACCAGGTGGCCCCGTGCTGTTTCAGATCTTATCCCTGAACCAGCCAAGGCCCTGCCTGCCAGCCTGATTGCATGCTTATAGACGCTTAACAAGAGGAGACAGTGCCTTGAAGTGTTTAATTCAGCCGTGAACTGCCCCGACAGGATGATCCGGGGTTTGGCTTAATCCTTTGACCACCGCCTCTTTCCCGGTCGGTCAAAGGGGAAACAGCCCTCTCTCCTGGCAAAGCGGCGGCGTGGAGAGGGGTCATTGAAGAGGAGATACGCTCATGAGTAAAGAAAAAGCGAAGAAAAAACCAACTAAATCCCTGAAAGAAAAACGACGGGAAAAGCGCGAAAAACGCGCAGATCAAGAGTAAGCCCAAGCTACTCCTTCGGGAAGGTGCAAATAAGTCCCATGTGTGCTCTGCGTCGGCTTACAGGCCTGAATGCAAGGCGTGGTTCGCAGCAAATGGCCCTAGTCCTTTGCAAGAAACACAACACAGCAGGCAGGCCTGTAAGCCACGCCCTTCGGGGCTTTCACTGCAAAGGGCTCTCTGCGTTATCCGACTTCGACAGGCCCCGGCATGCCTTCAGTCAGATGCCTTGAACGCCAATTGCTGTGTAAGCCAGAGTGCCACGAGGACTTGTTCGCACCTTCCTTAGTTTCGAGCCACCTTTTGGGCGCCTTAAGGCGCCCCTTTTTTTCAAGGAAGAACAAGGGCACTTCCTTGGGCCAGTTGTTGCCTGTAAGCCTGTGGTGTACAACCGGCATACTTGCGAAACAAACTAATAAAGGGCGAGGTTTGATGATACCCCAGCGTCAATGCCACCTCTTTTACTGATATCGCTTGCCGCAGCAATTGTAAACTGTGGATAAAGCGATAACGTTGCCGCCACTCGGTATAGTTCATCCCAAGCCTTGCCTGGCACAAGCGCGCCAAAGTGCGTTCTGTTGTCCCCAAGGTATCTGCCCAGGCAGCAAAACTGCGCCCGCCCTCAGGTACGGCTTCCAGCTCGGCAGCTATGGCTTGCAACATGGGATGGTCGGTTACCGGTAAAAAAGGCTGCACTTCCCTGGCCCGACTCAATTGATCCAATAGCACCTTAAGCAGCCTTTGATCCTCAGGCGTATGGGCCAGCTCAACACCTCTTGAGTTCAAGTCCATCAAAATAGCTTCCGCTATCGGACTCAACTCCAGCAGGCAGATGTGCTTGGGCAGCCTGGTAGCCAGTTCCTGCGGCACATTCATTGAACTGTACTGCACGCAGCGGCGCATGTAGCTCTCATGTTTTATACCGGCCGGGATCCAGATACCGCACTGCGACAACGACATAAAGCGCCGCCCTTGAGCCACCAGCTCCATCAAACCACCGCGACTCAATTGCAGTTGCCCCCAGGTATGGCTGTGCATGGGTGTCAGCGTATCGGGTGAAAACTGCTGGTAATAGAAAAACACCTGTGAGCCATCACCAGGATGCTGCCCCGGTGGATGATAAATATTAGCCATATACCTATGTCCGAAGGCGGATTGAACTTGTCTGATAGCAGATATGTATATCACATAAGACGTGAAATAATCTGCCCCTATTATCTATCTGTTAAGCCTTGTTCTTAGGGCTGAGGAGTCCTTTTTTGTATCTTTTTCCCTTATTGGCGGTAGCCATCTGGGCCGGCAATAGTCTGGTTAATAAACTCTCCGCCGATGTTATAGCGCCGGAAGCCATCTCCTTCTATCGTTGGGCCTTTGCACTTTTGTTATTGACCCCAGTGTTGCTTCCCGGGGTTTGGCGCCGCCGCGCCATGATTCGCCCTCATCTTGGCAAACTCGCCGTGTTGGCAAGCCTAGGAATGGTGCTGAACCAAAGCCTGGCGTATTTTGCCGCCGCGACCACCAGCGCCACCAATATGGCATTGATCACCTCTCTGGTGCCGGTTCTCAGCCTGTTGCTGGCGGTGCCTTTACTCGGAGTAAGGCTCTCCAAATTGGCACTGCTTGGCGCCTTTATCTCCTTCAGCGGCTTACTGTTTATGCTCAGCCAAGGCGACTTGGCCCGGCTGTCCACCTCAGTGGTTCCCGGCGATCTCCTGTTACTGCTGGCCGCCGTGGTCTACGCCCTCTACGGCGTGCTGTTGAAACGCTGGTCACTGCAACTGCCGACCTGGGATTTGTTGTACGTGCAAATACTGTTCGCCGTGTTCATGCTGTCCCCCCTGCTGCTTTTTGCCAGCAGTATCAGCATTACTCAGGCTTCACTGCCCTTGATAGCCTATGCCGCTATCTGTGCCTCGATTCTGGCGCCTTGGGCCTGGATCAAAGCAATAGCCCTACTGGGCACAGAGAGAACTGCCATCTTTATGAATCTGATGCCAATTTTCACTGCCGTGCTGGCATCCACGCTACTGGATGAGCAATTGGGAATACCTCACTATGTCGGCGGTGCTTTAGTGCTGACCGGGGTCAGCCTGGTGCAGTATCGAGCCAGACGCCCAAGAGCCATACTCAAGGCGGAAGCACTTTAAAAAAGTTGTGGCAGCGACTGATTCGTCCAAGCTTTCACTCGCTCTCTCGCACAATCTTGCGCACGGCCCTGGCCACTTTGTAGTGAAATACTCTTAGAAAATTCTTGCAAAGGGCCAGGGCCATTGGCTGCGAACCGCGCCTTGCGTCCAGGCCTGCAAACCGACGCACTGCACAGATAAAGCTTGTTAACGCTCCTTAGTCAAATACCGTCTCAAAACCAGAGCGTTATTCACAAATATTCTATTGAAGCCGACAGCAGTATTTCGGCAACAGGCGTAAAATATCCAGGTCGGCCCAAGCCGACCAACTGGTTGAATCACGCCGGTGTCTGACTGACCGGTATGCCAGCTGTAAGTGGATCTTAAATTGCAGGAAGCGGGGAGATAAACCCCAGCCAGGCTTTCGCTATCAATGGAATCAACACCATGAAAGAGCACAAAAACAGCAAAGAGCAAAAGAAGAAACCCATGCACTCTGCCAAGGAGAAACGGGCCGCCAAAATAGCCAAGAAACAGGCCAAACTCAATCCTGTGGAGAATATCAAACAAAGCAAATGACCCCCTCCCTTCACAGCCCCTGTTTGGCAATAGATAAAACGAAAGGCGCTCAATCGAGCGCCTTTCCCTATATCTGTTGAGTGTCAGCCGGAGCAGCAATCCCGCCGCAGCCAACGCCTGGGGATCTTGTCGTAAATCACCTTGCCCATCAGCAGCGCCAGAATAATCCCCGACCAGTTAACCACAGCCTGTGGCAGTAACTGGTGCTCTTCCCCTATCTGCGGCATCACTTCAAAACCAAAGTTCGCCACCAGCAGGTTCACCAGCATTCCGGCCAGCAGCGCCACCCCGAGTACCCCACCAAGATAGCCGTAAAGCGCCCGTTTACCCATCTCTTTGGCGACTACGCCCAGAGTAGCTATGTTGGTGGCAGGTCCCGCCAGCATAAATACCAACACAGCGCCCGGGGAAACCCCGGCCAACAGCAAACCTGCCGCTATCGGCGTTGAAGCTGTGGCACAGATATACATGGGGATGGAGATGAGAACCATCACCAACATAGCCAGAATACCGCCGCCCCATTGGGCCAGGAAGTCTCCCGGCACATAGGTCTGTACCAGCGCGGCAAAGAACAACCCCACCAGCAACCAGATGGCGGTGTCACGCACCAAATCCGTGGCGGCATACTTAAGACCGGCCAGCACTCTATGCAAGACAGACTTCGACTTAAGTTCAGCCGCCATGTCATCACTGTCGCAGCAGCTTGAGGCCGATTGTGATGATGAACAACATGAAGCCGTCTCTACCTTGGGTTGAGAGCAGCAGGACTGAGTGGCTTCCCCCTTGAGCGAAGAGCAACAAGACGCGGCGGCGGTGCTGGCCTTAGCGGTACTGACCTTAACCGTACTGCAGCAGTCTGCCTCTTGCACCTTGGCCGGGGCACAGCAGGAACTCTGAGCTTGTGTCGGCGCGGCCTTGAGAGGACTGTAGTTAGCGGCGCCTGTCGGCTTGAACTGGGCCACGGTTTTAGCTTGAGCCTTCCCCGGCTCGCTCATCTTCACTGCCTCAGAGGGCAAAACCGGCTCATCATCGCGGCCAACCAACAAACCCGCCACTATGGCACTGCATACCGCAGCAATAGGTCTGACAATCGCCATAAAGGGGCCGAGCAGAACATAGGACACAGTGACCGAATCGACACCGGTTTCAGGGGTCGATACCAGAAAAGAGGTGGTGGCCGCCTTGGAGGCGCCGCTGCGCCTCAGGCCAACGGCGGCCGGGATAACGCCGCAAGAACACAGCGGCAAAGGCGCGCCCAGCAGGGCCGCCTTGACCGTGGTCTTGAGGCCATGGCCCCCCAATTGTTTTTGCATCCAGCTCATGGGAACAAAAACCTTCAGCAGCCCCGCCAGCACCAGCCCCAATAACAGCCAGGGCGCCGACTCGAGAAACAGCTCAATAAAATTATCCATCAACATGATTTTGCGCCCCTACTTGCACGGCTATTGGCATGACTGTGATTGTGCCCCCTGCCGGTTTCGACTCTGGGGGACAGCTCATCGTCACAAGACTCCAACGCCTCCAGAATCGAACAATGCTCGGCACTTTCCGGGCCGCCACAGCAAGTATCAGACAGTAACTGCAAAGACTGGCGGAACTGGTTAAGCTCGGCAATTTTCTGCTGCACCTTATCCAACTTGTCGTCCACCATGCCTTTGACATCGCTGCAGGCACGGTTGGACTTATCCAGTTCAATGGACAAGAGTTCGGCTATCTCCCCCAGGGTAAAACCCACCGCCTTGGCCCTGAGAATAAACTTCAGCCGCTCGGCATCCCTGTCGCTGTAGACCCGGTAGCCGGAGTCGGTGCGCATAGAGGGTGCCAGCAGGCCGTGTTTCTCGTAAAACCTCAGGGTATCGGCCTTGATATCAAAGCGCTTGGCCAGTTCACCTATCCTGTACATATGCAGTTCCTGCTAATAATTCCTATTCAAGTATAAAGCTTGGAGCTTAATCCAAGGTCAAGTGTTTTTTGGCCCGCTTCGAGGTTTTGGCTTGTTCGCAGAGCAATATTGTGAAACGCGTAGAAAAAACACCGCCACAAATTGTTTTACGTTAAAATACAGCGCGCCTTGAGGGTTCCCGGACCATTCGAGGGACTTTTGGAAAACAATGCCAATCAGCACTGCCTGGTTTTCCGAAAGATCCTTGAATATAAAAAAGTGGAATACTGTACCCAAATGAATAATGCCAGACCCATACGTCGCGCGCTCTTGAGCGTATCTGATAAGACCGGAATCCTGGAGTTCGCCAAGGCGCTGCATGCCCAGGGCGTTGAACTGCTGTCCACCGGAGGCACCGCCCGCTTGCTGGCGGATAACGCTATACCTGTCATTGAAGTTTCAGACTACACAGGTCACCCAGAGATCATGGATGGCCGGGTCAAGACACTGCATCCCAAAGTGCATGGCGGTATTCTCGCCCGTCGTGGCCAGGACGAAGCCGTCATGGAAGCCAACGGCATAGGCCCGATTGACCTGGTGGCCGTTAACCTCTACCCCTTCGCCGAAACCGTTGCCAAACCGGGTTGTACCCTGGAAGACGCCATCGAGAATATCGATATCGGCGGCCCAACCATGGTGCGCGCCGCGGCCAAGAACCATAAAGACGTCACCATAGTGGTCAACGCCTCTGACTATCAACGCGTACTGGCAGAAATGGCGGCCCACCAGGGTTCAACCACTCTGGCGACCCGTTTCGATCTGGCCATTGCCGCCTTTGAACATACGGCCGCCTATGATGGCATGATAGCCAACTACTTCGGTACTCAGGTTCCGGCCCACAGCAAGGACGAGTGTCACCAGGATTCCAAGTTCCCGCGCACCTTCAACACTCAGTTGCTGAAGAAGCAAGATCTGCGCTACGGCGAAAACAGCCACCAGAGTGCCGCCTTCTATGTTGACCTCAACACAGACGAAGCCTCGGTCGCCACTGCCGTGCAGCTGCAGGGTAAGGCGCTGTCTTACAACAATATCGCCGACACTGACGCCGCGCTGGAATGCGTCAAGGAGTTTGAGCAACCCGCCTGCGTTATCGTCAAGCACGCCAACCCCTGTGGTGTCGCCCTGGGCAGCGATCTGCTGGACGCTTACAACCGCGCCTTCAAGACAGACCCTACCTCGGCCTTCGGCGGCATCATCGCCTTCAACCGTGAGCTGGACGGCGCTACTGCGGCGGCCATTGTCGAGCGTCAGTTTGTTGAAGTGATCATCGCTCCTAAAGTCAGCGAGCAAGCCCGCGAACTGGTTGCCAAGAAAGCCAATGTCCGCCTGCTTGAATGTGGTCAGTGGCAAGGCCGTACCAAGGGCCTGGATTACAAGCGGGTCAACGGTGGTCTGCTGATCCAGGACAGAGATCAAGGCATGGTGACCGAGGCCGACCTCAAGGTGGTCAGCAAGCGTCAACCTACTGCCGAAGAGATCAAAGATCTGCTGTTCTGCTGGAAGGTCGCCAAGTTCGTTAAGTCCAACGCCATTGTTTATGCCAAAGACGGCATGACCATAGGGGTGGGCGCAGGTCAAATGAGCCGGGTCTACAGCGCCAAAATCGCCGGTATCAAGGCCGCCGATGAAGGCCTGGTCGTGGAAGGTTCTGTGATGGCATCCGATGCCTTCTTCCCCTTCCGTGACGGTATCGATGCCGCTGCTGCTGCCGGTATCAGCTGCATCATTCAACCCGGTGGCTCCATCCGCGATGAAGAGGTGATTGCCGCTGCAGACGAGCATGGAATGGCCATGGTATTTACCAATATGCGCCACTTCCGTCACTGATAGTCAGCAGGCCCAAACCGGCCTGCACTGATGCAATGAACTTATCGCCGGAATAACCTCCGGCGATTCGCCGTAACAAAGCCCTGCCCGGCCGGAACCAGCCCGCAAGGCGTTAAGCGAAAAAGGATAAGAAGATGCAAGTACTCGTGATTGGTGGTGGTGGTCGTGAACATGCCCTGGCCTGGAAGGCAGCGCAATCTGCCGCCGTGGAAACCGTATTTGTTGCTCCGGGGAATGCCGGCACAGCGCTGGAGCCCAAGCTGGAAAACCTGGCGATAGAAGCCACGGATATCCCGGCGCTGCTGGCCTTTGCCAAGCAACAACAGATAGCCCTCACCATAGTCGGCCCAGAGGCCCCTCTGGTACTGGGAGTGGTCGATGCCTTCCGCGCCGAAGGCCTGAATATCTTTGGCCCCACAGAAGCGGCGGCGCAACTGGAAGGCTCCAAGGCCTTTACCAAAGACTTTCTTGCCCGCCACAGGATCCCAACCGCCGACTACCAGAACTTCACTGAAATTGCCCCGGCCAAGGCCTATGTCGCCGAGCTTGCCGGTCGCACTGGTTTCCCTGTGGTGATCAAGGCCGATGGCCTGGCCGCCGGGAAAGGGGTGATCATCGCCCAGGATCAAACCGAGGCCGATGCCGCCATCGACGATATGCTGGCAGGCAATAAGTTCGGCGAAGCCGGCTCCAGAGTGGTCGTTGAGGAGTTTCTGCGCGGCGAAGAAGCCAGCTTTA
This sequence comes from Shewanella sp. MSW, assembly GCF_007636515.1. Lineage (NCBI taxonomy): Bacteria > Pseudomonadati > Pseudomonadota > Gammaproteobacteria > Alteromonadales > Shewanellaceae > Shewanella > Shewanella sp. MSW. The sequence continues at coordinate 62,266 of NZ_LVDR01000022.1, forward strand.
TCGTGATGGTCGACGGCAACAATATTCTGCCTATGGCCACCAGCCAGGATCACAAGGCCCGTGACAACGCCGACAACGGCCCCAACACAGGCGGCATGGGTGCTTACTCCCCGGCGCCGGTTGTCACCCAAACAGTGCACGATTGGGTCATGGCCAATGTTATCCGGCCAACGGTTGACGGCATGGCCGCCGAAGGCAATGTCTACACCGGCTTCCTCTATGCCGGCTTGATGATTGCCGCCGATGGCAGCGCCAAGGTGCTGGAATACAACTGCCGCTTCGGCGACCCCGAGACTCAACCTATCATGATGCGCCTCAAGTCGGATCTGGTGGAGCTCTGCCTGGCCGCCTGCCGTGGTGAGCTGGACAAGGTCAGCGCCGAATATGATCAGCGCGCCGCCGTCGGTGTGGTCATGGCCGCCGGGGGTTATCCGGATGATTACCGCAAGGGTGATGTTATCGAAGGGCTGTCGCTCGGCAATAATGAAGCCAAGGTGTTCCACGCCGGTACCAAGATGGTCGATGGCCATGTAGTTACCAATGGCGGCCGGGTAATGTGCGCCACCGCGTTGGGCAACACAGTGACCGAGGCCCAGCAGGCCGCTTATGCCCTGGTGGATGAAGTCCATTGGGACGATGTCTACTTCAGAACCGACATAGGCTATCGCGCCATCGCCCGCGAGCAGGCATAACAGCTTTCACTCAGTAAACCAGACTCAACAGTCAACAGAAAAGCCCGGAAAATTCCGGGCTTTTCTGTTTGAACCTCAGCTTAGCTCTTTGAGGGCTTAGTTCTCTGAAGGCATAGTTCCCTGAAGGCTTAGTTTTCTGAATGCTTAATCACTTTAAAGCAAGGTACTGGCCATCTTGCGGCGCAGGTAGGCTATCTGCTGCATATGGGGCAAGTCTTTAGGACAGTTGTCCTGACATCCCAGCAGGGTCATACAACCGAAAACCCCATCCTGATTGCCTATCACATGGTAGAAGTCCTCGGCGCTGCGGGCATCGCGGCTATCCAGCTCGAAGCGGGCGATTTTCATCATGCCGACGGCGCCGACAAAGGTGTCGCGCATCTGCTTGGTGGCGCAGGCCGAGACACAGACACCGCACTCCACACAGCGCTCCAGTTCATAGAGTCTGGCGGCTTCCTCCGGGTCCATCGGGGCTTCCAAATGGTGGATATCCTGCTGATCCGGCTTGGGGTGCAGCCACAGCTTGAGCCTTTCAGCCAGCTCACGCATAAACTTGCCTGTGTTGACCGACAGATCCCCTATCAGCTCAAAGCCTGGCAGCGGCATCAGGGTGATCAGTCCATCTGGATATTTGGCGGTCAAGGTGCGGCAAGCCAAGGTAGGAAAGCCGTTGATCACCATGGCGCAGCTGCCGCAAATCCCGGCGCGACAGACAAAGTCGAACTGCAACGATGGGTCCTGCTCCTCCCTGAGGCGATTGAGGGCGATAAATACCGTCATCCCCGGGGTTTCTTGCAGCTGATAGTCCACCATTTGTGGCTTGTCTCCCGCTTGCTGTGGGTCGTAACGGAAGATCCTGAAGGTTAAAGTGCGGCCACTCATGCGTTGTCATCTCCGGCAGGGTTAGGCTGAGAAGGGGTTGAAGTCTGTGGGTAAGCCAGGCGGTCGCTCAGGCGCTCGTTGCCGGGGCGCAGGCTTTCCGGCAGTTCGAACGGCATCAGCGCCCGCTGCTTGTCTTCAGCGCCGGCATCCGGCCCCAAAGACGCGAGAATGGCGGCAATCTCCTGCTCGCGTTTGGCGGTATCCGGATGGGCAATGGCATTGTCGGCACCATAGCCGCGATAACCGGGCGGCAGTTCCATCTGCATCACATCCAGCGCCTCGTAGCTGAGCACAGGCTCCAGCGCGTCGGCGTCCGGCCAACTGGCCAGGGTACGGCTGAGCCAGTCTTTGTCGTTACGCTGCGGGTAATCCTCGCGGGCATGGGCACCACGGCTCTCGGTGCGCGCCAGGGCGCCGCAGGCAACTGTCAGCGCCACCTTAAGCATACGCCTGACCCGTAGGGCCTCGACCAACTCGGGGTTGGCGTGGCGCTTCTTGCAGGTGACGACAATATTGCGCGAACGAGCCAGCAAATCCTTGAGTTCGGCCACCGCCTTTTCCAGCTCTGGGCCGTTACGGAAGATGCCGACATAGTCCATCATCACTCTTTGCATCAGGCGCTTGAGCTCAAACGGGCTCTCGCCCTGCTCCCGAGCCAGCAGCTCGTCTATTTCCTGGTTGAGCTCATCACGGAAACGCTGCACCAGCGCCGTATCCAGCACCAGCTCCTCCTGCTCGCAGAAGTCGGCCACATATTTACCTATGATCATGCCGCCGACCACGGTTTCCGCCAGCGAATTCCCGCCCAAACGGTTAAAGCCATGCATGTCCCAACAGGCCGCCTCACCGACACTGAACAGCCCCTTGAGCTGCGGGCTCTCTCCTGTGTGATTAGTGCGAATGCCGCCCATGGAATAGTGCTGGGTCGGCCGCACCGGGATCCACTCTTCAGCCGGATCTATGCCGAGGAAGTTTTCGCAGATCTCTTTGACTTCCCTCAGGTTGGTTTCCACATGCTTGCGCCCCAGCAGGGTGATATCCAGCCACAGATGAGGGCCATAGGGGCTGTCGACTCCCTTGCCCTTACGCATATGCTCTGTCATCCGCCGTGATACTACGTCACGGGAGGCCAGCTCTTTCTTTTCCGGCTCATAGTCAGGCATAAAGCGGTAGCCGTCTTTATCCCGCAGCAAGCCACCGTCTCCACGGCAGCCCTCTGTGGTCAGAATGCCCACGGGCACTATGGCCGTGGGGTGGAACTGCACGGCTTCCATATTGCCAAGGGTCGCCACCCCGGTTTCCAGCGCCAGCGCCTGGCCTATCCCCTCACAGATCACCGCATTGGTGGACACCTCATAGATACGGCCATAGCCGCCTGTGGCTATGGTGGTGGCCCGGGCGATATAAGCCCTGAGTTCACCTGTGATCAAACAGCGGGCAATAACCCCATGGCAGCGGCTGCCGTCGTGGATGAGTTTCAGCGCCTCGACCCGCTCATGCACCGGGATATCCATGGAGATCGCCTTGTTGTCCACCGCATACAGCAGCGAGTGGCCGGTACCATCGGCGGTGTAACAGGTGCGCCATTTCTTGGTACCGCCAAAGTCGCGGGCGTTGATCAGCCCGTGAGCCTCGGCGGCTTCTTCCAGAGTCACCTTTTCGGCATTGACCACCACTTGACGCGGCCCGGCAGTCACCCTGGTCCAGGGTACGCCCCAGTTGGCCAGCTCACGTACCGCCTTGGGAGCACAGTGGGCGAACATTCGCGCCACCTGCTGATCGCAGCCCCAGTCTGAGCCTTTGACCGTGTCCTGAAAATGCACATCTTCGCTGTCGCCCATGCCCTTGACGGTATTGCCGAGACTGGCCTGCATGCCGCCCTGGGCCGCGGCCGAGTGAGAACGCTTGGCAGGGATCAGCGACAGTACCAGGGTATCCAGGCCACGCTCTTTGGAAGCGATGGCTACCCGCAGCCCCGCCAATCCGGCGCCGACAACCAACGAATCCGTATAGATGAGTTTCACACACACTCCTTATGGGACGGCCCAATGCCGTTTGCCCGAAAGCTATCTGTTTGGGTTATCGATACTCAGCTCGCGTGGGGCCAAAAGGCCAGCAAGGACGCCAGACCTACGGCGATAAACGCCACACTGAGTATGGTTTTAATTTTTCTAAGGCGCGCCCGGCTGTTGAGATCCCGCGCTGCACCCCATTTCAATGCCACCCGGTACAGTCCTATGGCGGCATGTAACTCCACGGTCAGCAGCAGTGGCAGGTACAAGGCCCAGGCATACTGGTTCCAAATCCTGTCGGCCGAGCCCTGTGGCCCTATGGTTTCCGGGGCCGAACCCACCAACCAAAGATGCACAGGAAGCAACAGCAAAATCACCACTCCGGTCGCGGCCTGCCACACCCACAAGCGGGTATCGCCATGATCAATTTGCACTAGTTGCTGTTTCAGAACTTTTTGCTGCCGGAGCGATAGAGGCAACTTGTGCAAAGCCACCAGCACATGCAGCAACGCCAACCCGGCAACGGCTATGGCTATCAGGCTCACCACCCAGGGATAGCCGTGGCCATCGTCACTGAGAAAACTCAGCTCCATGTTACGGGCCACCCATTCCATTGCCGGCGCCCCCAGCAATATTGAAGACACCAGCAACAGGTGAGTCCACAAAAACAGCGCCAACAACACGCCTGAAGCACTCTGCCCCAGATCCAACCAGCCGCCCCAGCGCTCATTCAGTCGTATCATCCATATTCTCCCTGTCATCCAATGGCTTAACCGCTTAAAGATAGTCAAACCAATGTGGATCACAAAGGGCGAACGAACCCTGAGGCAGATCAAACTTCTGCCGGTTAATTTACCTTTAACTGATATTGAGTTAACCGGGAACGAACGGCTGCAACGGCAGGCTCAGCTCATTGCCTAGCAGCATATAGGTCACCAAACTGCCTAAACCAAGCACAATAAGGTATACAATCAATAGCTTGGCTATTTTTCTCAGGCCTGTGCGGTTAAAGCTGAGGCCCCATTTCACCGCCACCCGATACAGGCCTATCATGGCGTGGATCACCACCGCAGGCAGCAGCAGGATATACAGCAGCCAGGTGTTGTCGTGCCAGACCCGGTAGGCCGACATATTGGGGCCGATTTCCGGATTGGCTATCATGGTGACCAGGTGCATGGGCACCAGGAAGAACAGGATAAAGCCGGTAGCCAACTGCCAGAACCAGGCGTGGCTGTCGCGGTGTTTGATCAGATGCAGATGGCTGCGCAGCGCCCGCCATTGGCCAAGCTGCGCCGGAAAGCGCCTGAGCGCCATAGCAGCATGCAGTATCACCACCAGCAGAATGAACACAGAGAAGAGTTGCGTCAGCAGTGGGTAACCGTGACCACTGGCACTGAACCAACCGCCTTCCAGCACCTGCACTACCTTATAGAAAGCCTCTTTACCCAGCATGATGCTGGATTCGAAGTGAAGATGCGCCAACAGAAACATGCCCAGCAAAATGCCGCTGGCACTCTGCAGGCGATCGGCTCTGGCCGACCAGTGGTGGCTGTTGGCATGACCGAGCCAGCGCTCGGGGATGTGATATTTTGTCAGCATGTTTTTTGGGTACAGATCCTTGGGATCTACAACATAACTCACAGCCAAACTGCGCCAACAACCAAGGAGTCTGAATGTGACCTGCCTCAATCGAAAGTGGGGGATTATCTGATCATGCTCACAAATAAACCACTTACAGCAAAACAGAGGTAATACCAATTAACCAATATAAATCAAACGTTTATTTGAAATTTTGAAACAAAAAAGACAGATAATTACCGTAAATTGCGCCACTGATGGGCCAAAGCTGAAACCGGGTTTCACTCCGTCTTATTTACCCCGGCGTGCTGGCAAGGCCGGCAACCTATGGCTTACAATAGCGCTTTATTGTCCCCCACGAGAGAAGATTCCATGCCCTGGATCCAGTTACGCATCCACAGCAGCAGCGAGCACGCCGAAGCGCTCAGCGACCTGTTGCTGGAGGAAGGCAGTGTTTCCATCACCTTTGAAGATGGTAAAGATACACCGATTTTTGAGCCCAAACTGGGAGAAACCCCACTTTGGGCCGACACTGTGGTGGTCGCTCTGTTCGATGCCGGCACAGATCTGACTCCCACAGTCGAGATGCTCAAGCAACAACCCTTCCTCGAAGGCAAGCTGAACTACAAGATAGAGCAGATAGAAGATAAAGACTGGGTCCGCGAATGGATGGACAGCTTCCACCCCATTCAGTTCGGCAAGCGTCTGTGGATCTGTCCCAGCTGGCGTGAAATCCCAGAGCCAGAAGCCGTCAACGTGATCCTGGATCCCGGCCTGGCCTTTGGTACAGGCACACATCCCACAACGGCCCTGTGCCTGGAGTGGCTCGATGGCCTGGAGCTGCAAGGTAAACAGCTGGTCGACTTCGGCTGCGGTTCCGGCATTCTGGCGGTCGCCGGTCTCAAGCTGGGCGCAACCAACGCCATAGGCATAGACATAGACTACCAGGCGATAGACGCCTCCCGTGATAATGCCAAGCGCAACGGCGTGGATGACAGACTCAGCCTCTACCTGCCTGAAGATCAACCCAAAGATATTCAGGCCGATGTGTTGGTTGCCAATATTCTGGCAGGACCGCTGCGGGAACTGGCCCCCCTGATCGCCGAGTTGGTTCGTCCGGGTGGCAAACTGGCGCTGTCCGGCTTACTGCAGGAACAAGCCGAAGAGATCCGCGAATTTTACGCTCAATGGTTCGAGATGGACGAAGCGGTTCACAAAGAAGATTGGAGCCGCTTGACAGGAGTGCGCAAATAGCGTTAAAGACGGCGCCAGAGCGCACTGGCGCTGACTTCCAACCAATCAAAAGTCAAGTAAAAAAGTTTTGCTCAGGTCATTTATTGACCTTTTCACCGCTGGCAAAAAGGCGTACTATAGCGCCCCTTTGAAGAGCAAGGTGAAACAGTAAAATGCAGATTGGACCCTATCAACTGAAGAATCAGCTGATCGTGGCACCAATGGCAGGTGTCACCGATCAGGCCTTCCGCAATCTCTGTATCCGTTATGGCGCAGCCATGGCAGTGTCAGAGATGCTTTCGTCCAATCCCGACCTTTGGGACACAGACAAGAGCCGCCAGAGAATGACGCACTCGGGTGAAGAAGGCATACGCTCAGTACAAATTGCCGGGGCTGACCCCGATAATATGGCTTGGGCCGCCCGCTACAATGTGGAGCAAGGCGCCCAAATCATAGATATCAACATGGGTTGTCCGGCAAAAAAAGTGAATAAAAAGCTCGCGGGTTCTGCCCTGCTACAATCGCCGGAACTGGTAAAGAAAATACTGGATGCCGTGGTTGCCGCAGTGGATGTGCCGGTAACGCTGAAGATTCGCACGGGCTGGGCCCCAGAACACAGAAATGGTGTTCAAATCGCCCGGATTGCCGAAGATAGTGGCATTACGGCGCTCGCGGTTCATGGCCGCACCCGCCAATGCATGTACAAGGGTCATGCCGAGTACGACACCATCAAGGCGATCAAACAGAATGTCTCGATTCCTGTTGTCGCCAACGGGGACATCGATAGTCCGGAGAAGGCGCGTTTCGTGCTGGATTACACAGGTGTCGATGCCCTGATGATAGGACGGGGTGCCCAGGGAAGGCCTTGGATTTTCAGAGAGATCCAGCATTACCTGGACACAGGTAGCAAGCTAGCGCCCATTGGGATGGCAGAGCAGCGTCAAGTGATGCTGGAACACCTAACCAAACTGTATGATTTATATGGGGAAGTAAAGGGCGTCCGCTTCGCCAGAAAACATATGGGATGGTACCTGGACCAGGAAGAACAGCGCCAGTTCCGTGCCGACTTTAACCGGCTGGAAACCGCTGCAGAACAATGTTCCATGGTGGAACGTTTTTTTGATGAATGTGTACTAGATAAATAAAGAGCAGAATACGAATGTTTGATCAGACAACTCACACAGAAGCTCATCAGCTTACCGTAGGCAAAATCGAAACCGCTAACGGCACCATCAAGCCCCAGTTACTGCGCGACGCCGTAAAGCGCGCTGTCAGCAACTTCTTCGCTCAGTTGGACGGTCAAGAAGCCCAGGAAGTTTATGAAATGGTGCTATGCGAAGTTGAAGCACCTCTGCTTGATATCATTATGCAGCACACTCGTGGCAACCAGACCCGCGCCGCCAATATGCTGGGCATCAACCGCGGCACACTGCGCAAGAAGCTGAAAAAATACGGCATGAACTAATCCATAAGGATTAAGAGCTTGTATTAAAAGAGAAAGCCAGTCACTACGACTGGCTTTTTTGCTTCTAGTTATACACCGAGTTACACACGCTCCTAGCTGGAGCAATCAGGGCCAGCTAGAAACTATGCAGTAGCTGGATGCTAACGACCGCTTCGATAACGAATGATCAAGGGAACCAGCGGGTAATCGAGAATAAATACAGTATGAAACTGTATTTATTCTCCCCACAAAGGCACAACCATAGTCGCTATTTGATGCCGGTAGAGATAGGCACAATCCCCACTCTCAGGCCAAAGGGTTTAAACAATCGGTCGAGAATATCAGTCTTATAGCTACCCCGATCGTTCTCAACGTCAGAGAGGGTCTTGCGTGACACTTTAGCCAAATTTGCATACTCCTCTTGGGTTAGACCTAAAACCTCAATACGTAAAGTTTTAAGAGCTTGCCCTTGAGTAAGTTCTCCGCGTAATAGCCTTTGGGTAACGCCTTCGATGGCCTTACGTCTCTCAACAGTACTCACCCTCCCGCTATGCTTGGAAGCGCGTTGGGGAGAAGGAGTTTGCTTTGCATGAGTCTCTTCAGCGCCTAGTGAGAGCCGGCGTTTTGACGCTTCAATTGCAACGTCACCAGCTTGCCGACGATTAGCTCTAAGACGAGCAATAGCCTCTTTAGCAGACTCAAGGGTAGATGTTTTATCACTCATACCAATCCCCACCTTGTTAGCTTGTCTTCGATATAAGTAAAGCCAATCGCAGGCATATCGATAATCCGTTCCGGTACACCACGCGCAATTAAGCGCTGCTTCAAGTTATGACATTGCCGGGCGGTAAGCTTTAATGCTGCCATTAACTCTTGAGCAGGCACCAAATCGGCCAACGAATCGGCAATACCTTGAAAGTCATACTCACCCCCAACTTCGAGCGGTGCTTGCCACTTTGTGGTTCTGGCCACCCCTTCAGGATCAGCCTTCATTGGTGCAAAATCATGGTAGTGTTCATAAATCTGTGTCATTTGAGTAATATACACCCAAAAGGATATTCAAATGACCAAACCTACATTTGACATGGAAGCCGCCATTGAAGCTCTGCGTGCAGGTAAAGACCTGACCGGCAAAGATGGTATTCTCACACCACTCATTAAACAGCTTACTGAAGCGGCCCTCAATGTTGAGCTCGACCAACATCTTGAAGATAAGCAGCCTGGTAATCGCAGAAATGGCAAGACCAGTAAGACACTGAAGACCGCTACCGGTAGCTTTGAGCTGCATACTCCGCGTGACCGAGATGGCACCTTCGAGCCTCAGGT